>DATJPQ010000156.1:0-4835 GCA_035506315.1 Opitutaceae bacterium
GGCCCGCTCACCCGCGACAAATACTTCTCGATCTGCGGCGGCGTACATTTGCACGGCTTGTTCGGATCGGTGAAATATCCGCACGGACACGGGTTCATGGCCGCCACCAGCATGAACCGCGCCGGGAAGGTGATCGACGAATGCGACCGCGCGATGGTCACCACCCCATCCTCGAGCGGCTGGCGCAGCGTCTCCAAAATCGCCCGCGGAAACTCCGGAAACTCATCCAAAAACAGCAAGCCGTGATGAGCCAGTGACACCTCGCCGGCCTGTGGAATCGACCCCCCGCCCACCAGCGCCGGCCCGCTCGCGGAATGATGCGGCGCCCGCACCGGCCGTCGCGCCAATAAGGCCACCCCGGCCGGCATCTTCCCCGCCGCCGAATAAATCCGCGTGGTCTCCAGCGACTCCGCCAGCGACAACGGCGGCAGGATCGTCGGCAGCCGCTTGGACAGCATGGTCTTGCCCGTCCCCGGCGGCCCGATCATCAGAATGTTGTGCCCCCCCGCCGCCGCCACCACCAGCGCCCGCTTCACTGATTCCTGCCCGCGGACCTCGCTGAAATCCTCCTCGTACTGCGACGCCTGGGCAAACGCCGCCTCCAGGTCAATATTCGTCGCCTCCAGCGGCAGTTGCTCGGTCAAGAACCCCACCGCCTCGGCCAGCGTGCCCACCCCGTAAACCTCAACCTCGCTCACCACCGCCGCCTCGGCCGCGTTCTCCCGCGGCACCACCACACCGGCCAGCCCGCGTTCCCGGGCCAGCATGGCCATGGACATCGCCCCTTTGATCGGCCGCACGCGTCCATCCAGCGCCAACTCGCCGGCGATGAGATATTGTGCGGCTCTATCCGGCGACCCCGCATCGCTCCCGAAGATCACCCCCAAAGCGATGGGCAGATCGAACGCCGGCCCCTCCTTGCGAATATCCGCCGGCGCCAGATTGATCAACACCCGATACTGCGGCCACCCATACCCGGAGTTATGCAGCGCCGTGTGCACCCGCTCCAGGCTTTCCTTCACCGCGGCATCGGGCAGCCCCACGATGGCCGGTTTCCCAAACCCCCGCGTGGCCACGTCCACCTCGACCTCGCAGGGCACCGCGTCAATCCCCATCAACGCCACGCTGTTCAATCGTGAAAGCATAGCCGGAATTGTACCGGCAAGCGGCTCAGCGGCAAAAATCGAAGGGCGCGCCCCCTGACATCAATTCGCGCAGTTTGGCTGGGCGATCACGTTTCTTCCGCTGAAACACCGCTGAAAGATAGCGAAATCGACCTGATCCACATCGCCATCGTTATCGAAATCAGCCGCGATATGACCGTTGATATCCGGATTCAACGTACATCCCGGCGGAAGGGCGACCGGGTTATACGGCACGAACGGGCCGGTAGCGCAGGCTTGGAAGCGCCCGAAGTCGTCCATGTCCACATCACAGTCCCCGTCGAGATCAGCCGCCACATGCGCGGGACAGTTGACCGTGTGGGTATTGGCCGCCGATACGCTCCCGTTGAAATTGGAATCGCCGCTGTACGTGGCGGACATCGCGTACGCTCCGCCGCTCGGGAAGACGATCGTACAGGAGCCCGTTCCCCCGGTCAGCGTGGCCACACAGGTATTCGTGCCGCCATCGGACACCATGGCCGTGCCGGTAATCGTGGTGGGCGCCACGGCCGCCCCCGGCGCCACCGCGGTAACCGCCACGTTGAAGGTAACCGTCCCCCCCGCCAGAGACGGATCGGGACTGTCGGAGGAAATGGTTGTCGTCGTATTCGCTTTATTCACCGCATGGGACACCGCGGCCGAAGCGGGACTGGCATTGAAGTTGCCATCGCCTGCATAAGTCGCGGTGAGTGTTTTCGCCCCAGCCGTCTTGAATGTGAAGTTGCCTGTGCCGGCCGCAACTGTACCCACGGTGCTATCCGTGCCGTCACTGACGGTGACATTGCTGGTCGGAGCCGTCGGAGTGTTGCCGAACGCGCCCGTCACATTGAAGTTAACGGCCACCGGTTGCCCGGTCACCGAGGGGGCGCTGGATAGCGAGGTGCCATTCGTGATGGCCGCGGTCGTATTCGCCTTGTTGACGATGACGCTCAAGACGTTTGAGCTGACCGGCGACGTGTTATCGTTATCTACTTTGGCGAAAATGACTGCCGATCCGACGGCGGCGGCCTGAAAACTGCTCGTGGCCGTCCCGGCGGTCTGGACAGTGCCTTGCGTGCCGGAAAGGCTGCCATTGGTTGCGCCCCAGGTCACGGAACGGCCGATGATCTCCGCCAGGTCCGCCACCGGCACAGCGATGCCCGCGGAGTTCGTCAGAAAGCTGGCCGTCAGCGTCGTGGATTGGTTGGTCACCAGGGGCGAGGCGGCCGCGGTCAATTGATCCCGATACCAGGGATTAAACGTGAGTGTACCGCCCGCGGTGGTGGCGCGATCGCCGGGCGCGGCGCCAGGTCCGGTGCTGCCGCCCCACCAAGTGTTGGTCACTGTGGCAAGAGCGGCATCCACGTTCTTATGCAGGCCATTGCCTGTGGGCGCGTTGTTGCCAACGATCAGTGATTTCGACAGTGTTACATTGCTCTTGCCGACATAAATCCCCCCGCCGAACTGCCCGGCCGTGTTTCCGGTGATTTTCAGGTGCGTGAGCGAGAAGGGGGTGGTGCTGAGATTGGTGCCATCCAGATCCAGTGCCCCGCCGAACGAATTCGTAGCGGTGTTTCCCGTGAACGTCGAATTCTGGATGTCGATCGTCGTGCCTGCGCCGTGGGAGTCCGTCGCGATGGCTCCGCCGATGCCCGGGGCCGTATTGGAGGCAAACGTCGAGCCGGTGATGGTCAAATGTCCCACCGTCGTTGGACGAAAGTAAATTGCCCCGCCCCCGGAAGTGGGGTTCGTCGTGTGGTTGCCAGTAAAGGTGCTATTCGTGATGTTAACGGTCGGGCTGTCGCCAAACAGGTTGATGGCTCCGCCGCTGGCGGTGTTGGTTGTGTTCAATGTCTGATTGTTCGAAAAGGTCACGTTGGTGATGTTCACGGTTGTCGGACTTGAGACCGTGTCCACGTTCAATCCGCCGCCATAGCCATTGACGTTGGTGTTATCGGAAATCACACAATCGCTCAGCGTGAGCGTGCCCCCGCTACCGGCGGCGCACCAGTCAATGCCCCCGCCAGTGAAGCTGAAATCCGCCGCGCCGGCAGGCTGGGTGTTGCGTCCAAAGCGTACGGTGACACCGGTGATCGTCACGCTAAAACCGGTCGTACAGATTGGATTGATGGCTATGACTTTATCGATCCCATTCGCGGTATTGGTGCCGGCTTCGATAATGGTTGTGGCCGAGCCGGCCCCAGTGATGGTCAACGGACCATTAATATCCAGGTCGCCGGCGGCGTCGTTGTCTTCATTGACCCCGCCTGCGTTGGCGATGGTTAATTGATAAATGCCCGCGGGGAGGATGATCGTATCCGCCCCAGCCAGGGCATTGGCCTCCATGATCGCCGCGCGTAACGTGCAGCGATTGGCGGCATCCGCAGCGACGCCGTTGCCCGGACTGACATCTACTGAGTCGACGGTCGAGTTGACCGTAAATGTTGCCGCCCGCGCCGGACTGACCGGGATGATGCCGCCGAGAAGCGCCAGCCATAGCGTGCTCCATGCGACGGAGTGGATCATCGCTGCCCGCAATGTGGGAAACGGTCTCATTCAGGATCCCTCGTTAGATCACACGCGTCCAGAAGTACGAATACGATGAGTCGTCACCGGAACGGCCAACCGTGGCCATAGACGGAACCGCACATCAGTTGTGAGCATGGTGATGGGCGCCTTGGGCCACAGAATAGCCACGGAATCCGCCAGCAGAAAAGATTGCAGTTGGACCGACAATTCGGGGTGGATGCAGATCGCCCTTGGGAATGTCCCTGCCACTTGTCCCTAACGTCAGGATGTTATGCCCCCCCGCCGCCGCCACCACCAGCGCCCGCTTCACCGATTCCTGCCCGCGGACTTCGCTGAAGTCCTTCTCGCAGCGCGAAGGAGCGGTTCGCCCAATCATCGGTCAGAACTTGATCTCCAACGATTCCATCCGCCGCTTGCTGTCCGTGATGTTGAAGTGTGTATACAAGCGGGTGGTCTTTGGATTGACATGACCAGCCCACTCCGCGATCTGCTCCCAGGTCAGCCCCTTGGCCACGCAAATCGAGATGAACGAATGCCGCAAGCAGTGCCAGCCGTTCATCAACTCGAATTCCGTGCCTTCGACCAGCTTCCTCAACATCCGGCTGGCCCTCTCGCACCGTAAACGAGCCTCGGCCTGCTTGCGTCGTGAGACCACCGGCTTTCCGCCCTGCCCTTTCTTCGGGATCCGCCTGCCTCGCTCATCCCGCTTGTCGCTGCCATCCGGGTTCTTCTCCCACTCCACCCATCGGTTGTTCCTGCCGCCATTGGGCTCCTCGAAGATCGGGAATAGCATCCCCTCCGACCTGGGCAGTGTGTTCGCTTGGACCGCAAGGTCAGCCGCCACCTGCTGCGGCAGCACAATGGTACGGTAGGTGACCTCCTCGGCCCTCGACTGCTTGCCCGAGCTGACGATGATCCTCCCCCGCTTGGGATCGAAGTCGTGCTTACGCCGCATGACCATTGCCTTCCGCCGGGTGCCCGTCGAGCAGACCAGCATGAGCGGCAGGGTCAACTCCGTCATCCTCCCCTTCGCCAGTTCGACCAAGCTCTGCATGTCCTGGGCGGTCAGCACCAGCCTGGCGCTCATCTCGCTCAGGAAGTCGCGGCGATCTTTCTCGGTCCTGAAGGTCTGGCTACGGACGATTTCCTGGATGTCCGCTTTCC
>DATJPQ010000157.1:0-8730 GCA_035506315.1 Opitutaceae bacterium
GAGAGAGCACCCAGTACGACGATCAAGAATCCGAAACGCATGGGAGAGCGGTAGTCCGTCTAACATGGGCGAGCAAGATCGGTGTTTGCAGCCGCAATCGGAGGCAGGACGTCTCTGCCACCTGGATCACTTCAGTGCAGGTGACGGATGTCGGCTTCCTCCATCAGAACCGGCGGGTCAGGCTCAGGTGCCACTGCGCGCCGGGCGCCTTCGTGATCAGCGTATTCGCGCCGAAGACCGGTTCCGAACCGCGAAAATACTGTTCGTCGAAGGCGTTCTCCACGCCCAGCAGGACGCTCCAGGGGCCGCGATCGCAGGAGGCGTTGAGATTCCACACGACCGTGCCGGGCAACCGCAAGGTCCGGTCGAAGTTCTGCCAGTAGGCGGCGCTGATAATCGGGCCGCCGGCGACGGCCCAGCCGCCGGGCAGCCGGTAGCGCGCGAAGAACTTGTACTGTGTTTCCGGTGTGCCGGGGTACACCAGGTCGGGATTGGCGGCGGGACGGTGCGCCTCGGCGACATTGAAATACGCCGGACCGAAGCCATTGTTGAACACCCCGCCGTAGAGCGCCCATTGCTGTTCGGTGAGCGGCATGGCGCGGATGGCCGGCAACGGCGTGCCGCGGCGGACGCGCTGCCAGCCGGCGGAGGCGATGAACGTGAGGTCGGCCGTGGGTGCGTAGGTGAGCTCGAACTCGATGCCGCGGCCGTTTAACAGTTCGGGGTTGACCGTGAGCACGTCGAACTGGGTCTGCTCCCAGCGAAACACGTCGAGACCGGCAAAGAGTTTTTTGTTGAGGAGCGACGCCTTGAGGCCGGTCTCATAAAGTTCGTTCTCGGCGAAATTGCCCTTGCCGAAAATGGCGCCACCCTGCGTGGGGTCGATCGAGGTGCCGCGCTGGACCGTGGCGTAGAGGTTGAGGCCGGGGGTGAGCGCGAGCACGGGGCTGAAGCTGGCATTGTAATAGTCGCGGCGGTCGCTCGTGGTGAGCGCGGCGCGCTGGGCCGGGGTGGCAAGCTCGACCTCATCGGGATAACGCGTGCGGTAGGGCGCGTGCGCCACGAGGAACGAAGTGTGGGTGGTGAGGGCGCTCGTCAGTTTGTTTTCCGCGTACGCAAACGCGGTGAATTGCCACAGGTACGAGTGGACATTGGCGCCGCCGGCCGCAGTGGGCGACCAGTAGTTCAGCCCGTCGGGCGCGATCTGGGGGCCGGCGAGGAGCACGGTATTGGGCGAAACGGAAGGCAGCGTGATATCGCGCCGGCCGAACGGCTCGTCGGTGTAGTCCTGGAGAATCTTGCCGTCGGTGTAGCGGACCGAGGGGCCGTAGGTGAGCGTCATGCCGTCGAGCACGTCGTAATGCTCGATGACGGAGAGTTTCTCCTCGAGTACGAGCTGGCGGGTCTGGATGGCGTAGCCGTAGGTGGAGAGCTTGTCGGTATCGACGAAATCGAGAATGGCCTGGCTTTTGATCGTGCGCTGCGGATTGCGTTGGTTGACGACATCGAAAAACCAGAACAGATCGCGGGAATTCGCATGATCGTTGGGGTCGGACAGCACCTGGCGGCCGGAGACGGGCGCGGTGAAGACACGGCCCCCGGCGGTGAAATAGGCGGGCGTGTACTGATAACCGTCGTTGGGGTTGTTGAGGTAGGGCGAACTGGCGCCGTAGGCGGCGACCCGGCCGGCGGGCGTGGCGAGGTCGTTGAGCGCGGCCCGCTGGGCGGCGGTGATGAAGCCGGAGGCGACGCCGGCGTCGACCGTGGCACGCGGGACGACGAGCGCGGGGCTGGCGTAGATCGCGGTGCGGTCGGCGTTGCCGCCCCAGGCGGGGCTCGTGATATTGACGGGCTCGCCAATCACGTAGCGGCCGGACTGCAGCAGCTCGGGCGTGGGACGGTTCCAGCCGGCGTTCTCGCTGGACTTGAAGTTGAAATACTCCGTGCCGGTAAACAGGGTGACATCGGAGGCGACCGCGGTTTTGAGCGCGGCGTAAACCGAGGCGTAATCGTGGTGGATGCGATGATAGTAAGACCCCGCGAGCTGACCGGTGACGGAGACACGGTAGGCGGCAGGCCGTCCGAAAAGCAGGGTGGGACCGCCGGCGTCGAACTGGGCGTTATAGAAGTCGTCGTCGCCCACCGTGAGCTTGAGCGTGCCGCGTGTCTGATCGAAGTAGGGCGACTTGGGGACGAGGTTGACGAAGCCGCCGACCAGGCCGGGGCCGAAATGCGCGGGGGCGGGACCCTTGACGATGTCCATGGCGTCGGCCGAGCCAAAGGAGAGTGGCATTTCGTTGCGCTGATAGGCCCGCTGCATGCCGTCGAAAAACACGCTGCCCTTGGCGCCGCGCAGCGTCGGGGTGCCGGGCACGCCGTAGTAATTGGGCTGCTGCGTGCCGGCGCCCAGTTTCCCGAGGTCGTCAAACGAATTGATGCCCAGCTGGCGCAGCGTCTCCTCCGTCAGCACCGTGACTGCGCGCGGCAGGTCAACCAACGCGCGGTCGTCGCCGAAAATGCCGTCGACCGGCCGCGAGGTGGGCAGCAAGTTGCCCAAACGGTCGACCGCAGTCTCACGCGTAATGAAGCGATCGAGTTCGACGACCTCCGGCGACGTTTGCCCGCCAAGTCCAGCCGGGCCGGCCAAAAAGGCGGCGGCGATGAGAATGAAGAGAGTTGGACGTACGGGCTGGCACATGTGCGGCGGACCAAAAACAGGCGGGCCGCCGGGTGCAATGGTTAAGTGCGACCGGTCCTCGGCGAACAAAAAGAGGATGGGCAGCCGCGGCGAAAGTGTTTCCATGCCAGCTTCCATGTCTTCCCCCGAGTTGCTTCTCCGCATCGCCGCCGCCCAGCGGGCCGTGCTCGGCCAGACCGAATTGCTTAACCGCGAATTCGGCCGGGCGCACAGCCAGTGGAAGGCCGACGGCACGCGGGTGACGGCGGTGGACCTGGCGATCTCCGCAGGAATCTTTCGCGAATTGAGCGCCAGCTTTCCGGCGGACCAGTTCTTCAGCGAAGAACTCGCCCATGGCGATGAGCCCGTGCCGGTGACCGCACGATTCGGATGGGTGCTCGATCCGATCGATGGAACCAACAACTACGCCATGGGCCTCGCGCATTGCGCCATCGCGCTGGCCTTGCTCGAGCACGGCCGGCCCGTTTATGGCGTGATATACGACCTGGCGCGGAGGAAGCTGATGCACGGCGGTCCCGGTTTCGGACTGCTGGACGGCGACAAACCGGCGCACGTGCTGACCGGGCCGCTGCAACGCCACTCGCTCATCGGGTTTCACAGTCCGGTCGACCAGGGCCACGGCGGGCAGGCGCGGCGCATTCTCGAGTCGTTCAAAATACGCGGCCTGGGCAGCAGCACGCTGCATCTCGCCTATGTGGCGGTGGGCATCCTCGACGGAGTGATCGATCACAACGTGCGCATCTGGGACATCGCGGCGGCGGTGCCGCTGGTCTGGGCCGGCGGGGGCGAGGTGCAGTTTCTCAACGGCGAGCAATTTCCGCTGCGGCAGTTCGATCTCAAGATGCCGCGAATCTTCTACGTGGCGGGCAACGCCACGGTCTGCGCCCGCCTGCGGGAAGTGCTGGAGGCGTGAGAGCTGAAAGTATCGGTTAAGGGTTATTGGTTACCGGCTATGGTCTATTTGAGGTAGGTGGACTGACTCGCGACGTAACGCAAAATACTCCCGAGCGGGACGCCCGTGACGCTCCCCATCGGCCAATCAGAGCGGGCGGAAGCTCCGCGCCACCACGGCGCCTACAGAGAACACCCATAAATTCGGGATTTCGTAGGCCAGCGAGCTTGCTCGCGCGATTTGTCGGAGCGCGAGCAAGCTCGCTGCCTACATTAAATAGGAGCGTCCCTACACCTGATACTGTTGCAGCGGCACGAGATCGAACAGCTTGGCCTGGGGCATTTTCTCCGTGAGCTGCCGGGAGACCCAGCCCCGCGCCGGGGGATCGCCATGCGTGATGACAATGCTGCGCGCTCCGGTCTGCACCGCGAACTGGACCAACTCGTCACGGTCGGCGTGGCCGCTGAGCTCGTAGCGTTCGATGCGGGCCTTGACCTTGGTTTTCACGTGCGCTGCCTGAAAGACAAACGTCTCGCCCGGCTTGGCGGCCAGCAGTGCGCCGCCGGGGGTGTCGGGGTCGCAGTAACCCACAAAGCCGATGGTATTGCGGGCATGGCCCAACAGGCCGCTCGCGAGGGCGTAGCTCGGTGTGCGTTCCACCATCATGCCGCTGCTCACGAGGTAGAGGGCGTTGGCCTCGTAGTCGCGGCCATTCTCGAGCTGGCGGGGCAGGGGCTGGATCTTGAGCTCCTTGATCACGTGCCGGGAGAACTGCACGTGCTTCGTCTTGCGCGCGATCTCGTCGAAGTAGTCCGCCAGATCCATGCCGAGACCGGAGGCGAAAATCGGACAATCGACCAGGCGCCGGAATTTGCGCGCGTCGCCCATGATGGTGAGGATCTCCTGCATGCGGCCGAGCGCGAACACGGGGATGAGAAAGGAACCGCCGCGCTGGATGGTGTCGTTGACCGCATCGACGAGACGCTGCATCTCGGCGCCCCGGCTCTTGTCGGCGGGACGCTCGGTGGCGCCGCGCGTGGACTCCATGACCAGGGTGTCGAAGTGGCCGGTGGGAAACCTGGCCCCCTTGAGCGTCCGCTGATCGTCAAAGAGCACGTCGCCGGTGAAGAAGATCGCGCGGTGCTTGTAGCGAATCTCGACACCCGCAGCGCCGGCGACATGGCCGGCCGGATGAAACGTGATGACGACCTCGTCCTGCGCGGAGCGGAAGCGCTTGCCCTGGCCGAACGGCACCGCGTGAAAGCGGGCGGCGCACCGGTCGATCTCCTCATGGGTGAAAAGCGGGTAGTCGGGGATGTTTTCGTCCTCACGCTGGCGCAGCATCACGCTGGCGGAGTTGTGCAACATGCGCTCGATGAGGATGCGGCTCGAGGCCGACATGATGACCGGGGTGTTGGGATGCTCGCGCATCACCAGGGGCAGGCTGCCGATGTGGTCGAGGTGGCAGTGCGTGATGACGATCAGATCGAGCGTCTTGCCGCGCAGCGGGGTGAAGTCGGGCGCAGCCTGGCGGCCGGTGATTTTGGGGTGCAGGCCGCAATCCACCAGAAAATTGAAGTCGCCCAGCTGGGCGAAAAAGGAATTGGCGCCAATGCCACCGGCGCGGTTCAGATCAATGAGCTTCATGGAGCAGGCCAGAGGGAGCAGCCAGAACCGGGAAGCGCAAGTTTATCTCCCGCACGCGGCGCGGAAACCGGACCCAGACAGCGCCTCAGTTCAGACTGTGGCTGCGAGCGTGAGCGAGTGGAACATCGGTTCTCCGCCCGCTCCCTCTCTGGGCCGCGGGAAAACCCCGGCGAACTGCCGTTGGCCTCACTCCTGGCCTTTCGGCACCTGCATCGTAAACGGTGCGAGGCGCACATGCACCTTGTGGCCGGATTCGTCGACCCCATGGAAGCAACCGTGCGCCACCGCATCGAGGCCGGTCACGTGATAGCTATTGTAGGAGAAATGCTCACCGGGCGCGAGGCGCGGGGTCTCGCCCACGATTTTGTCGCCCTCGATGACGAGTTGCGTGCCGTCGCAGTGTTCCACCACCCATTTTCGGCCCAATAACGTGACCGTGTGGTCGGAGCCGTTGCGGATCGTGATGAAATAGACGAACGCGTGCGGTGTATCCGGCGGCAGGCTCGCCCCACCGTGATGGTAGCAGAGCTTGTCGAGCCGGGCACTGAGGCCGGGTAGTTCTTGGGAGGAACGAGGCACGCAGCAAAGAAGGCGGGGATTTTCTCCGGCGCAAGCATGCGGGTAATTCGATCTTCGTGGTTTCGGGCTTGCGGCCGGATGCAGCCACACGCAAAACGCTGACACCTCTATGGAAAAGCTGGCCCTCCTTTCGGTGAGCGACAAACGCGGCCTCGTGGAATTCGCCACCGCCCTCGTACAGCAACACGGCTATCGCATCCTTTCGACCGGCGGCACGGCGAAGCTTCTCGCCGAAAAAGGCCTGCCCGTCACGGAAGTGAGCCAGCACACGGGTTTCCCCGAGATCATGGAGGGCCGCGTCAAGACGCTGCATCCGAAGATCCACGGCGGCCTCCTGTGCCGGCGCGACAAACCCGACCATCTGGCCCAGGCGCGGGCCAACGACATCGCGCTCATCGACCTCGTGGTGGTGAACCTGTATCCCTTCGAACAGACCATCGCCAAGCCCGGCGTCCATCTGGAGGAGGCCATCGAGAACATTGATATCGGCGGCCCCTCGATGCTGCGCAGCGCCGCGAAAAACCACGAGAGCGTGACGGTGGTGTGCGATCCCGCCGACTATGCGACCGTGCTCCAGGCGCTGACCAAGCCCGACGAGCTGGCCGCGCTGCGCCGCAAACTGGCGCTGAAGGTCTTTCAACGCACGGCCTCCTATGACGCGGCGATCGCGCGCTACCTGGAGGGGCAGGGGGCCGAGCCCGACCTGGAGGCGTTGAGCGGTTTCCCGGCCACGCTGACGCTGTCGTACAAGAAAGCGCAGTCGTTGCGCTACGGCGAGAATCCCCACCAAAAGGCGGCGCTGTACGGCACCTTCCACGACCATTTTCAGCAGCTCCAGGGCAAGGAGCTCAGTTACAACAATATTTTGGACATCACCTCGGCCACCTATCTCATCGGCGAGTTCGAGCGCCCGACGGTTGCGATTCTCAAGCACACCAATCCCTGCGGTGTCGGATGCGCGGATACGCTGGGGGCGGCCTGGGACAAGGCCTATGCCACCGACCGCCAGGCGCCGTACGGCGGCATCGTCGTCGTCAACCAGACGCTCGACCGCGATCTGGCCGAGCGGATCAAGGAGATCTTCACCGAGGTGATCATCGCCCCGCGTTATAGCGACGAGGCGCTGGAGATCTTTCGCAAAAAGAAAAACCTGCGGCTCATGATCGCGAAGGCCGGGATCGGCGCGGATTCGCTGCAGGAGGTGCGGGCCGTCATCGGGGGCGTGCTGGTGCAGGATCGCAACCGCCTCCTCGGCGACCCGAAGGATTTTAAGGTCGCCACCAAACGTCAGCCCACGTCCGAGGAATGGGCCTCGATGCTGTTCGGCTGGCGCGTCTGCAAGCATGTCAAATCGAACGCCATCGTCTATTGCCGGGGCGAACAGACGCTCGGCATCGGCGCCGGCCAGATGGCACGCGTGGACAGTTCGCGCATCGCCGTGTGGAAGGCCGGCGAAGCCGGGCTCGACCTCAAGGGCTCGGTCGTCGTGAGCGAGGCGGTCTTCCCCTTTGCCGACGGTCTGGTGGCGGCGGCCGAAGCCGGCGCCACCTCCGCCATTCAACCCGGCGGCTCGATCCGCGACGAAGAAGTCATCAAGGCCGCCGACGAGCGCGGAATGGCGATGGTGTTCACCGGTATCCGGCACTTCAAACACTGAACGGAACGCATCGTAAATCTCGGGCGTTTGGCGCCGCAGTACATCCCCATCTACGAAGCGAATCGCGATCGTTTTGAGTAACGGCGCGCGTCGAGGGAGGGCAGGGGCGGGAACCTCACCTGGGGCATGGGGGAAAGCCCATACATATTTTTTACCTTACCCGGGATAACTGGGGTGGGCTACTCACCGGACAGTTTGCACACCCCAGGGCTTAATAGGCACCGCCGGGCCCCAGGAATAGGCACCACCGGGCCTCCGGATAGGCTCATGAAGTCAAAGATTACGAGGGGCTTGCCCGATACCTCGAATCGCGGTGGAGCGGTACCGTGGCGCCATGAAAAGCGCCCCTCGCCAAATCCTCAGTCTCGCCGCTCTCTTCGTGGCGTTGACCGCGGTGAGCCGGGCGCACGTGACCACGGCTCCAGCGTCACCCGTGGTGATCCGCGATGCGCTGGCCGATGCACAGGCACTTGCCCGGGTGCATGTGGGTGCCAGGGTCATGAAAATTTCCGGCACTTCGATGCTCCCGTACTTTGGCGATGGCGCGCTGGTGGTGGTGCAGCCGATCGAGGAGTCCAAACTCCGCGCCGGCATGTTGGTGGTCTACCGCAATCGCTTTGGCGAGACCATCGCCCACCGCTTGGTCGCCCGGCAGGATTCCGGCTGGCAGATCAAAGGCTACAACAACGACCAGCCCGACAGCACGCTGGTGACCAGTGCCAATCTGGTCGGCGTGGTCTATGCCACTTTCTACACCAGCAGCCCAAGCACGCCGGCAAATCAGCTCGTCACCACCACGACCCCGGTGGAAACCGCCCTCGCCGCCCCGGCGCGGTGAACGCGAGTGAAAGATCCGATTGGATTCGCAAGTCAGACTGCCGCGGTGGAGCGAGTTGTACACGCCGCGCTACAAGCCCGGTTTGTCATCCTGAACGAAGTGAAGGATCCATCTGGGTACTGCTGGTCGACAACGCGCTGATGGATCCTTCGCTGCACTCAGGATGACAGGCTTCCCTTACAGTGTTCATTCCTAAAAATTACCAAAGACGTGGACCTTCGTGGAACGTCCCAGGGCGATAGATCTTCCTGGCAAAATTTCTTCCCACGAGCCGCCTTAGCCGTAGGGGCGCAGTCTTGCTGCGCCCTTTCCGGAAGGGCGCGACAAGATCGCGCCCCTACAAGGGAACATCCGCGCCTGAATCCGCCCCAGTGAACGGGCAGCCTCTGTCTGTCCATCCTGTCAGCTCCGCGCCAGGT
>DATJPQ010000158.1:0-10520 GCA_035506315.1 Opitutaceae bacterium
ATCCGGTATCCGCAGCGCGGAGCGCTGCTTAAGGAGCCTGTCGAGGCAGACTCCCGCAGTCTTAATAATATTCCCCGAAGAAGATATGGTATTCATTGGCGGGTCCGACAGGCTCCTAGCGGGCTCCTTTCATTTCGACGGCGGCGGTCTGGATCGCCTGCACGATGCGCACGTGCGCCCCGCAACGGCAGAGGTTCTGGTCCATGCCCTGCACGATCTGCGCCTCGGTCGGCGACGGATTGGCGCGCAGCAGGCTGAAGGCCGTCAGGATCATGCCGGATGTGCAGAAGCCGCATTGCAACGCGTCGTGCGTCATGAACGCCTTTTGCAGCGGATGTAATTCGCCGGCCTTCGCCAGCCCCTCGATGGTGATGACTTCCTTGTCCTGAACTTCCTTGAGGGTCATCAAACACGTGCGGGTCGCCTTCTGGTTGACGAGCACGGTGCAGCCGCCGCACAAGCCCACGCCGCAGCCGAATTTCGTGCCGGTGAGTCCCAGATCCGCGCGCAGCACCCACAAAAGGGAGCGGTTGCCGTCCACCTCCAGGCGGACCGGTTGGTCATTCAATTTGAAGGAAATCATGGCGGGCAAATTCCGCCCCAAGGCTAAACGTCTGGCGGTACCGGTCAACCTCGGGATTGATCTGGAGCCAGAGGGAAACTCATCTAGTTCTGTCGCTCAATTTGTCCCCTCGGTTGTGTCGGCCAAGATCGGGAGCGAGCGACTTGAATCTAGTAAAAAATGAGGACCGCCTATGGCTTGGCCCTCGATTGTTCGAGCGACTGAATGACAGTTGCCGCTTGAGTTTCCAATTCCGCGTAAGCGATGAATTCAGTCCGATTGTTCTGTTTCAAAGCGCGGCGCAGGTGCTGGTAACCCTCCAGGCGAAGCTGTACAAACTTGATCAAAGTATTGCGCCGCTCATCGGTCTTTCGGCCGGGAGAAAGCGCCAATGCTGCAATCTTTTGCCCGAATTTGCGGTAGAATGGCTCAAGCTCGTCATCGATTATGCGAGCGAATGAAGCGCCGTTGTCGCCGAACGTTTGCCACCGCGTTACTTCAGCATTCTGCCGGGCCACGAATTTGCTTTCATTGTCCACATAGTCTTTAACCGCGTCGCTCCACCTTATTTCATCCCGCACGGAGTAATCAAAACGCGGTGCTGATGTGACGCCAATGGCGACAATCACTCCAAGTGCGACGGCGGCCAGGCGCAGCTTCTTATTCACCAGGCTGGCCCGAATGGAGGCATCCAGTGGCATCGCGGAAAGCCAGCCCAGCGCCGTGCCGGTAACAACACCTCCAATGTGTGCTGCGTTGTCGATGCCGGGATGAATCATCCCATAAAAGAGATTATAACCAGCAAAGGTCAGCGTGCTTTTCATCAAGGGCTGAAATACGGCACGGGGCAGGGCCTGCTTCTCCTTCAGCATGTGGCCCAGCAAGGCGCCGTAGACGCCAAACACCGCGCCCGATGCACCGGCGCTCCACATCTTGTCGCCGTGCCAGACGAGGCTGAGAAAACCTCCTCCGACTCCGCTAGCCAGATAGGTGACGGCATACAGGCTCCGTCCCTGCAATCGCTCCACCAGATGACCGACCTGAAACAGTGCCCACATGTTGAGGAGCAGGTGGATGATGCCGTAGTGCATGAACATGCTGGTGAGGAGGCGCCACCATTCACCGTCGGTCGTCGCCGCCCCGTTGTTCGCACCGTAACGGATGTAGGGGGTGAGGTCGGTCACATCCAGCCAACCGGCGCCGAAAAATCCCGCCATCACGAAAAAGACGATTACGTTTAGCGCGACAATTAGGTTTGTGACTGACGCCAGCGGATACTGTGCGCCGGACAAACTACGGAGTTTCTCATGAAAGTCCGCACTCGCTACGAAGTCTTCGTCAAAATGCTTCGGCAGGAGATTGGCGACCGCGCTGGCGTCCTCGGCATCGCGACAAAAGAAAACGAACGGCTGATGTTTTTCCCCGGCTCGCCCTTTGGACGTGGAAAACTGGACGCGGCGACCCGCGACGGTGACGTTGCGGATGTCTTCCGCACTGAATTGGAGTTCCGTCGTGCCCCGGGCGAACAGGTTGCGCTTGCGTCCAGAGAACCGGTAGGAATCGCCGCCTCCCGCAACAGTTAAAATCCCGTGGCCTTTCAGGTCGAGGTTAACGGTCGTCCCAAAGAAAAGCTGGTAGTCGATTGCAAAGGAGACGTCCGGTGGGGGCGACACAGGGGGTGGCTGTTCGGAGTCCATTGTCTGAAAATCGGTCGGCCCTCTTGGCTGTCAATCCTTGGATGCCAGTGGGCGTGCCGTGGGAGTCTGCGCCTGATCCAGTCCGACGGCCGGAGTGACCGCCTAGATGGCCCGCCCAAGGATCACGTAGAGAGATTTTTTCATAGGGTTCCTGATTTGTGTTCACTTTGATACACGACAGCGACCGGAAAATCCTTCGCGAAAACGCCGCGCGCAAACTCCGCCTCGCGGTTCGCACCGCAAATTGCCTGGTTACGAATGTCATCTAATAGATGACACTTCACTCTGAATAGATCGTTAATGTTTTGTTCTAAATTAATATATTATAGATATTTACTAACCATTACACGCAGCGTTCGATTTCAACGCTGTTATCAGCTAATAGATGACATTCGCTTGCGCGCCGCCCGCCAGACAACTCGGCTATGCGTTGGGACCAATGTCATTCCCTCTGGGATTGGGCGTCCGTCTGAGGCGCGCTTGGCCGGAAAATGCGACGCACGTTGAACCACGCCGCGGAGGCGGAAACGTGCGATCGATGGACTGGAGGCGCGGTGGTGCGACTGTTCTGGGTGGACGTACCGGCAGCCGCAAACGCGAAAGGCCGGCCGAGGCCGGCTCAGGCGAGGTCGATCTGGAACTTGCAGCCCTTGCCGCCGCGTTTGAGCGATTCGAGCAGCGTGACCTTCACCGGATGTCCGGCCATGAGCTCGAACATGTGCTGCACGTACCCCACCGAGCAGAAACAGTAGGTGCCGGACAATCCGGCCGGGCCCGTTTCCACGAGCGGGCAGAGGCAATAGCCATCGGCGACCTTCAGACCGCTGAAATTCTGGATATAGTTGAAATAAACCGTGTCGCCCTCGCGCCGGGCGAATTCGGGGCCGAAGTGCGACCGGATGTGCTCGACAAATTGGTCCACGTTCGCCGGTGGTTGTTTATGCCGCTGGAGCGAGCCCTCGTGGCAGGCGCGTCCGTTGGCGCGCATGAGTTTTTCGCGCGTCTCCTGGTCGACGGTGGCATCGAGTACGTCGAAGAACCGTTTGGCCCAGCGTTCAGCGAAAGCGACGCGCTCCTCAGCGGATGTGAGTGGTTTACTGGCCGGCGAGGGAAGCGGGACTGGGGTCGGTGGCGGTGTCGGGGCCGCGGGGGCGGAAGCAGCCGGTGTCTCGCCAGCGGCGCGTTTAAGCAATGCCAGCGCAGCGCAACAGCCGCCAGCGCGGAGGAATTCTTTGCGGTTCATTGTGGAGCAGGGATTCGACAGCATAACACCGCAGCGGGACAAATCCCTGCAAGCCGGCTGGGTCCAACGGCCGATCCCGGAGGCAGTCTTTTCCTTCTTTGAGGTTCCAGCGGTTCGCAGCCATCCCCGATAAAATTAGCGCTTGACGGCTTGGTGGATAACACTACCTTGTTACAAAAAGGTAGCTTCATCCGACCAGCACGCCATGAGTCTCGACGAAAAATTCACCGCCCTCCGTAAGGGCCTGCTCGAATTCCTCCTGCTGAAAATCATCGCGGCGGGCAAGGTCTACGCCGCCGACATCCTGGGCCAGTTGCGCGAGACCGAATTCGCCACGCAGGAGGGCACGCTCTATCCGCTGTTGAGCAAGATGCGTCGCGAGGGCCTCCTCGATTACGAGTGGCAGGAATCCGACGCCGGCCCCCCGCGGAAATACTACAAGCTCACGCCCAAAGGCCGGGAGCAACTGCGCGAGCTCTCCGACTACTGGGAAAAAATCAACGGGACCGTGAAGGGACTGGGACCGTGATTTGCCCCGCCAAGATTTCACCGAGCCATCGCCCATGAACAAAGTCATCACCATCCATCTGCACGGTACCGCCTTTCAATTGGAGGAAGGCGGCTACGACGCGTTGCGCGCCTACCTGGACCAGGCCGCCCGCCAACTGGAACCGAACCCCGACCGGGCCGAGATCCTCGCCGACATCGAACAGGCGATCGGCGAAAAATTCCGCGCCCTGCTCAACGCCAGCCGCAACGTGGTGCTGACGGCCGAGGTCGAAGCGGTCATCGCCGAAATGGGGCCGGTCGACGACGGCTCCGGTTCGGCCACCGAGGCAAAGACCGGGACCACACCCGCCTCCGGTCCCTCGCCCGCTCCCGCCGCTGCCTCCGGCCCCTCCGGGCCACCGAAGCGGCTGTATCGCATTTTCAATGGCGCCATGATTTTCGGCATTTGCAACGGACTGGCCGCCTATCTCGGGATCGACGTCGTCCTGGTGCGCCTGGTGGCGATCGTGCTGGGCTGCGTGAGCCTCGGGACCGCAGCGATTGTGTACCTCGTTGCCCGGTTCATCATCCCGGTGGCCCGCACGCCGGAGGAAATGGCCGCGGCCACCGGTCCTTCGCAGACGGCGCACGACTTCGTCCGCATGGCCCGCGAGGGTTATTACGAAGGGATGAAATCCTTTCCCGACCGGCAGGCCCGGCGGGAATGGCGGCGGAAATTTCGCCAGGACATGCGCGATTGGAAACGTAACTTTCGCTGGGAAATGAGGAGCCAGTTTTGGGGCTGGCAGCCCAACGGGACCCCGCCTGTTCCGCCCTGTCCGCCACCGAATTTCCCGGTGGCCTTGCCAATCCTGTCCCTGCTCAAGGCGCTGCTGTTTTTCTTCTGCGTTTTTGCGGTGTTTTCGCTGATTTTCAAAGGATCGGTATTTGGCAGTCACCTTTTGGGCGGCCTGCCGGTCTGGGCCGGGGTCATTCTCCTGATCCTGGCGTACAAGGTCGTCGTGTCGCCCATCAAGGCCATGCGGCGCGCCTGTTACTACCGCAGTTTCGGCTGGCCCTATTACTGGCATCCTCTGGCTGAGCTCTGGCACGGACTCATCACGTTGTGCTTTCTGGTGCTGTTCGTGTTCCTGGCCGACCGGTTTATTCCGGGATTTCATCAAGCATTGCTGGCCGTGCCGGGTATTCTGCAGCACGCGGCGGAAGCCGTGCAGCATTGGTGGATGCAGCGGTGATCATCCGACGAAATTAGAAATGCACTTTAGCCGCAGGTAGCTTGCCGGAAGTCTCCGGCGCCGTAACCGGTGCGGCCCGCAAGGCCCGGCCGCCTATTTCCAGTGGTACATATGCTGTACCTCGGCGAGTTCGACGGACGTTTGCACCGCGCTGGTTTCGATGACCGTGCTGGTCAGACCGGCCTGTTCGAGAACGCCGGCGGTCAACGCCCAGCTTTGATGTTCGCAGGCGAGGCCTTTGCCGAGGCTGTCGGCGATCCAGCAGGCGACGTGCAGGAGCGCCGTCATCACCAATTGATGGGGATCTTGCGTCGGGCGGACATAGAATTCCAGCGTGTCGCAGACTTGAGGGAGGAAGCCCCAGTCCGTGAGGACCACGCTCATCACCGCTTCTTCCGTGGTCCCGAAAGTGGCCATTTCCCACTCGTGGGTGTCGGCGAAAGTGGATTTTTCCGGGACCGGCTGGACGGAGGGATTTTGGGTGGCGTTGGCGATCTCGTGCAAAATCAGGCGTCCGATGGGGCGCATCATGCCGAGGGTGTAGCCGATCTTTTCATCCTGGTCGACGTACTGGGACAGGCAGGAGGCGGCGACAGCCACGCAGAGGGAGTTCTGCCAGAGCGCCTCGGTGCCGACCCGGTAAAGCGGCAGGCTGCGGGAAAACATCTGCTTGGCGACAGTGAGACCCACGAGCCGCTGGATTTCGCGCAAGCCGACGCGGTTGATTGCCTCCTCGATGGTGGCAATCGTCTCGCCCCGTCGATTGGCGGCATTGTTGCTGACCTGGATGACGCCGGCGCTCAGGCCCGTGTCGAGGCGGACGAGTTCAATGATCTGGTTGAGATCGCATTCAGGGTCGCGGAGTGCCTTCTGCATGCGCGCATACATGCTCGCCGAGGAAGGAACGCGTTTGGCCGCACTGAGGATGAGGTCCGGACTGACCTTGATAAAAGGATTCGGCATGGCGATGGGCTGGCTGTGACCCGGGAGTTTGGAAGTTAATGAGATGAATCGGCCATACAACGCAAAACCTGCTGGTTTAGCGGGTTTAAGGACACACCTAAAACCCCGCCTTTTGTAGCGCAGGCATCCTTGCCCGCTTAATTGCCCGATGCAGGCTGGAAGCCTGCGCTACCTACGGCGCGGTTAAGGGGGCCCCTTAAGCATGACACCGCGGCATCAGGCGGGGTGGTTTTGGCGCTGCCTATTTCGTGCCGGCCCAGTCCCGGGCGCGCGTGACGGCACGGCGCCAGTCGGCCTGGGCGCGGCGTGTGGCGGCGGCGGGGGCATGCGGCTTGAACGTGCGGTCGACGAACCACAGCGCGGCGATCTCTTCGCGGTTTTTCCACACACCCACGGCAAGGCCGGCGAGAAAAGCGGCGCCGAGCGCCGTCGTTTCTGTCGTGCGCGGCCGCACCACCGGTACGCGCAGGAGGTCGCTCTGAAATTGGAGCAGGGCGTTGTTGACCGTGGCACCGCCATCGACGCGCAGTTCGCGCAGGCGGAGTTTCGCATCCGCCTCCATCGCGCCCAGCAGATCGGCGCTTTGGTAGGCGATGCTTTCGACTGCGGCGCGGGCGAGGTGCGCGGCGGTGGTGCCGCGCGTGAGGCCGACGATCGCGCCGCGCGCCGCGGCGTCCCAATGCGGTGCGCCGAGCCCGGTGAACGCCGGCACGAAGTACACGCCGCCACTGTCGGGCACGCGGGCCGCCAGCGTCTCGATGTCGGCCGAGCGCGCGATGAGACCGAGGCCGTCGCGCAGCCATTGCACCGCCGCGCCGCCGATGAATACGCTGCCTTCGAGCGCATATTCGAGCGGCTGGCCGGCGCCGAGCCGCCAAGCGATGGTGGTGAGCAGCTGATGTTTCGACACGACGGGCTTCGTGCCGGTGTGCAGCAGGAGGAAGCAGCCGGTGCCGTAGGTGTTCTTGGCCATGCCGGGGCGAAAACACGCCTGGCCGAAGAGCGCCGCCTGCTGGTCGCCCGCCACGCCGGCGATGGGCACGCCACGCAGCGCTGGGATCGTCGTCACCTCGCCGAACCAGCCGCTGCTCGGCCGCACTTCGGGCAACACCTCGCGCGGGATGCGCAGCGCCCGCAGGAGCCCGTCGTCCCAGCCGCCGGTGCGCAGGTTGAGCAACAGGGTGCGCGAGGCGTTGGAAACATCGGTGGCATGGACCGCGCCGCCGGTCAGCTGCCAGAGCAGCCAGGTGTCGACGGTGCCGAAGGCGAGTTCGCCGCGCCCGGCGCGGCGGCGGGCGCCGGGTATGTGGTCGAGCAGCCACGCGAGCTTGGTGCCGCTGAAGTAAGGATCGAGCACGAGGCCTGTCCGGCGGCGGAAGAACGGTTCGAGGCCGCGGGCTTGCAACTTCGCGCAGGCGGCCGCGGTGCGCCGGTCCTGCCACACGATGGCGGGCGCGAGCGGTCGGCCGGTGGCGCGTTCCCAGAGCAGCGTGGTTTCGCGCTGGTTGGTCAGGCCGATGGCGGCGAGTTGCGTGCGGTCGAGATTGGCCTCGGCGACGGCGGCGAGCGCCACACGGCGCGTCGTTTCCCACAAGTCGCGCGGATCGTGCTCGACCCAGCCGGGACGCGGGTAGTGCTGGGGAAATTCCTGTTGCGCGGCGGCCCGGGCGCGGCCGCGACGGTCGAAAACGATGGCGCGCGACGACGTCGTGCCTTGATCGAGGGCGAGGACAAAAGGCTGGGGCATGGAGTAACCGTAGGCGGCGGACGCCGTTTCGCCAAGCCGCTACAAGCGAACGAAGAGACTATTTCTCCGCGGATCACGCGGATAAACGCGGATTGGATGCCACCCCATCCGCGCCCATCAGCGAAATCCGCGGAGGTTTTTGTCCGACAGACTGTTTTGCGAGTGTTCCAGGGCGGCTACACGGTTTCGATGCCTTTCCCGCTTGCGCCACCGCGAGGCGCTCTCAACCCTCTGCGAAATCCACGGCCATGCCCAAACGCACCGACCTGAAGTCCATCCTCATCATCGGCGCCGGTCCCATCGTGATCGGCCAGGCCTGCGAATTTGATTATTCGGGCACCCAGGCCTGCAAAGCCCTGAAGGAAGAGGGCTACCGCGTGGTTTTGGTGAATTCCAACCCGGCCACGATCATGACCGATCCGGAGTTTGCCGACGTCACCTACATCGAGCCGCTGACGGTCGAGATCCTGGAGAAAATCATCGCGGCGGAAAAGCCCGACGCGCTCCTGCCCACGCTCGGCGGCCAGACCGCCCTCAATCTTTCGATGGAGCTCCACAAGGCGGGCATCCTCGAAAAATACGGTGTGGAGATGATCGGCGCGAAGCCCGAGGCCATCGCCAAGGGCGAGGATCGCGAGCTGTTCAAGCAGTGCATGCTCAAAATCGGCCTCGATTGCGCCAAGTCGCGCACGGTGCCCACGATCGAGCTGGCGCGTGCCGCGGCCGAGGAAATCGGCGTCTTTCCGCTCATCATCCGTCCGTCGTTCACCCTCGGGGGTGCGGGCGGCGGCATCGCCTACAACAAGGAGGAGTTCGAGCGCATCGTCACCAACGGCCTCGACATCTCGCCGGTGCACGAGGTGCTCGTCGAGGAGTGCCTCCTCGGTTGGAAGGAATTCGAGATGGAGGTGATGCGCGACCACAAGGACCAGTGCGTCGTCATCTGCTCCATCGAGAATTTCGACCCGATGGGCGTGCACACCGGCGACTCGATCACCGTCGCGCCGGCGATGACGCTCACCGACAAGGAATTTCAGGCGATGCGCGACGCCTCGTTCGCCTGCATCCGCGAAGTCGGCGTCGCCACCGGCGGTTCCAACATCCAGTTCGCCGTCGATCCGGAGACGGGCCGCATGGTGGTGATCGAGATGAACCCCCGCGTGTCGCGTTCCTCGGCGCTGGCCTCGAAGGCCACCGGTTTTCCCATCGCCAAGATCGCCGCGAAACTCGCCGTCGGCTTCACGCTCGACGAGCTCAAGAACGACATCACGCGCCTCACGCCCGCCTCCTTCGAGCCCACCATCGACTACGTGGTCACCAAGGTGCCGCGTTTCACCTTCGAGAAATTCCCCGACGCCGACCCCACACTCACCTCCTCGATGAAATCGGTGGGCGAGGCGATGGCCATCGGCCGCACCTTCAAGGAATCGATCCAAAAGGCGCTGCGCTCCCTCGAAATCGGCGCCCGCGGGTTCGGCGGCGGCGGCCGCCACGGCCTCGACGAGGCGCCCGACGCCCAGGCCATCAAGGCCAAGCTCGCCACGCCCAACGCCGAGCGGATCTTTTTCATCCGCTACGCCTTCATGTCCGGCCTCAAGGTCGACGAGATCTTCGAGCTCACGAAGATCGATCCGTGGTTCCTCCACCAGCTCCGCGAGATCTTCGAAATGGAGCAGGCGCTGAAACAGCACACACTGGCCTCGATCGACACCGCGCTGCTGCGCCGCGCGAAGGAGTTCGGCTTCTCCGACGCGCAGCTCGCGCACATTTTCAAGAGCGATCTCGCCACCATGCGCACCGACCGCAAGCAGCGCGGCATCGCCACGACCTACCGCCTGGTCGACACCTGCGCGGCGGAGTTCGAGGCGTTCACGCCCTACTACTATTCGAGCTACGGCGACGAAAACGAAATCATCCCCTCGACGCGGCGGAAGATCATGATCCTCGGCGGCGGTCCCAACCGCATCGGCCAGGGCATCGAGTTCGACTACTGCTGCGTGCACGCCAGCTTCGCCCTGCGCGAGATCGGTTTTGAAACGGTGATGGTCAACTCCAACCCCGAGACCGTTTCGACCGATTACGACACCAGCGACCGCCTCTATTTCGAGCCGCTCACGCTCGAGGACGTGCTGGAAATCTACCAGCAGGAGAAATGCGAGGGCGTGATCGTGCAGTTTGGCGGCCAGACGCCGCTCAATCTCGCCACCGTGCTGAAGGCCAATGGCGTGAACATCATCGGCACCACGCCCGAGTCGATCGACACCGCCGAGGACCGGAAATTGTTCGCCGCCATTCTCGACAAGGTCGGCCTGCGGCAACCCGCCAACCGCACCGCGTTGAGCGAGCCCGAGGCGATCGCGAGCGCGGCCGAGCTCGGCTACCCCGTGCTCATGCGGCCGTCGTTCGTGCTCGGCGGGCGCGGCATGTTCATCCTCTACAGCGAGGACGAGCTGAAGGCCGTCGTGCGCCAGGTGTTCGACGTGATGCCCGGCAAACCCGTGCTCATCGACAAGTTCCTCGAGGACGCCATCGAGCTCGACGTCGATTGCATCAGCGATGGCGA
>DATJPQ010000159.1:0-5402 GCA_035506315.1 Opitutaceae bacterium
AAGGTGATGACGAGCCGTTACGCGACACCCTGGGTTGCTATGTCAACCGGCAACCAACGCGCCAGGAGGTTACACCGTTCCGATTTTTCTGTGGTTCATGCTCACGCTGGCCGTGCCAGCCGTCCACCTACGTCCCGCCACTGCGGGAACTACGGCGGACACAGTTCCGGCCCTCCTCCGCCAAGCCTACGCCGGGCAGCCTTCGTACGCCACTGCGTGGCTTGTCCCGGCTGGCCGTGCCAGCCGTCCGCCTACGTCCCGCGACTGCGGCGGACACAGTAGCCTCCCGCTACGCGGGAGCGAAGGCTGGGGCGGCCAACGGGATTCGAACCCGCGACCCCAAGATCCACAATCTTGTGCTCTAACCAACTGAGCTATGACCGCCGTGAGCCAAACAGAGCCGGGGAAATTCGCCAGCCCCGCCGGCACTGTCAATCCCTTCTTCAGCGCACCGGCCGTGCGTTGCCAGTTGCCGAAACCTGTCCGTTGCGCACGCTCACCGCATGCTGTTTTGGTTGAAAAAGACCGTTTCGTTCTGGCTGATGCCCCTGCCCGCCTGCCTGACCCTCATGATCGCGGGGTTAATTCTCACCGGTCGCGAACGGCGGCGCCGGCTGGGCCGGATATTGCTGGTCACCGGGCTCACCCTGCTCGTCGCGTTCAGCAACAAGGCGGTCAGCCGGTGGCTGATAGCCCCCCTCGAAGCGGTTTACCCGCCGATTCCCGAGCTCACGGAATCGTCGCCCGTGCCCGCCGCGCTCGCCGCCTGCCGCTACATCGTGGTGCTCGGTGGCGGACATGGCGACATGCGCGGGCTGCCGGCCGCGAGCAAGTTGAGCACCTCTGCCATCGGCCGTCTGGCCGAGGGAGTGCGGCTGGCGCGGGTCTTGCCCGATGCCGCGGTCATTGTCAGCGGCCCGCCGGAAGGCCGCGGAGAAACGCACGCCCGCATCCTGGCTCGCGCCGCCGAATCGCTCGGTCTCGCCGAGCGCCGCATCCGTCTCATCGAGACCGCCCGCGACACCGAGGATGAGGCGCAGGCGGTGAAAGCGATCGCGGGCGACGGGAAGGTGGCGCTGGTGACGTCGGCCTGGCACATGCCGCGCGCCGCGGGGCTTTTCCGCAAAGCGGGCGTCGCCGTGCTGCCCTGCCCGGCCGACTACCGGGGCAAGCCCAATCCCGATTTCCGCTGGACCGACTATTCGTGGGATGTCGAATCCCTCGACCGCAGCACCTTCGCGGTGCGCGAATACATCGGCTATTGCTGGGTCTGGCTGCGGGGCAAGGTCTGAGCCGAACCGATGCAGTTGAACCACGAAATACACGAATTAAACGAAAGTCGGAGGGGGATTTTTAACCGCAAATCGGCGCGAATGGCCGCGAATGGGGTTCGGAATCTGAAACTTGAAACGCGGAACTCGACCGACCCACGAACCGAGCTGAGCGACATCAGCCATTATACGAAGGATCGCGAATAGGAAGGGCCCAGAAGCGGCGTTGACCACAGATGCACCTGGCGCGGCGCAGCCGCAACCAAACCGATATTTTACAGGAGGCCGCAGAGGACACAGAGAAATCTTTCCCGCGGATATCACGGATGACCGCGGATAAAACCGTACTCTTTGGATCGGTATCAGCGACCATCAGCGAAATCCGCGGAGAATTGGATTTTGTTCAAATTCCGCAGCTCGAACTGACCGCGGGCCGATGAGAGATGCACGCAGGAAAACATCATCTTCAGGTATGGCAGTACACATGGACACCGAAGAATCCGTCAGAATCTGCAATCCGGACCTTGATACTTGGTACTTGGATTTTGGTGCTTGGACCCATTGACCGTAATTTGGGTGTTTCGCCCCAGTGCGACGGCGAAAAAGCCCTGACGTGAGGCGCTTGCCTTCACCCCGCACCTCCCTCACCTTCGTATCTCTGTTCCGGTGTGAATCACAGCCTCAAGTGCCCAACCCTTTTTTCAGTTTCCGCATCATTGCTTTCCGTCGCTGCTCGAGCGGCAAGCGGATGACCGGCATTCTCCTGGGCAGCTTGAGCCTGGCGCTGGCCGGATACTCCGCCGAGGCGCCGGCGCGCCCGTTGACCGTCAGCGCCGCCATCGACAACTATCCCTATAGTTTCGAGGAAGGTGGGCAAGTGACCGGTTTCGCGACGGACGTGTTCGCCGCCGTGGCGCGACGGATGAACCTCAAGTACGAACTGGTACGCGTGACCGCCATGGACGATCTGCGGCTTTTCGCGGCGGGCGATTTCGACGTGGGCCAATGGCATCCACACCTCCCCGGCCACGACGCCGACGCCGAGTATTCGGTGCCGATCCTCACCGTGCAGGGAGCGATTTTCGTGCGCCAGGGTGACCGGCGTTTCAAAACGATGGCCGATCTGCACGACCGGCAGGCCCGGGTGGCGACACCCACGCAGGGGCATGCTTACGCGATGCTTAAGGGCTTGTCGCCCGATCTGGTGCGCGAGGTCTCCAGCCCGGAGGCCCTGCAATTGCTGGCCCGCGGCCAGGTCGACGCCGTGCTGGTCACCCGGTTGACGGGCCTGGCCCAGGCGCAGCATCTCGGCATTGCCAACGTCGAACCGGCCGGCCCCTCGCTCGACGGCTTTACCGTGCGTTATTGCTTTGCCGCGCACCGCGGCAATGCCGCGTTGATGGCGCAATTGAACGAAGGCCTCGCCCTCCTCTATCGGACCGGCGAGTACGAAGGGATCTATCAAAAGTGGTTTGCTCGTTACGAGCCACAGCAGTTCACCCGCGAACAAGTCGTCGCCTACGTCGCCGGCGCCCTGGCCTTCGCGCTCATCATCACGCTCTGGGCGCTGGTGCGCCAGCGGCAGCTGCGCCAGCGCATCGCGCACCAGGCCGAGGAACTCGACGAAAGCCGCAGCATCCTCGCCGAAGCCCAGCGGTTTGCCCGGCTTGGGCACTGGCAGCGGGGTTTGCAGGACGAGCCCGGCAGGGCCGTCTGGTCGGAGGAAACCTACCGGATTCTCGAACGGGATCCCCAGCAGGGCATACCGAGCCTGGACGCGGTTGTCGCCTGCGCCGTCGCGGCGGATCGCGAGCGCTGGCGCGAAGCCCTCCGGGCCGTTTACGCGCAAGGCCAGCCCTACGATCTTTATCTCGTCATCGAGCCGAAACCCGGCGTGCGCAAGACCATCCATGTGCGGGGACGTCCGATCGTCGAATCGACCGGTCGCCGCACCGGCATTTTTGGCACGGTGCAGGATGTCACGGCGTGGCGGGCGGCCGAGGAGGCGTTGCACCAGTCCGAACAACTCCTGCGCGCCCTGTACGCGAATCTCCCGCTGGCCCTCGGCGTGGTCGAACGCGCGGGCAACGAATGGCTCGTGGTCTCGTTCAATCCCGAGGGCGTGCGCCAGCTCGGCCTGACCGCCGAGCCCCCCGCCGGCCGGGCGCTGCGCGATCTCGGTCTTGCGCCCGAAAGGGTGCAGTATTGGTCCGGACTGTTCGCCCGCTGCGTCGACTCGGCCCAACCGCTTAAAACCGAACTTTTCCGCGAGGACCAGAGCCGCAATCTCGCCATCACGCTCGTGCCGCTTGACCCGGCCGCCGACCGCGCCCGCTGCTGCTTTCTGATGGAGGATGTGACCGAACGCAAACAGAAGGACGCGGAGATCGCCCAGGGCCGCCGCCTGCGCGCCGTCGGCGAACTGGTCGGCGGCATTGCCCACGAGTTCAACAATCTGCTCACCCCGATCCTGCTCAATGCCGACCTGCTCCATGCCGAGTGGGCGCACATGCCCGGCTTGCGCGACGACTTGAAAATGATCGTCGACGCCGCCCGCCGCTCGGCCGATCTCACGCGCCGGCTCCTCGCCTTCGGCCGCAAGAGCGAACACCAGGCCGAGGAGCTCGATCTGCGCGCCGTCGTCCAGGCCAACACGGATCTCGTGCGCCATACGTTCGACCGCCGCATCCAGCTCAAGGACGACGTACCGGCCGGCCTGCCCCGGCTCTTCCTCAACAGTGGCGACCTGCATCAGATTCTCCTCAACCTGCTGGTCAACGCCCGCGACACGCTCACCGAGAAGTTCGCCCTCCCGCATGCGGCCGACTGGAACGCCAGTATCCGTATCGAGGCCACGCTGCTGCCGGCGGAAGCCGCCGTACCGATGGCGCCGGGCAAACATCCGTCGCCGGCCCAGTGGGTCCGCCTGACCGTGAGGGACAACGGCTGTGGCATGCCGCCCTCCGTGCTCGAACGCATCTTCGAGCCTTTCTACACCACCAAGCAGGTGGGTCATGGCACCGGCCTTGGTCTGGCCACCGTCTGGCATGTGGTCGCCGAATTAGGTGGCCGCATCGACGTCGAATCCACCCTGGGCGAAGGCACTTCATTTCACCTCTACCTGCCGGTCCGATCCCGCCCCGCTCCGACCGGATCGCTCCATCCTTTTGGGCAGGCCCTGCCCGCGGGTGCCTCCAAATCCCGCAAGCTGCTCCTCGCCGAGGATGAGGAACCGGTTTCCCGCATCGTCACCGCCCTGCTCCGGCGCGAAGGTCATACGGTGGTCCTCGCAACCGACGGGCACAATGCCTGGCAGCAACTTTCCGCCGCACCCGCTGATTTTGACGCCGTGATCCTCGACCTCAACATGCCCGGCTTGAACGGACTGGAGCTGGCCAGCCGCGCCCGGGCCCTCCCCTACGACCGGCCACTGGTGGTGATGAGCGGCCGGGTGACCGAAGATGAACGCCTGGAACTCGAGCGCCTGCGCATCGACGCGATCATCAACAAGCCCTTCACGCTCGAAATGCTCCGCGCCATGCTGGATTCGGTCCTGGCGGATCTCCCTCCCCGTGCCTAAGCAACGGCTACGACGCAATCAAGGCGCGACAAGATCGCGCCCCTGCAACCTTTCCGTTTCCACCTTTACGCCTTCACGTCCTGGCCGTTGGCGTTCACCGGTCGCGGCGGGAAGGGGCGGCGGCGCGGGCTGCCCTTCGCCACCTCGTTGGCCAGGGCCACAAGCTCGTCGATCAACACGGTCGGGTCCTCCTCGTAGCGCAATTCGAGAAAACGCGTCCGCACATGCTCGAAGATGGCGGGATCCGCCATCCATCCGTCGATGATGCGCGCAAAATCCGCCGCATCCTCGATCTTGTCCGAGCCGGCGCCATTGCGAAAAAATTTCCACGTGAGCTGCTCCTGCGGCATGATCCCGCCGAACGCGTTGAAGAGAATCGGGCACTTGAAGTGCAGGGCCTTCGCGCAGGTGGTCGTGCCGCCCCGGGTCACGATCACGTCGCTCGCCTGCATCAGCAGGTGCACGATCTCGGAAAAGCCGTCGAGGTAGCAATTGAACTCCGGGTGGTTGGCGCGCCAGTGGACGAGTTCGTTGTAGGTGTCCCGGTTGCG
>DATJPQ010000160.1:0-3844 GCA_035506315.1 Opitutaceae bacterium
GCCGGCCGATCCCACGTGTCTTGCCGTCGGATTAAAGATCCCCGGAGCAAACTCCGGGACATTCGATCGAATATCCCGAGGCCAATTTAACCGCGTTTTGCATGTCCGGAGTGGCTGCGAGCGTGAGCGAGTGGCAGCTCATCCACTCGCTCACGCTCGCGGCCACCCGCCGATCAAGCCGAAGCAAACGGCGGGGTAGCGGACCCATTACGAGTTAGCGCGCCCTGCCCGCTTGCTTGACGACCCTGCTAAGGTGCCACGTAGTCGTGTCCGCCCGACCAGAGGTCGGGCCTACCGCAAAAGATTTCCGGCCATCGTTCCAGTGCACCCCTTGCCCGCTTCCACCCACAATATCATCCGTCTGCACGACGTCACCGTCCTTTACGGCCGGGTGGCCGCGCTGCGCGGGCTTACCGTGGACATCCCCTGTGGCAGCCTTACCGCCGTGGTCGGGCCCAATGGCGCCGGCAAGAGCACGCTGCTCCGGGCGATTCTCGGCTGGCTGCCGCTGACAGCGGGTGAGATTCGCATCGGCGATGCGCACCCACAGCACGTGCTGCCCCGCCTCGCCTACCTGCCGCAACGCCATGTCATCGACTGGGATTTTCCCATCACGGTCCGCGAAGTCGTCGAGCAGGGCCGCTATCCGGCCCTGCGCATGTTCCACCGGCTCGGCCGGCACGACCACGAACTCGTCGACCGCGCGTTGGCCGAACTCGCCCTCACCGCACTGGCGGACCGGCAGATTCACCGGCTTTCCGGCGGCCAGCAGCAACGCGTCTTCCTGGCGCGCGCCCTCGCCCAAGGAGCCGACATCTTCCTGCTCGACGAGCCGCTGACCGGGCTGGACCTCTTCGCCACCGAGGAATTGACGCACATCTTTCTCAACTGGGAGGCGCAGGGGCGCACGGTGCTGGCCGCGATGCACGACCTCGAACTGGCGCGGAAACATTTCACGCAGGGCCTCCTGCTCGCCACCGAGCTCGTGGCCGCCGGGCCGATCGCCGACGTGCTGACCGAGGAGAACATCCACCGCGCCTACCGCGACGGGCATTGTGTGCATGACGATCCACTGGGGATCGCCCGCACCACGGAGTTTCCGCGATGAGTATCGTCCATCTCATCATCGAGCCCTTCCGCTACGAATTCATGCAGCACGCCCTGCTCTCCGCGGTGCTGTTGAGCGTGAGCGGCGGTCTCCTCGGCGGCGTGCTGGTGCTGCGCCGGCTGGCGCTGATGGGCGACGCCCTCGCGCACTCGCTGCTGCCCGGCATCGGCGTGGCCTACCTGCTCTTTGGCGCCAGCACCGCGGCGCTCTTTGCCGGGGCGTTGCTCGCGGGCCTTCTGACCGCGCTCGGCAGCGCGGTGATCAGCCGGTTGACCCGCGTGAAGGAGGACGCCGCCTTCGGCTCGCTTTTCATCGTGTTCTTCGGCGCCGGCGTGGCCCTCGTGAATCTCTCCGGCACGCGGCTCAACCTCATGCATTTTCTCTTCGGCAATGTGCTGGGCGTGAGCGTCACCGATTTGCAGATCACGGCCGCCGCCGCTGCCCTGACGCTCGGCGTGTTTGTCGTCCTTTACCGCCATGTGCTGCTGGAAACCTTCGATCCGATTTTCTACCGGGCCACGGGCGGACGCGGCGGCTTGGTACACTTGGGGATCCTGGCGCTCACCGTGCTCAACCTCGTCGCCGCCTTGCAGACGATGGGCATCGTCCTCGCGCTCGGTTTGTTTCTGCTGCCGGCGGTAAGCGCCTATCTGTGGTGCGACCGGTTGCGCACCATGCTGCTCCTCTCGGTCGTGGTGGCGCTCGGGTGTTCGGTGGCCGGGATTTTGCTCAGCTACCATGCGGGGCTGCCCAGCGGTGCCAGTATCGTACTGTGCCTCGGCGCAGTGTTTTTCGGTTCGGCTCTGGGCAGCCCGAAATACGGCCTGGCCGCCCGGCTCGTCCGCGTCCTGCACGAGCGGGACGGCGTCCAGCCGCCACCCTAAGCCGGCAACCCGGAGTTAAACCACAGATGAACACAGATCCACACAGATGCTGTCGGAGTTTGGGAAGACTGGGTTGGCATCAAAAAAGCCCACTGTTTGCCGCCCTAGTTCGTTGATCCGTGTCCATCTGTGTCTATCTGTGGTTGATCGAGGCCGGAGTTCGGGGTGGGACACGGCGCTGTAATTCTTTTCCCTTTGGGAGAAATCTCGTTCATTCGTGGTTCTGCCTCCATGACCTCCCGTGAACGATTTCTCGCCGCCTGCGCCTGCCAGCCGCTCGAACGGCCGCCGGTCTGGATCATGCGCCAGGCCGGGCGTTACCTGCCCGAGTACCGTGAGCTGAAAACGAAACATTCGTTTCTCGAAATGGTACGCACCCCCGCGCTGGCGGCGGAGGCGACGCTCCAGCCCATGCGCCGCTTCGCGCTCGATGCCGCGATCCTGTTTTCCGACATCCTCGTCATTCCCGAGGCGCTCGGGCAGGGCTACCGCTTCAAGGAGGAAGGCGGCATCGCGATGGAGTGGCGGCTGGAAACCCGCGCACAAATCGACGCGCTCCGGCCCGCGGCGGCCGTGCCGGAACAGCTCGCCTACGTGGCCGACGCACTGGCGCTGCTCAAACGCGAACTGGCCGGACAGCGTGCGCTGCTCGGTTTCGGCGGATCGCCGTGGACGCTGGCCACCTACATGCTCGAAGGCGGCAGCGCCGAGGATTTCGCGCGCAGCAAGACTTTGTTCTACTCGGACCGGGCCGCGTTCGACGCGTTGCTGGAAAAACTCACCGCCGCGCTGATCGAGTATTTCCAAATGCAGATCCGGGCCGGCGCCGATGCGATCCAGATTTTCGATTCCTGGGGCGGCATCGTGGCGGGCCTGGACTACGAGCCCGCCTCATTGCGGTGGATCCGCCAGATTGTGGCGGCGTTGCCGCGCGACTTCCCGGTGATCCTCTACGCGAAGGGCACGGCGGCGCATCTCCTGGACCAGACGTTCACCGGCGCGCGGGTGTTGAGCGTCGATTGGACGGTCGATCTGGCCACGGCCCGCGCGCAGTTACCCAAGACCGTCGCCCTGCAGGGCAACCTCGATCCAGTGCTGCTCAATCTCACTCCGGCCATCGTACGTCGCGAGGCGACGCGCCTCCTCGACGACATGAAGGGGTCGCCCGGCCATATCCTGAATCTCGGTCACGGCATCCTGCCGCAGGCGAAAATCGAGTGCGTGGAAGCACTGGTCGAAACGGTCGTCAACTGGCGTTGACGGCAGCCTGTAGCCACGAGCATGAGCGAGTGGAGGATCGACGTAATTTCACTCGCTCACGCTCGTGGCTACGCAGGGGCTTGAAGCGGGGCTGAAAGCGGCGCCGGCAGCCCGGTTGTATTTAGCTAATTCGGGCCTTCCTCTCCCCTTGACTCCCTTTCGGAGGCAGATAGCCTCGCGCACTTTTCTTTGGCATGGCCCAGGAACTCAAAGACACGCTACAGCTCCCGAAGACCGATTTTCCCATGCGGGCGAATCTCGTCCAACGCGAGCCTGCCCGCCTCGCGCACTGGGAGAAGATCGATCTCTACGGGGCCATCCAGCGCCGGCGCGCGCACGCCCCGGTGTTCGTGCTGCACGACGGACCGCCCTTTACCAACGGCGATGTGCACATCGGCACGGCGCTGAACAAGACGCTCAAGGACATCACGCTTCGCTATAAATCGATGCGCGGCTTCCGGACGCCGTACGTGCCGGGCTGGGACTGCCACGGCCTGCCCATCGAGCAGAAGGTGATGCAGGAACTCGGGCGCGAAAACGCCAATGGCGAGGCCGCGCCTGGTCAGCCCAAGCCTGCGGCCAAGGATCCGCA
>DATJPQ010000161.1:0-3059 GCA_035506315.1 Opitutaceae bacterium
ACCCGCGGCTAATTCCCCATAGCGCCCGCGGCACCGCCGCCACACACCTCCCGCGATTTCGTGCCTTGGCGCTTTTCGGCCGCCGGCCGCCTTATCGCGTGGATAGGCCTGCATCCCGGCGGCCGAAAACCTGCACAACAGCCGAAGTCGCTCAGTCTGATAACTGGTTGAGCAGGACTTTCGCCTCGCTTAGATCTCGTGTCTCAAACCCTTCAGAAAACCAGCTATAGAGCGGAGCGAGCATTTCGCGAGCCTGCTGCGGCTTTCCCTGCCCAAGCCAGAGACGCGCCAACAGATTGGCGGCCTGCAATTGGGCGCTTTTCGCAGATTGCGCGTCGGCGATGTTGAGCGCCGTTCTCAGTTCTGCCTCGACAACAAGCTGCCGCGGCCGCCATAGAAACCACCGCCTCCGTGGAAGCCGCCGCCGAAGAATCGGGCTTCGTGGTGGCGCTCGTCATGGCGTGGTCTCCAGTCCGGCGCGCTAACGCCGGATGATTCGAGGTTGATCACCCCGGAGACTACGCCACCTTCATTTCCAACCAACTCCGCGACGACACCGCTGGTGGTTCTTTCCAGCCGCCGTCGCCCTAAATTAGACGAGGCTGGCGACCCACGCCGGACAGCGAGCGTCGCCCCGCGTGCCGAACACCGATATTTTCCTGTTTCGCCGCCCGGACCACCTTTCCGCGACGACAGCGAGCGCCGACCCAGCCCGCGGGTGATCCCATTTTCGCGCGAGGCGGCCGGCCCACTGCCCCAAGCTGACAAAGATGATCACCGCCACCACAATCAAAACGGCGAACACCACGCCCAACGCGGGCTCGTGCCTCCCCGATAGATGTTGCGCTTGTTGAAATCCAGCCTAGTCCGGCCGCCTCATCTGACTATGGAGATTTGGCCAGCAGTTGATGTCGTTGAAACCGGCCGAGGTCGCTGCACAGATCCACCCCGCAGCGCGCGCGGTACAGGGTCGGCCGGTTCTTTCCATTTCGAAATATTAATTCGCTGTCCAGCGCGGAGTAATGTGAGAGCCCTCATTGAAGCAGCCCATGATAGTGAGAGCGCCGAGAAATATCGTGTAGCTCTCTCCGCCACAACCAAACCGATTATCGATGGTCATGCTGACGCGGCGTGCAGCGCGACGACTATTTCCAATCTCGCCGAGGCAACTCAATGATGGCTAGGAAGGCTGAGGCTGAGCAGTCAGCCGGTTACGTTCAGGCGCGACGTGGGCTGATGCGTGGCACCTTTGGACTATCATCGTCCCAAGGCGGTCGATCTCGGGTCGACGTCGTTTTGGGGAACGGTATGGCGGCGCCGCCGTGGACGACGTTGGGCCTACAAAAAATTCTCGAGTATTCCGATGACGGTGATCAAGCGATGTAGCGGGCACCGCCGCAAGCAGGCGTAGCGTGACGCCGGGCACCCCCCGACCAGCCGTCCAGTCTCGGACCGTCATCGTCTTCCGCGCGGAAAAGCGTAGCTCCGAGCGAGGTGCACGCACGCGGGGGCAACCTGTTCAGACGTTTCAAATTCAAGAGCTCGGAGGCGAGATCGTGGCCAAGACGCCTGACGATGCGTTCCGCAAATTGCGAATGACACGCGCCTACATCAAGCTCTTGTGCATTCCGGAAGGCGAAACGAAATCGGTTTCTCTTGCGCAAATAGGGAATTACGAGATCTTTATGCTGGAGGCCGCGAAAGCCGACAGCCACGACGGTCCACTATTTCTAATAGAACTCTTTGACCATGACGCGCAGTCGGTAGTCGAGAGCTGCGTTTGCCACGACATTGAAGAGGGAGTGACCGTGTTCGAAAACTTGATTTCGCGATGACCGCAATGCGGTCCGCTCGAGATTTCAAGCGCGCGAAGCCGAATCTGCATAGTCAGTCGTGCGAACCTGATATTAAAACCGGGCATGGCTCTCGCCAGGCGGTCGATCGGCGACCTGCGGCCCGGCACGCCGGCGCTGGCCCAATTCCTGTTCAACCTCGGCTACACCACCGGCGAGTTCGGCAAGAACCATCTTGGCGACCACACCGAGGCCCTACCGACGGCTCACGGCTTCCAGGAAAATCGGGGCTACCTCTACCACCTCGATGCCATGCAGCCTTGGCGGCGGCAAGTATCGATTAGCCGCAAACGTCCTACAAAACGTCCTACAGCCGAAACGGCCTGAAAACTAAGTCGTCGAAAGCCGCATGTTCAAGTTGCAGATGAGCAGCAGGTTTGGCACAAAGTTGCCTACAACCTTGGGGGCGGTTCGGTCATGGACGCCGGCGGCGGCCGAGCCCGGGTGCTGTCGCTCCGCATCCATTTATGTGCGCTCTCATCCTCGATTTAAGGGCGGCCCAACGTCATGTCCAGAATCTCGAGAAGCATGCAGGTGTCGCGCCAGCGCCCAGCAACCCGTCTCCCACTCCATCCCGACCACATCCGGATGTGCATGCTTCGGTGCGGCCAGCCCCCACCGCACCAAATCCAACCCCGCCGCCGAAGCGAGATTGAGCCAACGCGATGAGCGATGACAGTGCTCCGAAGTTCGATGCGCTTCGGAACTCCATCTATCACGCGTCCCGCCGGGAATACTATGACACCCTCAATCGAATACTGAACTTCTTGGTCATCATCCTTGGGGCCGGCGTCGCGGGAAGTAGGCAGAACTGCGCGAATTCCGCGACATGCTGGTCGGCATCCGCGACAACGTCGCCGCGCTCAAGAAGCAGGGGCGCTCGCGCGACGAAACGGTCGCGGCCAAGCCGATCGCCGCCTTCGACGCCAAGTTCGGCAACTTCGTCATCGACCCCGCCTTCTTCACCCGGCTCGTCTACGAAGGCGTGTGACCGCAAGCGATATCGAAATCAACAATCACTTCGAACTCGGAGGCCGACATGAAGAACGCCGATCTGATCGACATCCCGCGCCCTCGCCCCGCCCTGGACCGCCGACGATTTGCTTTGGCGCTGCCGCTGCTGGCCGCCGGCGCCGCCTCTCCGCAAATCGCGATGGCTGCCACGGCTGCGCCCGGCGACAAGGCGCCGATCGTGACCCATCACCG
>DATJPQ010000162.1:0-19218 GCA_035506315.1 Opitutaceae bacterium
CCAGAAAGGGGAACCAGGTTTGCAGGCGCAGATGCATCAGCCCAAGGCGGGCGTGGATAAAATAGAAATACAGGTGGATGCATTTACCCCACTCCAACCGCAGCTCGAGTTTTTGCGTCTCCCGGTTGCCGCAGGCAAACCACGTGCGGCACGGTTCGACGACGCTGAGCACGGCGATGAGGCCTTGCTCGATGTGCTGTTGTTGGCGCACCTGCGCGATGAACGCCTCCTTGTTCAGGGCGCTGCTGCGCAGGTAATGCACGCGACGCCCGGCCGCTTCGGCAATCGCGGCCGCAGCCGTCCGGATCCGCTCGGTCACCCCACACACATGCGCCTTGAAGTCCTTGTGCAAGACGCCCGCCCGCTGCAGATACACCGCCATCAGCTCCGGATGATAAAGACTGCGCAACGTGCCCTGGAGTCGCAGCCGGTCGAACCCGCTGATTACGCCCGTGACATGGTCGCCATGTCGCGCCAGAAAATCCTGCACGCCACGGCCGTGTTGAGTGATCGTTGTCTTCATCAACGTCGGTCTTATCAATGCGACCGTGGCGTTCAACTGTTCCGACTACTCACTACCCACTACTTCGGTTGCGGCAGAGCCGCGCTAGGTGCATCTGTGGTCAATGCCCTTCGGTGTCCGCCGTCTTCGCGTTCTTTCGCGTCCCTTCGCGGTTAACTCCCCATTGCCACTGCCGAAATCTGCCGATTCGGAAATTAGCGCCCATTAGTGTTCATTAGTGGTTCAAATCCGTTCGGTCCCGTTTGGCTGCGGCGGCGGAATCGATCTCAACTGGCGGACAAGTGAACTCATTCCCTTGTCCGGGCGATTGCGGTTAGGATTGCCGCCCTGGTTGGCGGTGTTGAAATGCGCGTGACGCAGCGCCGCCCCGGTTTCGCGAACCCATCCCGGTTTCTCCCCATGACTATCATGCCCTCCCTGCCAAACTCGAGTCGCCTGGCTTTACGCCTCTCCTGCCTGGCCCTGTTTTGCTCCGCCAGCGCCGTTTTCGCCCAGAAATTCGAGGGGCTCGCACTGACGCCGCCGATGGGTTGGAACACCTGGAACACTTTTGCCGGCAATATCAACGAGACGCTCATCAAGCAGACTGCCGACGTCCTCGTCACGAGCGGCATGCGCGATGCCGGCTACGTGTACCTCGTGATCGACGACACATGGTCGCGCAAGGAGCGGGATGCGGCCGGCAACCTCGTGCCCGATCCCGTCAAGTTCCCCGGCGGCCTGAAGGCGCTCGGCGACTACCTGCACGCGAAAGGACTGAAGTTCGGCATCTACAGTTGCGCCGGCGACAAGACCTGTGGCGGTTATCCCGGCAGTTGGGGCCACGAGTTTCAGGACGCGCTCAGCTTCGCCTCGTGGGGCGTCGACTACCTGAAATACGACTGGTGCAACCGCGGCACCGCCGACGCGCGCGACGCCTACAAGCGCATGCGCGACGCCCTCTACGCGGCCGGCCGCCCGGTCGTCTTCAGCCTGTGCGAATGGGGGCAGAACAAGCCCTGGGAGTGGGCGGGCGAGATGGGTCACCTCTGGCGCACCAGCGGCGACATCTACGACTCCTACGACGGGCGCAAGGCCTGGGAGATGGGGTGGAAACGCATCCTCGATCTGCAGTACGATCTCGTGCCCTCCATCGGTGCCGACGGCATCAACAAATTCGCCGGTCCCGGGCATTGGAACGATCCCGACATGCTCGAGGTCGGCCGGGGCGGCCTCACCCTCGCCGAGTCGCGCGCCCATTTCAGCCTCTGGTGCATGATCGCCGCGCCGCTCATGGCCGGCAACGACGTGCGCACGATGACGCCCGCCGTCCGCGCCATCCTTACCGACAAGGACGTGCTGGCCCTCGATCAGGATCCGCTCGGCAAACAAGGCTACCGCGTGCTCGCCGAGGAAAGTCACCAGATCGAAATCTGGGTGAAGGAACTCTCCAACAAGGAATGGGCCGTGTGCGTGCTCAACACCGGTCGCACCGCGGCGGACCTGACCGTCGAGTGGAGCCGGCTCTCGTTTGTTCTCCAGGGCGTCTACGATCTGCGCGACCTGTGGGCCAAGCAGGCGGCTGGCGACACCAGCAAGCCCTACACCGCGCGAGTCGAGGCACACGACGTGGTGCTTTTCCGTCTCACGCCGCGGCCTTGAGCCGGTCCGCCGCTCTCCTAACCCGGCGGAGCCGGTGCCAAAAACTTCGCCGGTAAATCCGAATCTCGAATCTCGAAACCCGAAACAATTGATGAAAAATCAAAACAGCCGAAAAGGGATACAGACCTTCTGAGCGTTTAAATATTTCCGCATTCGAATTTTTAACTTGTTTCGGATTTCGAACTTCGAACTTCGGATTTCTGAAATCTTTCCCACTTTGCGCGGGACCTGCCGGATAAGTGACTGACATTAACCTCATGCGCCTGATTCTTCGCCTCACCCTGCTGTCCGGCGCCCTCGCGGGATTCGCGGCCGGCGCCCTGGGGGGAGTGGCTCCGGTGACGTTTGTCTTCGAACTGCCGGCCGACGAACGCAACCCGTACGCGCGCGACCTCTGGGCCGACGTCGTGCTGCCGTCGCAGCAAACGCTTACTCTCCCGGTGTTCTTTTTCGGCAGCGGACGGTTCGCCGTGCGGGCCCGCGCCTCCGCCGCGGGCGATTACCGCCTCGGCCGCGTCGTCGAAACCGTCAACGGCCAGCCGGTGGTGCTCGTCGCGAAACCGGTCGGAGGCGACCGGGTCACCACGCGCGATCCCGAGGACCGGCCCGCGATCCACTGCGCCGCCGGGTCGCCGCCGCGCCTCGTGTTTGCCACCGGGGGCACCTATACTCCTGTTGGCGCCAATCTCGCGTGGGCGAGCACGGGGCGGGTGCAGTTTCACCTCGATGCGTTCAACTCTTTCGCGCGAGAGGGCCTCAACTGGACCCGTATCTGGATGGTGCATTGGAGCGGCCTCAATCTCGACTGGCTCCCGGAGGACATGGGCCCCTCGCCGGCACCAGGCGACCTCGATCAGCGCGTGGCCGCCGATTGGGATCGGATCGTCGCCGACGCCGAGGCCAGGGGCATCTACCTTCAGATGGTCCTGCAACACCACGGCCAGTTCAGCACCGGCACCAATCCCAGTTGGAAGGACCATCCGTGGAATGCCGCCCATCCCGGCGGCTTTCTCCGGACGCCCGGCGAGTTCTTCACCTCGCCGGTGGCAATCCGCCTCACGACGCTCAAGTACCGCTACATTGTCGCGCGGTGGGGCTATTCGCCCGCCATTCTCGCGTGGGAACTGTTCAACGAGGTCCATTGGACTGACGCCTTCAATGTCGAGCACAACGAAGCGGCGGTCGCCCGGTGGCATTCCGCAATGGCAGCCTATCTCCGCTTGGTCGACGTGTACCATCACCTCGTCACCACCAGCACGGAAAACCTGCGCAGCCCGATCTACCGGGACATGGATTATTTCCAGCCCCACCTGTACGCGGCCAACATGCTCGCCGGCGCGCGGGCGATCGTGCCGGCGCCCGCCATGCTCGACCGGCCCGTGTTCTACGGCGAAGTCGGCGACGATCACATGGAGCTGACGCCGGAACAGCAGGCCGCGGGCGTCGCGATCGTGCCGCCGGTGTGGGCCAGTCTGATGGGTCTCAGCCGTTACCCGGCGCAGCCGTGGCTCGGCGCCCATCTCCTCGCGCAGGGCCGCCTCGGCGAACTCGGCGCCGTCGCCCGCTTTCTGGCCGCCACCAAACTCGGCGAACGCGACGGCCTCGCGCCGTTTTCTCCGGTCGTCGGGTGCCCGGTCCGCGTGCCGCTCGTGCTTGTCGGCGGCCAGATGTGGCAACGGCGGCCCGGTCCCGACATCACCGTGCCGCTCGACGGACGGGAATTGATCGAGTTCGCCGACATCCCGCGCATCTACGTCGGTTCACCTGGCAGCCTGGCCGAGGGGTATCCCGGCCGGGCGGTTTATCACTTCGATTTTCCACGGGCCACGACGTTGCGGCCGCGCGTCGCCGGCATCGGCGCCGGCGGCTCGGCGATTCGCGTGTCGCTCGACGGCCACCCCGTCGTCGAAAAGTCCTGGCCGGCGCGGCGCGCCGCGCCGGCCGCCGCAGCGCCGGAGTTTCCCGTGGAGTTTTCCTTCCCGGTGTCCGCCGGCCGCCATGATCTGGTGGTGGAAAACCCCGGCGCGCCCGATTGGTTCGATCTGACCCGCATCGACCTCGGCCTCGACATCCCGGCGCTCGCCGCCGTCGGAAAGCGTGATGCCAGTTTCATCGCCCTGTGGGTTTGGCACCGCGAGGGCGTGTTTGCCGTGGACGCCCCGCCGCCAGCCACCGGTACGCTCCTCGTGGACGACGTGCCCGCCGGCCGGTGGCGCATCACGTGGTGGAACTCGCTCACCGGCGTGCCGGCCAGGCCCACGATAATTGAGCACGGGGGTGGAGTGCTGAAGCTGCCCACCCCGGCCATCGCGCGCCACGCCGCGGTCGTGCTCGAACGTTGAACCGCCCGCCCCGACCCGCTATCGTCACCTTTTTCCCATGCATACCACCAGTCTCCTCCTCTTCGCCAGCCTCGGGCTGGCTGCGGTGGCGCCCGCCGCGCCAAACGCCACGCCAATCACGCCGGTGCCGACACCCGCGATCAGCCGGGTCGCCACGGTGCAGGTGCGGGTCGCCCCGGATCACCGCGATTGGACGTATCGTCCGGGCGAACCGGTGACCTTCCGGGTGACCGTGACCGCCGACAACGAGCCGATTGAAGGCGCGACGGTGCGGTACGAGGTCGGCCCCGAGTTCATGCCACCGCGCACGACGCAGACCGCCGCCGTGCCGGCCGCCGGCCTCGTCATCGACGGCGGCACGCTCGACGTTCCGGGCTTCTTGCGCTGTATCGCGACGACGGAAGTGGCCGGCCGCACCTACCGCGGGCTCGCCACCGCCGGATTCGCCCCGGAGAAGATCGTGCCGACGCAAACGGAGCCGGCGGACTTCGACGCGTTCTGGCAGGCGGGGCGCGAGGAACTGGCGCGCGTGCCGATGGAGCCGCGCGTGACCTTGCTGCCCGAGGCCTGTACCTCGGACGTCAATGTCTACCACGTGAGTTTCCGGAACGTCGGCGAGGCGTGGACCGCGCCGGCGCGGGTCTACGGCATCCTGTGCGAACCGAAGGCCCCGGGCCATTATCCCGGCGTGCTGCTCGTGCCCGGCGCCGGCGTGCGGCCGTATTTTGGCGACAAAGGCACCGCGGCGCGCGGCGCCATCACGCTCGAGATCGGCATCCACGGCATCCCGGTCAACCTGCCGCAGGAGGTGTACGACCAGCTCCTCGCCGGCGCGCTCAAGGAGTATTGGTTCTTCAACCTCGACGACCCCGCCACCTATTACTACCGGCGCGTGATCCTCGGCAGCATCCGCGCGAACGATTTTCTGACCAGCCGTCCGATGTGGGACGGCAAGAATCTCATCGTGATCGGCGCGAGCCAGGGCGGAATGCTCGCGATCGCCACGGCGGCACTGGACAAGCGTGTCACCGGTTTGTCGGCCACGCACCCTGCGCTCTGCGATTTGACCGGCGACCTGCACGGGCGCGCCGGCGGCTGGCCGCACCCATTCCAGCGCGACAGTGCGACGGGGCAGGCGCCGAAGGCCACCCCGGCGAAGATCGCGACGACCGGTTATTACGACACCGTCAATTTCGCCCGTCGTGTGCACGTGCCCGGCCACTACATCTGGGGCTACAACGATGAGGTCTGCCCGCCCACGACGATGTTCGCCGCGTTCAACACGATCACCGCCCCCAAGGAGCTCTCGTTGCTGCTCGAGGTGGGCCATGCCTATCCGCCCGAGCAATACGAGCACACGGCGGCGTGGATGGTGCGCTTCCTCAATCTGAAATAACGCCGCGCGGCAACCGCGCGCGATGTCACGCATTTGTGGCCGTGAGCGTGAGCGAGTGGACCGGCCGTCCGCCCGCTTATGCTCGCGGCTAAAGTTTTTCGGAAACTGCTCCAAAAACTCCGTATTTCGTAGGCCAGCGAGCTTGCTCGCGCGGTATTCGGAGCGCGAGCAAGCTCGCTGCCTGCGGTAAACAGGAACCCCACAAGGATTAACGCCTAGGAAAAGGGGCACGGCATCCACGAAAAAACATGCCTCGTATTCTCCCGACTTGCTGATGGTTATGAAAATGCGTGATTTTTTGTGAAGCGATAAAGCCCGCTGCGGTGTTATTACCATGCGTTACTTGTTTCAACCCTGTCGCTTCAATTTTTTCCGCATACCATGAACATCCTCCGTATTCCCGGTCTCCGATACTTTCTCGCGCCGATCACGGCACTGCTGGTGATCGCCGGCGCCTCGCTTCACGGTGAAACCGCCGAGGCCAAACCAGCCCCGGCAGCCGAGGGGCAGGCGGCCACCCCGGGGGCGAAGCCGGCCAAGAAGGGCATTTATGTGGGGATGCCTGCCGCGGAGCTGCAGGCCCTGATCGGAAAGCCCGAGAAGATTGTCCCGGTACCGAACAATAATGGTACTGAGAATGGGCATGGCGAGGTCTGGGTATACCGACGGCTGATCAAGTCTTCCACCGAGGTCGTGACCATCGGCAGCAAGCCGGTCATGGGCCGGCGTCAAACTGGCAACGGCACCTGGTCCGATGTCGTTCTATCCACCGAGCCGGTGACCAAGAACCGCCTCACGCAGGTCTATCAGGTCGCGAGTTTTCTCATCGTCAACGGGCAGTTCGTGACGAACAAGCAATCGGAGGAAACCGAGCAGTCTTTCCAATAAGAAAGCGCCGGCGAGCCGGCCAAAGGTAGAAACGGAAAGGTTGTAGGGGCGCGATCTTGTCGCGCCCTTTACTGCTTGTAGCCCAGCAACGGCAGCATGGCTTCCGCATACCGCCGGCCCAGCTCCCGATAGCCCTCGGGGGTGAAATGCACATGATCCGGCGGCCGGCTCTCACACCCGGCGGCGGAAACGACGTGGGCGGTGGGAATGGTCTTGGGCAGCTTGTCGATGATGTAGTTCATGCTCGCACATGCGCCCTTTTGATCCGCCGCCACGACTTCACCGGCGAGCAGCGGCACGTCCTCGGCTTTCAGGTTCAGGTCCTGCAGCAGCTTTTCGTATACGATCTTGACCTTGTTCGGCCATTCCATGTCGCCGGTGTTGGATTCGCCCTGATGCAGCAGAATGCCCTTGATGACGCCGGTCTTCTGGGCCACCCGGGCCATGTCGACCAGATACTGATACGGATTTTCGCCGTAGAGCGTGATGATCTTCTTCATCCACACGGGGGCCACTTCCGCGTAAGCCTTGTAATGGTCCTGTTGGTACAGCTCGATCTTGCAACCGTTCACGGAGACATTGATGACGCCCACCCTGATGTTGGTCGGGAGCTTGGCGACCAGGGTCCGGCCGAAAAAGTCGGCGGGACAAATCCCGTTGCCGGGCCGGGCCAACGGCGGAACCGCGGTATACCATTGGCCTTTTTTCCGGCCCAGTTCGGGAAAATCGGCGACCGCCATGACCTGGAAGCGTTCGTCCACCGGCCCCTTGTCCTCTTCCCGGAGGCCGGGGAAACCGTCCATGTTGGACTGCCCGAGGCACAGGAAGACGTAAAAGTTTTTATCTTGAGAATAGGCGGTGGTGGTAAGCACAAGCAGTCCGATTACGACGAGGCGTTTGAGGTATTTGTTCATAATTATGGCTTCGCTCGCGACTTTTTCGCGAGCGTTAGGTTAACACCTTCGCGTATCGACTCAAATACGCTGGAAACGAGTAGTTTTTGACCGGTTTCCACACCATTATCGGAATGAATATTACGAGGGTCACCACCTGATGGAAACCTCAATAGCTTAATTAACTTGGAGTTAGTGCGCAGAGGCGAAGCTGAACCACAGATTTTCACAGACCACAGGCTTTAATCACCGATGAACACCAATGGACACTAATTTTGGGATCGGCCAGCTTCCGGAATCTGCAACCCGGAACCCGACCTGCCCTGCGTAGCTTAAGCGAAGCAGGGAACCCGGTACTTTGATTTTTGACTGCGGATCGCACGGATGGGCCCGGATGCGGGCGTGGATTTTTGCTACCCGAAATCCAGCCCTCCGCGACCTCCTGTAAAAATCCGCTCCGGTCCGTACGCGGCGCTCAGTTGCGGGAATTCGATTTGACCTGTCCCTATCGACCCGCGGGAAAGGCAACCAACCTGCCATCATAACCGGCGCCGATTACCAGCCCGTCGCAGAGCACAAGCGAGCCGAGGTAGCCGGCGCGATCCGCCCCTTCGGTGAGCGCCACGACGTGGCGCCATATTACCCTGCCCGTATGGCGATCGAGCGCAGTTATGCCGCCGGTATGTTTGATGGCGGCCGGGCTTTGCGCTGACGTGCCGGCAAAAATCGTGCCGGCGGTCACCACGGGCGTGCCCCAAGTCAGCCCGCCGACATCGGTCGTCCAGTCCGCCACGCCACTGGCCGGGTCGATCTTGCTGACACGCCGATAGTCCGAGCCACCGATGTAGATCGCGCCGTCCACCAGGTTGGGGGTGGACTCGACCCACGAAAACCAAAACGAATCCCGCCAGCTGACCGCCAGGTTGGCGCGCTGCAAGCCGTAGAGCAGATAATCGCGGCAACCGACCACGATGGTGCCGCCCGCAACGACCGGCGCCGAGGCGATCGCCCCGCCGAGCCGGGTCCGGGCCGTTTCCTGGTGCGTGCGGCGGTTCACCCTGAGCACCGTGCCGTCGTAGCAGCCGGCGACGAGTTCCTCGCCATCGATGGCCACCGCGGAGTAAATCGGTGCGCCCGCAGCCCGCCGCCAAAGGACCTTTCCAGTGGCCGCCTCGATCGCGAAAATCGTGCCGTCGACCGAGCCGACGTAAAGCGTGCCGGCCTCGATCACCGGCACTGCCGTCCGATGGTTGAAAGTCGGATTGGCCGGCGCGGGCGCCTGCTCGCTCAGCGCCATCCGCCATTTCAGGTGCCCGTCGGTCCGGCCGAGGCAAACCAGGGCGCATTGTTCGTCGAGAAAATACACGGCATCATCGGTCGCGAGCGCTTCGCCCCAAAGCGGCACCCGGCCGCGCCAAGTCCATTCCTCCGCGCCATCAATCGCCCGTATCGCGTGAAAATTTCCGGCCACATCTCCGAGATAAACGAACCCGTTGCGGGCGACGGGCGAACCCCAAACCGGCGCACTCAGCGCGCGGGACCACATCGCGGCCGGTGCGGGCGGGGCCGCGGCCGGGTCGGGCACCGCGGGCAACGCACTGCCGCGCTGCACTTCCACCCGGAGGAGCGGATTCGCGAACGTGCCGGTGAGGACCTTGCCGGCGCGGGTGAGCTTTATGCCCAGCTCGGGCATCTCATAGGTTTCTCCCACGATCTTCGCCGGGCCGAGATTCAGTCCGGGAACAAACATCGCCGGCATCGCAAACTTCGCGGTCAACCCGGTCGGCCCGCGCGTAAAGGCGAAGCCGATCACGGTCGTCGCATTCGGCGCGATCACCTCGCCAACCCAGATGCCCTCAAATGTCGGGTCCGTCTGCCCCCGCCCGAGGGCCGCGCACCCGAACACGCCCAATGCCACGCAGATTCGGTTCATGCGGACAGGTAAGCCATCATCGAGGCAGATTCAACGAGCATTGGACGGAAGACCTTCGTACAGAACTCGACCGCTTCACCCGGCCGGTGCGTTGGGTTCGGTGCATTCCAATCCGTCCTCTCAAATCTGCGCCATCTGCAAAATCTGCGGTTAATCCATGTCGGTGCGGACTCGGATGCAGCGTTCGAATTCTCCAACCCCAAAACCAACTCTCTGTGCCCTCCTGCCGGCCTCTGTTCCCTCTGTGTCAAACGGCTTTTTCTGTCCGAATTCTGCAACTCAAAACCTAAAACTCAGCCTGCCCCGGCGACGTGTCCGCCATCTTGTCCCGCCATAGCCGCGGCGACGGCGGAAGCCTTGGCGAAGCGGGGAACCCAGAACCTGGATGCATTGGCCGCAGATGCATCCGCCCAAAACCCAGTTCTCCGCGTCCTCTGCGCCCTCCTGTAAAAATCCGCTCCGGTCCGTTCGCGGCGGTCAGTTTCGTATATCCGCCATGTGCCGGGCGACGCACCGGGCGCAAGCGCCGAGCGGTGCCTGCCGCCGGCGTTCGCGGAAGCGCCGGGCCCGCTCGCCATTCCAAATGTCGGCGATCGATCCGTCCCGCACGTTCCCCAGCGACCCGTCCGGCAGGTCGACACAGAAATTCGCCTCGCCGGTGGGCTGGATGTCGATCAGGCGCTCGACGTTCGAACACTCCGGGGGTCCGACGGGGATGGCCGGATCGGTGAACCAGTCACGGTACGCCTCCTTCGTCAAAGGCATATAGGGATAGTTGGACAGTCCATCCAACGCGGCCTCGAAGCGCGCGTGCTCCCGGGCAAACACGGCCACGTCCACGCCGGAACGTTCGTGGCGAAATCCCTCCCAGGCGACGGCGTCGCAAGCGAGCAGTTCCTGGATTTGCAGTCGCCATTCTTCGCCCGCCGTCGGGGAGACGTGGCAGTACGGCACGATGCAGATGCTATCCACCCCGAGGCGCCTCGCCACGGCGGGCATGTCGCCCAACCCCGCCACGGACCAGGGACTGATCGTGAAACAGATCGACCGGCTCACCCGACGCGGGCGGCCGGCATCGAGTTGCGCGAGCCGGGCCAGGCCGCCGGCGATTTGCGCGAAGCATCCGGGCAGGCCGCGCACCGCGTCATGGATCGCCTCGGGGCCGTCGACCGATACCGTGACGTGGATGCCGCCCAGGCGCACGAGCTCTTCCGCAAAATTGCCCAGCCGCGTTCCGTTGCTATCGATGGACACGAACAGACCGAGGCCGCGCAGGTGTTCGAGCAACCGCCCGATCCCGGGGAACATAAACGGTTCGCCGCCGCGCAGCAGGATCGACGAGATCCCGTGCGCCGCCGCCTCGTCCGCCAGTCGCATCCACTCCTCCACCTTGAGCGGACGCCCCGGGCGGCCGCGGCCGGTGCGGATATAGCCCTCGGGGCCCCACTGCCCGCACATCTGGCAGCGCAGGTTGCAGGCGTTGGTGAGCGTAAAGGAGACGTACGCGGGAAAATCCATGGCAGGCACTTGTTAGCATGATTTGCCGCGGCAGCGCACGCCCTATCGGGCACAGATTTTTTCCACCGATTTCGCCGATGTCCGCGGATGGATTTCTTGCCGGAGGTTACAGAGGAAGACTGGGAATTTGAACCCAGAAAACTGGATTCACTCTCCGATCATACAATTCACCACCGATCTTCTGGCGCAGCGGGGCCGCAACCGGAGGAAATCGAATGGATTTTAACCACTGATGAACGTAAATTTTGGGATCGGTAATCTGTGATTAAAATCCGAGTTCCGGGTGACCCCGTTCGGCCTTTAAACGATTGAATGGTATGCCTGGATCGCTAATTTCCACGATATGCGCCACCTTCGTGTTTTACGTGCTGTGGTGTTGTTCGGCTGTGCGTGGTTGCAGGCCCAGCCATCCATGACTGTGTCGCCCGTTACGTCAGTTGGGGCCACTACCAGCATCTCGTCGACGGTCGATCCATCCGTCTTGTCCGCCGCGGTCGCGCCAACGGCTCTGATGGTGATCAACGACCCGCGTTGGAACGATCCCACCGCCATCGATGTAACCCGCCCCCGCTCCTCGCGGCCCACGGCGGGCTTGTCCAGCGTGTCCATCCGCGCGGTTGCGGGTGACGGGGCCAACTCGCTCATTGCCGGCGCCATCGTGCAGGGTTCCGGCACGCTGCCCATGCTCGTGCGCACGATCGGTCCGGGCCTGGCGAATTTCGGCATAACGAACTGGCTGCGTCATCCCACGCTTGAGATCTATCGTGGCGACACGCTCGCGGCGCGCACGAACACCCTGGGAACCGGCGTCACCGCCGCCTCCGCCTACGTCGGTGCTTTTGCGCCGCTCGAAAGTGCCCCGGGCGGCGCCGGGGGCGACGCCGGCCTGGTCGGACAAGCCGCGGGGGGAGCCCTGACCGCGATTTGCAGCGCTGCGCCCAATGAACCCGGCGTGGCACTCGTTGAGCTCTACGACGCGACGGCGGCGCCCACGGCGACCTCCGCCCGCGTGGTCAGTCTCTCCGGACGCGCCCGGGTCGCAACCGGAGAAGAGCTGATCGTCGTCGGATTCGTCATCACCGGCGAGGGATACGTCAACCTGCTGTTGCGCGGCGTGGGGCCGACGCTGGCGCAGTTCGGAGTCGCCGACTTCCTCCCTGATCCGACCATCGCATTGTATGCCGGCAACACGCTCATCGCGGTCAACGACAACTGGCGGAACGGCGATGCGAGCGCCGCCGGACGCCTGCAAGACGCCGCCCGCTCCGTCGGAGATTTCGATCTCACGAGCGTGAACGACGCGGCGCTGCTCGTGACGCTGCCGGCCGGAACTTACACGCTGCAGGTGCGCGGTGCCGCCGGGCAGAGCGGCGTGGCGCTGGCCGAGATTTACCAGGTCGGCGGCGACTATTCCTCGGTTGGCAACGACAATTTCGATGCCGCCTCCGCCACCAATGCGGTTGGTCTGGACCTGTATCGACAGCTGGCCCCGGCGGACCCGAATCAAAACCTCGTCATCTCGCCTTACTCGATCGAAAGTGCGCTCAGCCTGGCCTATGCCGGCGCCGATGGCGTCACGCGCAGCGAGATGGCGCAGGCGCTGCGACTGCCGTCCGACAATGCGCAGCTGCAGTCGGGCTTCGCCGCCCTGCGCAACGCGCTTCAGCTCTCCGCCGACCAGTCGATTGCGCCGGCCAACGCGCGCACCAAAGCGGGACTGCCGACGGATGCGATTGCGTGGCAGGTGGCCAACCGGCTTTTTGGCCAGCAGGGCTACGCTTTTCGCGACTCCTTTCTGACGTTGATGCAGGACGGATTTGCCGCGCCGTTCCAGACGCTGGATTTCCTGACCGCCGCCGAAAGCGCGCGCCTCACCATCAACGCGTGGGTCGACGACCAGACGCGGCACAAGATTCTGGACCTGATTCCCGCCGGAGGCTTGAGCGCCGCCACGCGGCTCGTGCTGGTGAATGCGCTCTACCTGAAGGCGCCCTGGGCCACGCCGTTTGAAAAGTTGGCCACCACGCCGCGCGCCTTTCGCTTCACGCCGGGCAGCAGCAGCGACGTGCCCACGATGCAGCTCACGGGGTATCTCGGCTACGCGGCCGCGGACGGGTATACCGCTGTCGCGCTCGACTATCTCGGTGGCGGCCTGCAGTTCGTCATCGTGTTGCCCGATGCGTCCCAGACGATGGACACGGTCGCCGCCCGACTCACGCCGGCCCATTTCGCGCAGTGGGCGAACCTGAAAAAGAACAGCCCCAAAAACGTCGCGCTCTATCTGCCGAAATTCAAAGTGACGGGGGGAACTATTCCACTGGGCCCGGCGTTGCGGACCCTGGGCATGACGAGCGCATTCGACGTTCCCACCGGCAGCGCCAATTTCGACGGGATCGCGCCGCGGCAACCAGACGACTATCTCAAGATTTCAGACGTTTACCACAAGACCTACGTGGCGGTGGACGAGGAGGGCACGGAAGCGGCGGCGGCCACGGCGGTGGTCATCACGACCACCACGGCCATCGGGAGCATCGACCCGCCGATCGAGGTGCACGTCGACCGGCCGTTTCTCTTCGTCATCCAAGATTGCGCCAGCGGGGCGTGCCTGTTTCTGGGCCGGATTGCGAATCCGCAGTAATCTGCCTCCATGGGCCCACGGATCGCACGAATGGGCCCGGATGGATTTTTTACATGGTAACAGAGTGAACGGAGACACCCCCACGAGCCGATCCTATGATGCGGAGTTGAACCGCAGTCGAATTGGATCTGTCCGCTTTATCGGGGCCTCCACCGCGGCACGCGCCGCAGCATCAATTCGCGCCTTTGGGCGACGGCGCGCCGGGCGAGATCAGGGCGGCGCGATGGTCACCTGCGCGTTGCCGGTGGAGAGTTTGTTCACACCGGCGGGCGTGGTGATGGTGCAGTTTTCGCAGCGGACGTTTTCTGCATTGTAGATGCCGAACGGAAGGTCGGCCTTGATCGAAACGTCTTGCAGGTGGATGTCGTTGGCCGGCGCTTCGGGCAGGCCCCAGATCAGGCCGGCGCGGCGGCCCGGGGAGGCCGTCGCGGTGATGTTGCGGAAAATGATGTGGCGGAAAACCGGCGTGCGCTCCCCCATGGGTTGCATCGGATAACGCGCGACAATTTCGGGCGTGAGGTGGTTCAAGTCGCGAAATTCCCGCTCCTTCGCCAGGTAGGCGCCGTAGATCAGGATGGGGAACCCGACGTCGGTCATGCGCAGGTTCTCGTAAACCAGGTTTTCGACGAGGCCGCCGCGACCGCGGTCGGACTTGATGCGAATGCCGCAGTCGGTGCCCGTGAAGGTGCAGTCGGTGACGGTGATGTTGGAAACGCCGCCGTTGGTGTAGCTGCCGATCGAGACGCCGTGGCCGTTGCCGTAGGTGTTGTGGGTGATGAGCACGTCGTGGGTGTTGCCGCCGCAGGTGAAGTTGTCGTCGCCGACGCTGATGTCGCAATGCTCGACGAGGATGGTGTGGCCGCTCACGTCGCATGCATCGGTGTTGTGGCTGGGCGTCTGCGGGTCGGTGGAGGCGGGCGCGCGGATGGTTACACTGCGCACGGTGACATCCGACGACTCGCCGCTGATCGCGATGTGAAACATCGGAGAATTCCGCAGCGTGACCTGTTCGATGAGGATGCGCTCGCAGGACTTGAGCACAATCATGCGCGGGCGGAGCGCGCCCGCCACCTTGGCAAACGGCCACCACGGCGTGCCCTGCCCATCGATCGTGCCGGGGCCGGTGATCGCAATGTCGTGCAGATCGGTGCCACTCAGGAAATTTTCGCCGCGTTTGGTGCCGCCGGGATATTGGTCGAGCGGCAGCATCTTGAGCGTGGCGCCGCTGGCAAGGTGGAGGTTGAGGCGGCTGGCGAGCTGCAGCGGGCCGCTCAGGTAAACGCCGGCCGGAATTTCCACCCGGCCGCCACCCGCGTGGCGCGCGGCATCGATCGCCGACTGGAGGGCGGCGGTATCGTCGGCCACACCGTCGCCCTTGGCGCCGTGATCGCGGACATTGAACTCCCCACCGGGAAATTCCGGCAATGCCGGGCGGATGGGGTGCGATGCATCGCCGCCGTAGGCGAGCGCGCAGGCCAAAATGCCGGTGGCGAACAGACGGGGGGCCACGCAGAAAATCCTGGGCTGGTTCATAGTGGAAGAAGGGGGTCCGAAATCGGGCCCGGGCTCAAATCCCAAATGGATACGGGAAGATGTCCCTCTTGCCTCGATCGACAAACCGACCATCCTCAGCCGCGCCCATTTCGGCTCCTCCAACTTATGAACACCGACCTCGCAGCGCAACGAGCACTCGATCAGCTCAAGAAAAAGGGCTTTGCCGCATTGACGGACACGGAAAAGGCGCTGGCGACCACGTGGCTGGTGGAAGCCGGCGTAAACAATGGCGGATTTGCCGAGTTCTTCGCCAGCAGCCGCGGGGATGTGGCGTTCCATGCGCCGACCGCGTTGCGGACGATTGGCGCAAATCAACTGGCGGAGATTGCCGCCGAAGCCAACGCGGTCCTGGCCCCGGCTGGTCCGCCGCGGGATCGCAAGACCCGGCAGGCGCTCGTTCGTGCGCTTGACGAATCAAAGCGGCGCGCTCTCACCGCCCTGGACGATCGATACTGTGCCTGCCCCGAGGACACCGATCAACTGCTCGAGGTTTTTCTCGCCCGTCAAACCGCGCCAGCCAGGAAAAAGGGTTAGCTCAGGGATGCTGATTTTTACAGGAGGTAATGGAGCAAACAGAGAAATCTTTTCCGCGGATTGCGCGGATCAGCGCGGATAGGCCGATCCGTTCGGACCGATCTTGTCACAGAGATCACAGAGTACGAACAAGAGCCCACAGAGGAAGACTTGGAGGGTTCGGGATCGGAAATTCGGGAACCGGAATTTTAACCGCGAAGAGCGCGAAGGAACGCGAATTTAGGGCGTCTGAATCTGCAACGAACGGGGCATTTTTAGCCACTAATGCACACGAATGGGCACTAATCCGGATCGATTAGATTGGTGGTCAACTCGGAACGCGGAACCCGAAACCCGGAACTTGGATCTTTGGCCCACGGAATGCACGGAAGGGCACGGAAAGCGGATTTTAGACCACGTACCGAGCGAAGCGACATCAGCCATGGACACGAAGGAACACGAATTGAAAGTGAGGGTGATAGTGATAGTGAAAATACAAAGTTACTCCGGAATCGTCCGCCGTCTGTCATCTGTCGTCCGCCCTCCGTCTGATCCGCGGCCATCCGCGAAATCCGCGGAGAAATGTTTGGGACAGATCGTCACCGCCGTGGGTTTTGGCTCGCCGCACCGGCCCGCCGCGCCTAGTTAATCAACACTGCCCAGGCCGCTTAACTGTAACTTCGGCCGGCCGGCCGGGTTAATCCTCCAGTCCCGTTCCCATGCTTTCCGACCTCCGCTTCGCGCTTCGCCTGCTCGCCAAAAGCCCCGGCTTCGCCGCGGTCACCCTGCTCACGCTGGCGCTCTGCATTGGCGCCAACACCGCGATTTTCTCGGCGGTGTATGCGCTCATGCTCAAGCCCCTGCCCTTTCCGGAGCCCACGCGCATCGTCGAAATCTACAACGGCTACCCGAAGGCCGGGCTCCCCAAGATGTCGAGCAATGTGGTCGAATATCTCGACTACAAGGAGCACACGACGTCCTTCTCCGCCTTCGGCCTGTGGACGGCGGGCCCCATGATGTTTGGCGAGGACATCGCGACCGAGCGCTTGTGGGGCGCGCGGGCGACCGCTGATATGTTCGACGTGCTCGGCGTGAAGCCGCTCATCGGGCAGTTCTTCACGCTCGAAAACAGCCGGCCCAACGCCGACAAGGTCGTGGTCCTCACCCAATCGTTCTGGACCACGCAATTTCACGAGGATCCGGGCGTACTCGGCCAGACCACGCGGCTCGACGGCGAAACCGTGACCATTGTCGGGGTCGCACCGCGGGCGATCGAGTCGTTCGACGCCCGGGTGCGTTTCGTGCGGCCTTACGCCTGGGATTCGACGAGGACAAATCCGCAATCCCGGCATGCGAATTACGTCCAGTTGTTCGCGCGGCTGAAGCCGGGCGCCGAGCTGGGGCCGGCGCTGGCCGAGGGCGACACGCTGGAGCACCGGTTTTACGACAGTACCGTGCCCCCCCTGCGCGCCTTCATCGACCGCTCGGGCGCCCACATTCAGATGGGTCTGGTGCAGACCGAGCGGGTCCGGCCGGTCCAGTCCACCCTGCTCATGCTGCAGGGCGGCGCGCTTTTCGTCCTCCTCATCGGCTGCGTGAACATCGCCAACCTGCTCCTCGCCCGCGCCAACAGCCGCCAGTCCGAACTCGCCATTCGTTTCGCGCTGGGGGCCACGCGGGGTCTCATCGCGCGCCAGCTCCTGCTGGAAACCCTGCTGCTCACGACCCTCGGCGCCGGGCTGGGCCTCGGCCTCGCCTGGTCGGCCGTTTTCGCGTTGAACCATTATCGGGAGCTGATGATGCCGACGGCGCTGCCGTTCACGCTCGATGGCCGGGTGCTCGGCTTCACCATCGCGATCTCGGTGGGCGCGGCGCTGCTCATCAGCGTGGTGCCGATCGTGCACATCCTTCGCGCGAATCTCATGCAGCTGGTCCACCGCAGTTCGCGCGGCGCCTCGGGCAGCGCCGGCGTGCGCGCGCTCAGCAGCATCCTGATCGTCGGCCAGGTCGCCTTCACGCTCATGCTCCTCACCGGCGCCGGCCTGTTGATCCACAGCTTCATGAACGCGCTCGCCGTCGATCCCGGGTTCGAGCCCAACGGCGTCGTCGCCGGCCGCGTCGCCATTCCGCAGGCGCACCGCGCATCGAATGACGCCGCGAAGGCGCTCCTGGATCGCGTCGAACAGACGATGAAGGAAATCCCGGGAGTGTCGTCCATGGCGCTGTCCTTCGCGGTCCCCTTCCAGGGCGGGCTGCCCGTCAACGCGCTCACGCTCGAAAGCGACACCCTGCCGCCCGGCTCGCCGCAGCCCGGCGCGTTCATTGTCGTCGCCTCGCCGGATTATCTCGAGACGCTGCGCCTCCGGCTGGTCGAGGGCCGGTTTCTCGAGTGGGGCGACACGGCGCCCGGTCACCGCGTGTATGTCGTGGATGAGAATTTCGCGAAGAAATTTTTCCCCGGCCGCTCCGCGGTCGGCGGACGCTTCACCTTTGGCGGCCGACCGGCCAAGGACACCGACTGGCCGACGATCGTCGGCGTGGTCCGCAACGTGCCGCACAACGGTGTGGAAGATCACAGCGGCAATCCCTTCGTCTACCAGGTAATCAACGGCCGCCCCGGCGGGGTCACGCTGTTCCTGCGCACGACGCGTCCGACCACGGAGACGATCGCCCTCATGCGCGAGAAGCTGCGCGCGATCGATCCGGCCATCGCGCTCTTCGACACCGGTACGGTGCAGCACTTCATCGACACCTCGTTCACCCAGCGGCGCGCCGTGATGCTGCTGCTCGGCGCGTTCGCGGCCCTGGCGCTGTTTCTCTCGGCGCTCGGCATCTACGGCGTGCTGGCCTACGACGTGTCGCAACGCACGCGCGAGATCGGCGTCCGCGGCGCGCTCGGCGCGACCGCGCCCCAGATCATCGGCCTCGTCATGCGGCAGGGCCTCTGGAAAACCGGACTCGGTCTGGGCCTCGGCCTCATCGGCGCGGTGCTGTTGAGCCGGACGATGAAATCGCTCCTTTTCGACCTCAGCGCCACCGACCCGTGGGCCTATGTGGTCGTGTCGGTTCTGCTGCTCCTGGTGGCCGCGATCGCGAGCTATCTGCCAGCCCAGCGGGCGGCCCGCATCAATCCGACCGAGGCGTTGCGCACGGAATGATCCCGGGGGCCACGGCCAGGGGAGGCACGCCCGATCGACCACCGATTTTTCCGCGGATGGCGCGGATGGCCGCGGATGGGCCGAGCACGGAAAGCGGATTTTAGACCACGAATTGAAAGTGAGGGTGATAGTGATAGTGAAAATACAACGTTACTCCGGAATCGTCCGCCGTCTGTCATCTGTCATCTGACATCTGTCATCCGCCCTCCGTCTGATCCGCG
>DATJPQ010000163.1:0-25368 GCA_035506315.1 Opitutaceae bacterium
GCCATGGCCCAAGGCAGGCGGACGGTCCTGCGGATACGTCCGCGCTCCCGGGTTCCGAGCACGGAGCGCGGACGTATCGCCCCTGGCGATCGTCCGCCTTTGCCGGCGCAATCTACGCGTCGACCGCGCTCGATCGAGTACACCCCCCGCTCGCCCGTGCATTCCCAAGTCAAGTGTCACGTAATACGTGACACTGAGACTGAATCAATTTTCCGGCAATGGATTATCATATCAAAAATAGCGCAGCTATTTTGTTGCGCAGCGTGGAGGACGAAGTCCGACGCGCTGCTAGCGGGCGGGGAACTCGAACTCGGCTTTGGCGCGGTTCTTGGAGAGCACCAGATAAGCGCTAAAGTGGGAACCGCGCTTCGAGACAAACCCTTCGATGAGACCGGTCCGGCCGGTTTCGACCAGGCGCTCGACCTCCTCGAGAGGAATTTCCTTCTGGCAGACCGAGCGCTTCAGCTCGAAGACCACGCGGCCGGCGCCGTCGGCGGTGGCCTTGCGCACCACGTAGGCATCGGCGGTCTGGAGCAGCTCACCGTCGTGAATCCGGCTCTCGCCGAGCTTCACGGCTTTCGCCAGGTCCAGCGGTTCCCTGGTCTTGCGCGGACCGCGACCGGCGCTGCCGCCTTCACGGGGTTTGCGTGGCGGGAATTCCCAGGTGATTTTGGCGCCGTTCCGGACCAGAAACGCGTCGAAGGGCCGGCCTTTTTTCGAGGTGAAACCATGGATCAGCTCGGTCTTGCCCGCCTCGACCAGCCGGATGGCCTCCTCCCGGGGAATCGGCTTCTGGCACATGAGGCGACCGACCTGGAAAACATTTTTCCAGCTTTCGCCCTCGCGCTCGCGCAGGACGTAGTTGGTCGGCGCTTCACACAACTCGGCGCCGGTCTTCGGATCGGTCCAGAACGGGGTCAGCTCGGCGACTTCGAACTTGTTGCCAAAATCGAGCTCGACCTTGCGCTTGCCCTCGTTCTTCGGGTCGTCGATCAGCCGGAGCTTGGCGTGAAAACGGTTGCCGGTGCGCGGGGAGACGAAGCCGTCCAGCGGGCCGATCTCGCCGGTGGTCACGAGCTGGCGGATCTCGGCCTCCTCGAGACGGCGGCCGGTCATGACCTTGTAGACCATCAGCACGCCGTCCTGCGATTTGTAGCCGCGTAACGTCTCGAGCATGGGCTTGCCGTCGGTGGGCGAGGGGATGTCGGTGACGCGGGCGTCGGCGTCGTCCTCTTCGAAATTCCTTGTGCGATCCACGATGCCCTTCGTGACCTCGGTGATCTCGGCCATGAACTTGGCGCGGGAGAATTTGCCGTGCTCCATCTGACGGAGCTTGTATTCCCACTCGCCGGTCATGTCGGGCTTGGTGAGGACGTCGGTCTTGATGGCGCCGATGAACTGGATCAACTGCTCGGCCTTGGCGGTGGGCACGAGTTCGCGCTGGGCGCGTTCCAGGTACTTTTGATTGATGAGGCCGTCGATCGTGTCGGCGCGGGTCGCGGGCGTGCCGAGTCCACGCTCCTTCATCGCCTCGGCGAGATCCTCGTCGTCGACCAGTTTACCGGCTCCTTCCATGGCGGAGAGCAGGGTGGCTTCCGTGTAGCGGGGCGGCGGCTTGGTCATCTCGGCGTGTTTGCGGGCTTCGACGGTCCGGGCCTGCGGCGGCTGGCCGTCGGCCGGGGCAAGCGCGGGGAGCGTGTTGGCGCCATCGCCGTTGCCATTGCCGTTGATGGTGTTTTTGCCGTAGACGGCGAACCAGCCGGGGAAGGTCAGCACCTTACCCTCGGTCTTGAACGTGTGGCCGGCGATCGCGCTCAGGCGGGTCGTCACGTCGATCTCCGCGGCCGGATAAAATGCGGCGACGAAGCGACGGGCGATCATGTCGAAGATCTTCGCCTCCATCTCGTCGAGCGGCTTTGGTTCGGAGATCGTGGGGATGATCGCGAAGTGGTCGGAGATGCCGGCGTTATTGAAGATACGCTTGTTCGGGCGCACCCAGCCTTCGGCGAGCACCTTCTGGGCATGGACGCGTAGATCGTCGTTCAGATTGGCGAGCGCATGCTTGCAGGTCGGAATGTAGTCCTCCGGCAGGGCGCGCGCATCTGTCCGGGGGTAGGTGATCATCTTGTGCCGCTCGTACAGCGCTTGCGCGATCTGGAGCGTGCGCTTGGCGGAGAGACCGAAACGCGAGTTGGCCTCGCGTTGCAGCGTGGTCAGGTCGTAAAGGCGCGGCGCAGTCTGCGTGGTACCTTTTTTCTCCTCGGTAACGCTGGCACCTGGCTGCCCCTGGCAGGCGGCCAGCACGGCATCGGCGATGGTCTGGTCCCAAATCCGGTCGATGCGGTCGGCCTCGTCGTTTTCCGCCTTCTTGAAGTTGGGGCGTTGATAGACGCCCTCATAACGGCCCTGGGCGACTTCGAATGTGGCCGTGATCCGCCAGAACGGGCGCGCCTTGAAATTTCGGATTTCGAGCTCGCGGGCATACACGATGGCCAGGGTGGGGGTCTGTACCCGGCCGACAGCGGCGACGTTGCCGGCGCGCGAGCCGAACATGCGCTTGGTGAGGGCGCGGGTGCCGTTGATGCCGATGAGCCAGTCGCTCTCGCTGCGGCAACGCGCCGCATCGGCGAGCCCGGCGAGTTGCGAGCCATCGCGCAGATTTCGGAAGGCCTCCTGGATGCCCTCGGTCGTCATCGTCTGCATCCAGGCGCGCTTCACGGGCAGCTTCCCTTTGGCGAGCTGATAAAGATAGGCGAAGATGAGCTCACCCTCGCGGCCGGCGTCACAGGCGTTGATCACCTGGTCGACATCTTTCCGCGTCAGAAGTTTTTTGAGGAGGGTGAAACGGTCCTTCGAGTCCTCGATGGGCTTGAGCTGAAATTTCTCCGGAATGATCGGCAGCGTCTCGAGCCGCCAGAAGCCGTACTTCTTTTTGTCGATGTCCTCCGGCATGAAGAGCTCCACGAGGTGACCGAGTGCCGACGAGATGACCCACTCGTCGTTTTCATAGATCTCGCCTTTCTTGGGCACCTTGCCCAACGCGCGCGCCAAGTCGGCGGCGACGCTCGGTTTTTCGGCGATGACGAGAGATTTCATGCGGGGGCGAGCGGATAGGCGGCGGCGCGGCCAATTTCAAGCCATTGTTTTTCGAGGGGTGGAAATGCGGAGCGCGAAGGCCCCACCTACGGTGGGGTCTTTCCGCGCGGAAAATTCCGTCCGGCAAGATGATTTTGCGTGCGAGCTCCGCAGACTGGGAAATCAACGCGCGCTTCAGCCTCCCAGCAGCCAGACAACCTGCGGCCGACCGTTTGCGTCCGGGAAAACGATGGCGCTCCGGTCCTGCAGGCACGACATGAGTTCGGCATCGGGAATGGTTTCGCAGCCGTGGGTGGAGGCGGCCCTGCGGGCAGCCGGATGTGGCGGGATCGCGGACCACCAGGCGCCGCTGGCAAGCAGCGCGACCACGCTGACCGTTGCCACCCATTGGCGGACCGCGCGCTGCCGTCGTACGGTTCGCGCCGCATGCGTGGCCAGCGCGCTTGCCGGACCGGATGTCCAGTCCTCCCGGTAGACATCGGCGAGCAGCCGGTCGCGGTCGGCGGGGGAGGGTCGCTTATTCATGGGGCGTCTCCCGGAGGGTGAGGTTGAGATGAGCGCGCAACTCGGCGCGGGCGCGGGTCAGGCGGGATTCCACGGCCTTGACCGAGAGGCCGAGGCGGTTGGCGATGCCTTGGACGGATTCCCGCTGGAAATATTTCGCTTCGAGCAGCGCGCGGGTCTCCGACGGAAGCCGCGCCAGGCTGGCGTCGAGCGCGGCGATAAGCGGGCCGTCGTCGTCGTTCCCTACGACCGGATCGGCCGCGCGGCGGCGCAGCAGGTTGAAATAACTCCGCCGACGCCGCCGGCAGTCGCTGAGAGCCGAGCGGGCCGCGAGTCGGAGCCAACTCGCGAACTGCGCTCCGGAATCGCACGGCCGGGCGTGGCGGGCGATCCGCAGATAGGCGTGTTGCAGCGCTTCGCCCGCCAGATCGTGATCGCCGCGCGTGGCCGCGAGCAGCTGGCGGAAGAGGCCCGGGCCGTACTCGCGGTGAAATTGCTGCCAGGTCGCGTCATCGCCGTGCGCCAGACCGGTCGTCAGTTCGCGCAGGGGCGTGCTCTCCGTCGCAGATGACGAAAACGGCAGCACGGTCGGAGCGAGCGATTCGGCAAGGGGAAGCGTCACTTGTTTTCAGGTGGTGGGAGCAAGCCGCTGGCGTTCCTACGGGCTTCCATTCGGCGTCTAACCTCCTGGGTTACGGCATCAAGTCTCTCTGCCTCCTCCTGTGCCGTCGGACCCAGGACCGGCAGGGTCGATTTGGCGGAGGAACGAGAGGATTCGAGCTGTGCCCGCATGGTGGCGGCAGGGTCGAGTTGCGGAATAAGCTTTGTCGCGATGGCAATCGCCTCCGGGGGGCCGTAGACAAAGAGGAGTTTGGTGGCAGAGTGATATTTGAAGCCCAACTGTTTGGGATCATTGCCCGGGAAAGATTCCCAGGCGACGACAATGGCGTCGATGATATCTTCGACCGACAACTTGGTAAGATACGGAGCGAGTTGAAAGGCTTGAAAAGTCGGAGCCGCCGGCGCGTACAGCGACGAGGGGGAGACGGATTTGGCCAGGATAAAAATATTCGGTCCGGCCAAACTGAAGGCGAGCTCACGCGGACGAAGGAGAGCGTTCAAGGCGACGGCGAGCGAGGCGGGCTCGACGTTGTGCAGCGAGAACGGGGGCAAGGCGGTCTCTTGAAATGATTTTTCGCCGATGAGGTTGAAGGGCCCGTTGTCGGAGCTGTTGATCAGCGCGACGAGCTGCGCGATCGAACCGCCGGGAAAATCGATCGTGATGGGATGCGCGGTGGCATTCGAGGGCAGGCCCGCCGCCCCGGTGGCCGGCGGCGTCGATGGCTTGCTGGCGGTCGGGGCGTCCGCCGCCCAAAGAGCGGGAGCCGCCACAACGGCGGCGAAAGTAACTGCGACCAAGAGAGAGCGTGGGAACATGCGAGGAAGGAGTTTAGCAATAATACGCATGCCAGCCAAGAATCCTTCGCGGGTTTTGGTCGAAGCACCGCATCAGCCGGCGCACCGGCTCATTCGCGGCTGCACCAGTAGACCCGGACAAAGCGGATCAGCTTGTCGCGATGGGCGGCGCGGTAGGGCGCATAATCCTTCGCCAGCTCCGGATCGGCCCGCTCGAGCAAAGCGAATGGTTCGAGCAGGCCGTCGTGATCGATCGCCGCCAGAATCTTCAGGGCCGGCCCCCATTTCGCCAGGTCGTCGGCGGTGATTTTGGGCGATTTCTCCTCGGTCATTCCTTCGTAGACGCTGAGCATGGTGCGCAAGCCCTCGACCTCCTCGACCAGCGTGCGGCGCGGCTGTTTTTCCTGGGGAAAACGGGTCGCGAACTGCTCGACGCGCACGTTGGCGCAGGCGACCGCATAGGCCAGCCCGAGCACGTTGCCACATTCCCCGGCGCTGGGATCCATGTGGATTTCGGGTTTACCGTCCTTGAGCGTGAATTGTCCCGGGGGCAGACGCAGCGGTTCCGTGCGCAGCGGCACCAGCATGACTTTGGCGATATCGTTGAATCGGGTCCGCGTCAGCCGATTGAAGGGGTCGGCGACCACGGCCTCGATATACTGCGTGAGCGCGTCATCGCGACGACCCAAATGCGCGAGCGCGTCGCCCCAATAGCGATGAGCCGTTTCGATGTCGGGGTTGATCGCGACCGCCTTGGCAAACCAGGTCCCGGCGGTGGCGTAATCTTTCTGGCCGAAATAGGCGTCGCCGCACCAAAGGGCAGCCTGGTAATTCGTCGGCTCGAGGGCAAACGCCTGCTGGTGGAGTTTCGCCGCCTCGGAAAAGTTACCGGCGTTGTAGGCCTTTTCGGCCGCCTGCATGAGCGCATCGACCTGCTTGATCGCAGAATGTTGGGACACCGGCGGTGGGGTGCCATCAGGCTTCAGCGTGGCCAGTAATGTCTCCAGCAGCGGTTCGGTGCAGCCGAGCTTTTGCGCCTGGAGTATTTGTTCGCGGGCTTGTCGGCGCAACGCCCGTGCGGCGGACGCATCGGCGGTGGTATCAGCCTGGCGCTGCAAATCGAAGCCGTACCAAAAACGGGCGTCGGCATCCTCCGGGTGCTGGGCCAGGTAGCGCAGAAAACGAGCCTGGGCCGCGGCATGTTGATTCTCCCGGCTGAGTCGGCGGGCTTCAGCCAGATCAGCCTTGGTGCCGCCGGTGTCCGCGGGTGCCGGCGAGGCCGGCGCCGCCGCCGGCGCGACGGCCGGAGGATTGGTCGGAGTTGCGCAACCGGCGAAGATCAGCAACGCGGCTGCGAGCGAGGCGGGGTAGCCGATGCGTTTCATGGGTGAGGATGTCCCGCGATGCTGCCGCTCCCCTCTGCCGGTGAAAGAAAAAAGCGGCTGGCGGCTCCCACGCCGCGATTCAGTCTTGTCCGGTGTGGGCCGAAGCGCTGATGGACGATGACCTGTCCCGGTGCATCCACCGGTCACGGCTTTTCGGCCGTGAGCATATAGAGCCAGACCTTCTGGAAACGGGCGGCGTTCGGCGTGGCGATCACTGCAGTGTGGGGGTTTTGCGCCGGACAATTGGTGGTCAGGATTCGCGCGCCGCGATAGGGGTAGGGCTCCTGGTCCACGTCCACCGGCGGGCCGAACTCATCCAGCTGCAACGCCTGGACGTTCTTCATCTGCTGCTCGAAGGTGCAGCCGTTCTTGCCGTCCTGCTGATGATTGAAGGAGAAAAAGCAACGCTTGGGCGTGGCCGAGGTTTCGCCGTACCACGCGGCGGGCCGGTTCAGCGCGGCGCTGTAGTCCTTGGGCGCGCCGGTGCAGATGACCCGGACGACCCGATGTTTGATTCCGATCAGGGCGGCATGGCCGCCGCCCTGGGATTGGCCGGCGACGGCCACCGTGCTCCATTTGATGCCGCCCTCCGGGTCGAGAAATTGCTCCCAGTGTTCGTCGGCACGGTTCACTTTCAAGTACTGCAGCAGTTTGACCAGCCGGTTCTCGATGCTGTCGGTGCGGCTGACGGTGATATGCTTCGTGGCGCCGTCCTCGATGATGGCCAGTCGGAAGGCCTCGAAAGCCCCGGGATCGCGGTCGCCCTTGCAGGCCGTGGCGGCGATGTCATCGGGATACATGAGAACGACGACGCGATAACCGAGACGCGCCGCCAATTCGCAAAACGCAACCGGGCCTTGTCCCTGACCGTTTGTGCCGGTCAGCCAGAGCAGGAGTTCATGCCGGTCGGGTGGCAGATTGGGCTGATGCGCGACGACGATGTCCCGCTCGATGTAGACGAAGTGAGGGGAGTCGAAGGATTTGATCTGGGGATCGGTGTCGCTGGGAACGATGGCGATGCCGCTGCCTGTGACAACGGGTGGGCCCTGGTGGCTTCGTTTCGGCGCACCGAGCGCGGACGGCATCGAGCCGACGAGCGCCAAGATCAAGGCTCCCGCCAGGAAAGGTCCAAAGCCAAAGGGCGGGCGGTGGGCCAGCGGTTGGCCGTGAGTCAACGGGTGGGGCATCATGGCTGAATCGTGACGCAGCGTGTTGGGTTCTGACAATGGAGCTCAATCGGTGCGCACGGCGCCGGCCGGCACCTCGGCGGCGACGCTGACGGTCGCGGCGGAAACCGCCGGGCCGCGAAGTCGCACGGTGCCAGTTCGCGCTCCGGCCACTGTCACGACCGGGGACGTGCCGTCCTCGCTCGCGAACGCTTCGGTGGCGATGTCACGGCTGTCGCGGATCGAGAGCGCCGGACCGGAACCAAGGCCGATGCGCACGCGGTCCAGGACGAGCCCCGCCACCTCGGCGACCTCGATGCCGGTCGCGGCGCCATCGATCTGGATGTTTTCCAGACGTATATTTTGCAGCGGCATTTCGGGCAGACCACGCAACAGCGCGGCCCGCTTCGCCCCGCGGCATACGATGTCGCGCAGCACGATGTTGCGAAAGGCCGGCGTGGCCTCGGTCACGGGGGGAATCGCGGAGGCCTTTGCCTTGCCGGCATCCGCCGGCTCGGCCGCATCGCCTTCGTCAGATGCGCCACCACCGTAGAACAGGTCAAAGAGGATGGCGTCGGTCGGGACCCTGGTCATGCGGATGCCGGCGACGAAGATGTTCTCCACGACTCCGCCACGGCCGCGATTGCTTTTGAACCGCAGGCCGACGTCGGTGCCGATGAACGTGCAATCCTGCACGACGATATTGCGGACGCCACCGGACATCTCGCTGCCGATCACAAAGCCGCCGTGGGCGTGGTACACGATGCAGTCGCGGATGAGGACGTTTTCCGTCGGCTTGCCGCGCTTGCGGCCCTGGGCATCGCGGCCCGACTTCATGCAAATGCCGTCGTCGCCAACGTCGAAGGAGCACTTTTCGATGAGGGCGTTGCGGCACGACTCCAGGTCGAGTCCGTCGCCGTTTTGCGAGAACCACGGGTTGCGCACGGTCACGCGCCGGAGGGTGACGTCCTCGCACAGGAGCGGATGCAGGCACCAGGCCGGGGAATTTTGGAAGGTGGCGCCTTCGAGGAGCACGCGGCGGCAGCCGACGAGGCTCAGCATCACGGGTCGCAGGGCGTCCTTGATGGCGGAGACACCTCCGGCACCGCCGCGACCGCGCTCGTTGCCGGCCAAAGCCCCCGCCGAGGGGTACCAGACGTTGCCGCGCTGGTTGACCACGCCGCCTGAGGCGACGAGCGCCGTCCACTGGCCGGCGGTCAGCTTCTCCTGCTTCACCGGCCGCCACACCTCGCCGGCGCCGTCGAAGACGCCTTCTCCGGTGATGGCGATATCTTCAAGATCGCGTCCGGAGATCGGCGACTGGCAGCGCGAGGCCACCCGGCCTTCGAAATTGGATTCGATCAGGGGGAAATCGTCGCGGTTGTCGCTGAACTGGACGAGCGTGCCGCGTTCCGCGTGAAGCTCAACGCGACTGCGCAAGACGATCGGGCCGGTGCGCCACAGGCCGGGTGGCACGACGACCCTCCCACCACCCTTGGCGGCGACGGCATCGATGGCGGCGGCGAAAGCCGCGGTGTTGAGCGTACGTCCGTCGGCGATCGCGCCAAAGTCGGTGATCTTGACGGTGAGCGCCGGAATCTTGGGCGCGGCGACGTCAGGGAGCATGGGCGCGACGATCGCAACTCTGCCGGCGGCATCGGCGGCGGGCAGGCCCGGGGCGCCCAGGCCGAGTGCTGCGAGAACGAAGAGAACACGGGGAAAACGGGGCGTCATGGGAGGATTGGCCGGGAGGGCGATTTCACCGCACCGGAACGGGGGGGACAAGGGGAAAGCCGGATTGGTCGCCGGAATTGCGCATGATTATCGTAGGCCGGCGCGTTTGCTCGCTGACCTGCAAATACGACAGGGCTTTCAAATTATCCCAAAAAGGCGGCAGGCGTGACCGCCTGCCGCCGGGGAGAATCGGGCGCTGAGGACGTTCAGCCCGCCGCGGCCAGCTTCGGCGTCTCGGCCAGCGCACTGTTGAGCGCGGCGACAAGCATGGAGATGGTCTCGTCGGTCTCGTCGCCCATGTTGGAAATGCGGAAGGTCTTGCCCTTGAGCTTGCCGTAGCCGCCGTCGATCACGAGGTGATGTTTCGACTTCAGCACCTTGATCAGCGCGGGCAGGTCGATGTTCTGGTTGTTGACGAAGCAATTCAGCGTCACCGAGCCGTAGCCCTCTTTGGGGAAGAGCTTGAAGCCTTTCGCGAGCGCCCAGTCGCGCACCTTTTGGTTCAGGCGACGGTGGCGGGCGTAGCGGGCCTCGACGCCCTCGGCCCGGATGTCCTCGAGCTTTGACTTCAACGCGTAGATGAGCGCGATGGTCGGCGTGCTGGGCGTCATGCCTTTCTCGTGGTTCGTCTGAAATTCGATGAGATCGAAATAATAGCCGCGGTCGGGCACCGTGGCGGCGCGGGCGAGCGCCCGCTTCGACACCGAGCAGAGGGAAAGGCCGGGCGGCATCGCGAGCGCCTTCTGCGAGCCGGTGACCATGATGTCGATGCCGAGCTCGTCCTTGGGAATCCGCAGCGCGCTGAACGAGCTCACGGTGTCCACGATCGAAATCACCTCGGGAAACTGGCGCACGACGGCCATGACGGCGGCGACGTCGGTCATGCAGCCGCACGAGGTTTCGTTGTGAATCATCGTGATGGCGTCGTAGGCGCCGGTGGCGAGTTCGCGGCGCACCGCCTCGGGATCGACGGGCTGGCCCCACTCGAACTTGAGCGCGCCGGCAGGCTTGCCGCAGCGCAGGGCCACGTCGTTCCATTTGTCGGAAAAGGCGCCGTTCATGCAGTTGAGCACCTTCTTCTTCGTCACGTTGCGGACGGCGGCTTCCATCATGCCCCAGGCGCTGCTGGTGGAGAGGTACACCGGATCCTGCGTGTAGAAGAGCGCCTGCAGGTCCGGCTGTAGCGACTGGTAGAGCGCGACGAAGTCGGAGCTGCGATGGCCGATCATGGGCTGGGCCATGGCGCGCAGGGTCTTTTCCGAGACGGCGATGGGACCGGGAATGTAGAGGCGATAGCTCATAGGGGGTGGTGGAGGCTTGTCGAGTGATGCTTGGCAGTGCGGGCGAAACATGTTTACCAAGCGGAACACTATTACGTACGTCAATTCCGCAATCCGCCGATGCCCCTCTTCGTTGCCCTGAAAAAACGGCTCCATGCCCTTGAGCTCTATACGGTCGACGTGATCTTTGGCCGTCGGGAGGATACAGGAGCGACGATTTACGGGGCATTCCTGCAGACGCTCTCGTATCTGTTTAATGGCATCGTGCAGTTGCGCTACTGGCTGTATGGGCAACGCATCCTGCACGACCAGCCGCTGGGCTGCCTGGTGGTCGTGGTGGGCAATCTCACCGTGGGTGGCACCGGCAAGACTCCGGTGGTGGAAAAATTCGCCCGCGCCCTGCGCGACCGCGGCCGCCACGTCGCCATCCTCAGTCGTGGTTACAAAAGCAAAAAGCCGCCGTTCTGGAAAAAGTCTTGGTATTGGATCAGTCACACTGAGGAGCCGCCGCCGCGCGTGGTCAGCGACGGACGCAGTATCTTCCTCGACAGCGAAAAGGCCGGCGACGAACCCTACATGCTCGCGCGCAATCTCCCCGGCGTGGTCGTGCTGGTGGACAAGAACCGCGTGAAGGCCGGCACCTATGCGATCAAGCGCTTTGGTTGCGACACGCTCGTGCTCGACGACGGCATGCAATACCTGCCGCTCAAGGGCCGGCTCAACCTGCTGCTGGTCGACAAAACCAACCCCTTCGGCAACGGGTATCTGCTGCCCCGCGGCGTTTTGCGCGAACCGATCAAGCACCTGAAACGCGCCAGCTACGTTTTCCTCACCAAGTCCAACGGGACGCACGACCACGAGCTCGAGTCTCTCATCCAGAAGCACAATCCGGGGGTGGATGTAATCGAATGTGCGCACCGGCCGCAGTTTTTGCGCCGCGTCGGCGTGCCCGACGGCGCGCCCGGCGGCCGCGAGCCGCTGGAATATCTGCGCGGCCGGCGGGTGGCGGCCTTCAGCGGCATCGCCACCCCGGAAAGCTTCGAAAAATTCCTGCGCGACCTGGGCGCCGTGATCGTGGCACGCGAGCGCTTCCTCGATCACCACCGGTTTTCGAATGAAGACCTCCAGGAAATCTTCGCCGAGGCGGCGCGCACCGGCGCACAGTTCGTGGTGACCACCGAGAAGGACGCGGTGCGCATCGACGAAAAGATTCCGCTGCCTTTGCCGCTGTATTATCTGCGGCTCGAGATCGAAATCATCAGCGGGGCCGCCGACTTCGACGAGGCCGTCGGCCGCATCTGTTTTCCGGAAAGCGCGGCACGGGCGCCGGCGAAATAGGCCGGGTGGCGGACGGATGCCCAAAGGCATCTGCTGTGCGTTGCACGATAGATTGAAGAAGGTGGAGCGCGTTGACCTCAACGCGCTAAAAGCGTCTTGAGGTCAAGCGCTCCACCAGGTCTGACACTTCATTCCGCGAACTTCTTTGGCTGATGTTTCAGCCCGCGCGACGACTGCAGGCCCGGCCGGTGGCCGGGCAGCCCGGTCAACGACCGGGCCTACAAATCCGGAATTCCGTGGCTCCCGGCACTACTAAATTTTCTTTGTCAGCAACTGCGTGTTCAAACCGGGGAGGCGCTCGGAAAATTCGTCGCCCTCACTGGCCTGGCGCAGGGCGCGCTCGACCATGCCCATCCGGGCATCGAGGTTGTCGATCATCGACACGAACACCGCCTCGGGTGTCGCCGCGTACACTGCCGCGCCCCATTCCGGTTCGCCCTGGTGGCTGAGAATGATGTGCTCCAGGCGTTCGCGCCGGTCCTGATCGAGCTTGGCTTTCAGGGCGGCCTTGCGGGCGAGTTGGTAGCCGAGGACGACGTGCCCCTCCAGGATGCCCCGGCGGCTGCGGCGTGTGGCCAGCGTGCCTTCGTATTCGATGGTCTTGCCCGCGTCGTGCAGGATGATTCCGGCCATCGCGAGGTTCGGATCGACCTCCGGGTAGAGCGGCAGCAGCGCCTTGCCGGCGCGCGCCATGTGCACGGTGTGCTCGAGCAGGCCGTGCCGATAGCCGTGATGCATCGCGATCGCTGCCGGGCTCCAGCGAAACGCCTCGCCGATTTCTTCAAACACCCCGCGCACCGTCAGGCGCAGCTCGTCGTGCGTGAGACCGTCGATGAACGCCTGCAACTCGGTCCAGAGCGCGGTGGCATCCTCCGGGGCGACCTCGACGAGGTTCTCGATCAGGCCGGGAGTGGCTGCGAGTTCCTCCTCGGGGACGACCTTGGCGGCCGTGATCCGCGGCGAAAACCGGTCCTGGTAATAATCCACTTTGCCCTCCACGCGCAGCACGGTGCCCTCGCCGGCGGCCTTGACCGTGTCGAAGAGCGGGCTGTCGCCAAATACGGTGCAGGAAAACGAACCGCCCCGGTCGCCGAGCTCCAGGCTTAGAAAGGGATTGCCGTTCGAGGCCGTTTTGGCGGTGAGGCGCTTGACGACAACGAGTGTGGCGAAGGGCCGGCCGGAGGCGTTTTCGAGCGCCTTGAGTTCGCGGACGGCGAGGAGGGCAGGGGTGTCAGCCATATTTTTTCACCAGCTGGGTGAGGGTTTTGAAGAAAGGATGCTTCGCGTCGTGCAGCATCGAATAGAAAACCGTCTCGCTGGGCAATACGTTGGCACCCGCGCGGCGGAGCGTTTCCAGCGCCGCGTCGGCGTCGGCCGGGCGGCGCGCGCCGAGGCAGTCGCTCAGGAGCGTGACGGGCAGGCCGGAGTTGATCGCATCGATCGCCGTCTGGTAAACGCAGACCGGTGTCTCGAGTCCACAGAGGATCAGGTGGTCGGCGCCGGTGGCTTGCAGCGCTGCGCGGATGCCGTCGTCGGCCATCGCGGAGAAGCTCACCTTGCCGAGCTGACGCGGCTGGGACACGAGCGCGAGCAGCTCAGGCGCGGTCGGGCCGAGCTTCTGCGGTACCTGCTCGGTGAACGCCACGGCCAGGCCGAGCCCCTGCGCGGCCTCGATGGCGAACGCGCAGCGGCGCAAGAGGCCGGCGCTGTCGGACATCACGCCGAGAAAAACCGGCTGCAGGTCGAGGCAGAGCAGAAGAGGGCCGGGTGCGGCGGCAGTAGAATCGGGCATGGTTGGCTGATGGCGAAGACGGGCTCCCCAGCGAAGCAAAAAGTCGCGACAGGGCGAGCACTACCTGCGGCGGTCAACCGCCGCCGGGAAATCCAATAGGCTACTCGTTGCGAAGCAGGCGGCGGACATCGTCGTGGTTGCCTGCCATGACCAGGTCGAGTCCGTTGGGCGTCGCGCGAAAGACTATACGCAGGTCCAGCCCGGGGCGGCACTCGAAGTAGCCCGCCCGTAGCCGGCGGAGGGAGAGTCCGCTGTGGGTGTGCGGGGAACCCCATTGCGTCTGCAGGAGTTGGAGGGACTGCTCGACGCGGACGTATTCGGCGTCACTCAGCGTGGCGAGCGACTTCAAAAATCGCTTTGAAAGCCGCAGCTCAACGGGCACGGCGTTTGGGTAGTTTGCCGGTGAAGATCGTCACCCGGCCGCTCTGGCGCTCGCGGTTCAACTCGGCGTCCGTACGAACAGTGAAATCGTCGAGCTGTTCGGTGGTGACGCCGTATTCAAGTTGGGCGTAGTCGGCGGCTTCAATGGGTACCGCGCGCAGAGCGAAAATATCGGCGCCGTAGACGATACCGATATCCTGGCCGCTCTTGGCGGCTTTGAGCCAGCGGGTGAGGTTTTTGCGGGCTTCGGTGGCAGTCAGCGTCTTCATAACGTAAATAAAAAGACGATCTATCGTCGCGTCAAGACCCCCTTGGTAACCACTCTAGCCGGATACTACGATTATAAATAGCTAGCTGATAGGGCCATCAGGAGGATTGTCATCCAATAGATGACAAAAGACCCCAGGCAAATGATAAGAAGCAGGATGCGCAACACGCCCTACGGGAAGTAGTGCTTGCGGGCTTTGACCTGGACAAATTCTTTTCCGGGCAGGACGTAGGCGGTGAGGCGGCCACCCTGCACGCAGGCGGTGTCGAGGCACACGGACCATTTGCGGCGATAGATTTTCGGGCGCGGGGTATGCCCGTAAACGACGAACGGCGGTCCCTCCCACAGATCGGCCCAGGGCGTGCCGTCGGGGCAGTCCGCCCGGCGGCGCGGCTGGCCGTTGCGGTCGATCACCTGGATGCGCGTGACGATCTTCGCCGGCTGCTTGCGCCACGGCCGGTGGGGCACGAATCCGCCGTGCACGAATACGGCGCGAAATTCCGGCGCATAATACGTGAGGCGCATCGCCTGGAGATAGGCCCAATCCGAGGGGCGCAGCTCGCGGTAGGTATCCGCGTCGTTCTCCTTGAGGAACGAGCGGTCCCGCGTTTTCCGATAATTGAGCAGCCGCAATTCGTGATTGCCCAGCAAGGCGATGGCTCCATGCCGGCGCGCGAGATCGATGACCTTGCGACTGTTGGGGCCGCGGTTCACCAGATCGCCGAGCAGGATGAGGCGGTCGCTTTTTTTCAGATGCAGCCGGTCGAGCAATTCGGCGAATTCCTGGTGACAACCGTGAATGTCCCCGATGGCGATTAGTCGTCCGTTCATGCCCACAGGCAGGAAATTGGCTAGCGTCGGGCGCGGCGACAAGTAAACAAGCCGGCATGGAGTTGAACCTGCAGCCGCTCGCGCCTACCTGTTTTGTCACCGGTCAGCCGTTCGCCGAGGGGCAGCGGGTGGCCAGTTTCCTGGTGCGCGACCCGAAGACGCTCGCGATCCTGCGTTACGACCTGCTCGAATCGGCGGCGGCCGGTTTTGCGCCCCCGGCCTCCGTGGCCTGCCGCTGGGTCCAGGTGTTCAAGCCCCATCCGGCCGGCGCCAACCCCGAACGCGCGCTCAGACTCACCGCGGAGAATCTCTTCCTGACCCTGGCCGATCCGGCCACCGAGCCCTCGCCGGAAACCACGCGGCTGCTGCTTTTCCTCGCGCTCATGCTGGAACGCAAGCGGCTCCTGCGCCCCCGCGGCCGGAGTGCCGACGGCACCAGGATCGTCTATGAGCACCTGCGCCTGAAACGGTTCTTCGAGCTGCCCGCGGAAGAGCTGACGCCGGAATTCTTCGTGCAGGTGCAGGAGCAGCTCAGCGTGCTGGTCGGCGTGCCGAAACCGAGGTCGACGCCACCGGCTTGAACAATTTCGCCGTGGTGCGGGCGAGCAGCGGGCCTTTTTCGCGGAGTTCCTCCTCCTCCTGCCGGCGCATCCGGGCGGCGAGTATTTCCGCGCGTCCCAAGTAGCCAACCACCCGGTTTCCACCGGCGCGATCCACCACGGGCAGGCGGCCGATGTGGCATTTGAGCATCGTCGTGATGGCCTCGTGCAACGTGGCCTCGGGATGGGTCGCGACCACGCCCGGACCGGCGGCCTCCCGCACGGTCATTTTGCCGGTGGCATCCTGCTCCAGCGCGTTGAGCAGATCCCCGCGGGTGACCAAGCCCGCCAGGCGGCCCTCCGCATCCACGACGATGGTGCCCTGCCGATGGGAGAGGGACGGACTGCCGCCCGCGATGCGATGCGACAACGCCGCGATGGTGGTATCCGCTGATACGATCGGAGGATTGCGGTCCATCACGTCGCCCACACGCATGAGTTCGAAAACATCGACGCTGTATTCCCGGGCGATGTGCTGTCCGCGCCGGGCCAGTTTCTCGGTGAGAATGGACCGCCGCAACAGGAGCACGGTGACACAGAAGGCGGCCACGCTGCCAACCAGCAGGGCGGGGAGCGCGTTCAGATCATGGGTGAGTTCGAGCAGGAAAAACATCCCGGTGAGCGGCGAACGCATGGTGCCACCCATCATGGCCGCCATGCCAACCATGGCCCACAAGCCCGGCGCACCGGCACCCGTGACCCCCGCCAGCAGCGCGCCCAGAGCCCCGCCCATCATGAGCAACGGCGCCAGCACGCCGCCGGAAGTGCCAGAGCCCAGCGCGATGGACCAGACCAGACCTTTGGCGATCAGGAGTCCGACCAGGGCCCCGCCGAGCACGTCGCCCCGCATCAAGCCATGAATCGTTTCGTAACCGACGCCGAGCACGCGCGGGTCGAGCAGACCGCCCAAGCCCACCACCAGGCCGCCGAGCGCCGGCCACCACATCCAGTGCAGGGGCAGCCGCGTGAACAGATCCTCGCAGGCGTAAACCGCAGCGGTCAAAGCGCCGGAGGCCAGACCGGCGCATCCACCCACCAGGAGCGCCATGGCCAGGGCGCCCGGCGTCAATACCGCGTGCGGTGCCACGGGAAACAGGGGGCCCGCGCCCAGCAAAGGCACGCGCACGATGGACGCGACGACCGCCGCCGCCACCACGGGGACGAAACTGCGGGGTTTCCATTCGAAGAGCAGCAACTCGACGGCCAGCAAGGTGGCGGCGATCGGCGTCGCGAACACCGCCGCCATGCCGGCCGCCGCACCCGCGACCAGCAGCGTTTTGCGCTCCGCCGCAGTGAGGTGAAACAATTGTGCGAACAGCGACCCAAAGGCGCCGCCGGTCATGATAATGGGGCCCTCCGCGCCAAAAGGTCCGCCCGTGCCGATGGACACGGCGGAGGAGACGGGTTTGAGCACGGCGACCTGGGGGTCGATCAGGCTGCGACCGAGCAGAATCGCCTCAAGCGCCTCCGGGATGCCGTGGCCGCGGATCTTCTCGGAGCCAAACCGCGCCATCAACCCGATGATGAGACCGCCGGCCACCGGCACGACGACGCCCCACCAGCCGAAATAGTGTCCCGCCAACGTGACCGGCGTGGCCGAAAACCGCAGGAAGAAAGCCGCGTTGGTGAACACCGCGATCAGCCAGAGCAGGGCCCTGGCGACGCCGGCGCCGACCACGCCGACCGGCACGGCGAAGGCGCACAGCAGCAACACCCGCCAGTCGGTGCTGAAGTCGGCGAGCGGGCCGGGCGAATTGGCAGGGACCGGGACGGGCTCCGAGGGCGTGGTCTGCATTTGGATCGGGTGGCTGCAGAATGCATCGTAGTACGATATAACGCAAATGCCGGCTTGCGCCGGAGCCGGATTGCGGTTCATTGCCAGGGGTTTTCCGCTTTCATGACCTCGTCGCGTTCCCCGCTCCGCCGGTCGCACTACGAACTGCTGGCGGCGTTTCGCTACGCCTTGAACCGCTTCCTGCACTTCAGCCAGGAGGCGGCCCGCCGGGCGGGTCTCACCCCCCAGCAGCACCAGGCACTGTTGACGATCAAGGGCTTTCCCGGCGGCCATGTCTCCGTGGGCGATCTGGCGGAGCGTCTGCAGCTGCGCCACCACAGTGCCGTGGGCCTGGTTGACCGGCTCGTCGACCGCCGGTTGGTGCGGCGTGTGGCCTCCCGGGCGGACCGGCGTCGCGTGGAGATCCGGCTGGCCCCGCGCGGGGCGGCGCTGATCCGCCGGCTCTCCGCCGTCCATCTGCGGGAGGTGCGCAAGCTGGGACCGAAACTCCGCATCCTGCTCGATTCGCTTTCCCGCGTGGTCTGAATCTTGTTTTCCGGACACGATTTCTCGTCACAGAGGGCACGAAGTTCGAAGGAGGTCACGGAGGCGGCTGCCTTCCCCTGTGACCTCGACCCAAGTCTCTGGGTGCTCCGGGTCTCAACTCCTTTGCCTTGGTTGCGGCTCTGCCGCGCTGAGCTCCCGGCTCCTGTAAAATCAATTCCGATCGGGGTGGAAGCGCCTGGAGTGCGAAAGCGGCCGGAACCGGTTGAAAATATCGCAATACGATATATGGTGCCGGGCTCCCATGCCGGCCATGAAAACACAACCTCGGGCAAGAAAACTGCTTTGGATCCTGGGCGCCGCGCTCGGGCTGGCTGGAGTCGGGCCGGCCGCCCCGGCCGCCGGCTCGCCGCGGGTCATCGCGCTCACCGGCGACGATACCATGCATTACAATCTCACGGAGATCGACGCCAGGCCAGGCGAGGCGCTCGAGGTACAGCTGACCAATATTGGCCAGCTGCCGAAAGCCGCGATGTCCCATAATTGGGTGCTGCTCCGGCCGATGAGCGATGCGGACGTCTCGGCGTTCGCGATTTCCGCCATGTCCAAGGCCCCCGACTATCTGCCGGACGACCGGTCGGCGGTGCTGGCGCACACCCGGACGCTCGGCCCGAAGGAAACGGACTCGGTCGACTTCACGGCGCCGACGACACCCGGGACCTATCCGTTCCTGTGCACTTTTCCGGGGCATTTCGCCCTGATGAAGGGCAGGCTGGTCGTGAAATAAGCCGGCATCTCGCCGGCTTCACTCCTGGTCGCATTCCACCATCACAATTCAAACTCATGTTCCCTAGTCCACATCCTGCCCTGGTCAGAGCGGGTGCTTTTATGGAATCGCACGTTCGTACCGGCCATCCGAAATTCCCGGAGACTCCGGAAGGGCCGTTTGTGACCATATCGCGGGAGGCCGGCGCCGGTGCCGGACGTCTCGCCGGACTGCTCGCGGACCGCCTCAACCGGGAAACGGACACCCACTGCGAATGGGTGGTCTTTGGCGCCAACTTGATCGAAGCCATGTTGCGCGCCAACCGGCTTTCGGCGGATATGGCGGCTTTTCTTCCCGAAGGACGGGTGTCCGAGATCAACGCGCTCATCGGCGAGATCATGGGCATGCACCCCAATCTCTGGGAGTTGGTGCAGAAAACCAAGGAGCTCACCCGGCAATTGGCCCGGAAAGGTGGTGCGATCTTCGTCGGACGCGGGGCGGCTTTTTCCACTGCGGGGGTCGCGAACGGCGTGCATGTGCGCCTGGTGGCGCCGACGGAATTTCGGGCGCAGGCCACGGCGGAACGGCTCAACCTCTCGCTGGAGGCGGCGGTAGCGCACAACGCCCGGGAGGATGCGGCGCGCCGGGCCTACGTGAAGGCGAATTTCGAGGCGCATGGTCCGGATCCGAAAGCCTACGACTACGTCATCAACACCGGGCGGGTGTCGCTGGAGGAGGCGGCTGGGCTCATCATATCCGCCATGCACCACCGTAGGACCGCCCAGACCAAAATTCCTGCGAAAGGCCCGGAGGGCCACGGCCAAGTCTGACCGCGGGTCGCCGCCAATCGATCTACCGGGTTGCCACTGGGCCGGAAAGCGGGATTGCGATCCGCTGCGTGGGTTCGCTTGCTGGAGTCCGCCATGCCGCTTGCACTCGTCCAACTCGGTCGCGGTTTCGTCGACTCGGTTTTCCCGCCGGTATGCGTGCATTGCCGCGGGCTGGTGGAGCCGGAGGGGCGTTTTCGCCACCTTTGTATGCGGTGCGCAGCGCAGCTCAATATGGTGGAACCGCCGTTTTGCGAGGTCTGCGGCCATCCGTTTTACGGGGTCGTGCTGGGCGAGCGTACCTGCCCGCATTGCCAGGGCCTGCAACCGGAGTTCGGGGCGGGTCGCACTGCCGTGCTTTTCAAGGGTCCGGCCCGCGCCCTGGTGATCGAACTCAAATACCATCGCGGGCTTTATGTGCTGCGCGATCTGGAAACCATTTTCCGGGATTCGCCGCATGTGCTCAACCATGTGCGCGGCGGCATCCTCGTGCCCGTGCCACTGCACCCGCGCAAGCAGCGCGAACGCGGTTTCAACCAGACGGCGCTCCTGGCGGAGGCGCTGGCGCAAGCGGCGGCGGGCGGGACCACGGTTGCGCATCTGCTGCGCCGTGTGGCCGATACCCAATCGCAGACGGCGTTTGACCGCCGCACCCGCCTGGCCAACCTGAAAAATGCCTTTGCACTCGCCGCCGGGGCCTCCATAACACCCGCCCAGCATTATATCCTCATCGACGATGTTTTCACGACCGGGTCTACGCTCAACAGTTGCGCCCATGCGCTCCGCCGAGAGGGTTGCCTAAACCTCGATGTCGTTACTTTCGGACACGGCTAACCGCCTCGCTCCCGCCATGTCGCTTTTCAGCAAGCCGAAATATTCCACCGTCGTTGTCAAAAAGAAGGACATCCCGAAGGGGCTGTGGACGAAATGCCCGCTGTCGGGGGAGATCGTCTACAACAAAGACCTCGAGGACAACCAGATGGTGGTGCCAAAAAGCGGCTACCATTTCCCCATCGGCGCCCGCCAGCGGATCAACACCCTGGTCGACCCCGGCACGTGGTTTGAAACCGATGCCGGCGTGCGCTCGGCCGATCCGCTCGGTTTTGTCGACTCGCAGCCGTATGGCGAACGTCTCAAGCGCTACGAGAAGGACAGCGGACTGCCCGAGGCGGTCATCACCGGCACGGGCAGGATCCACGGTATCGACGTGGCGCTCGCGGTGATGGATTTCCGGTTTTGCGGCGGCACGCTCGGCTCGGCCGCCGGCGAAAAAATTACCCGGGCCATCGAGACCGCCCTCGCGAAGAAAATCCCGTGCATCATCTTCAGCACGTCTGGCGGCGCACGTATGCAGGAGGGCATTCTCGCGCTCATGCAGATGGCCAAGACCAGCGCGGCCCTGGGCCGGTTTGCGGCCGCCAGGCTGCCCTTCATCTCCGTGCTGACCAATCCGACCACCGGTGGCGTCTCCGCGAGCTATGCCACGCTGGGCGACGTGATCATCGCCGAACCCGGTGCACTCATCGGCTTCGCCGGCCCGCGGGTGATCAAGGAAACTACCAAGCAGACGTTGCCGCCCGGTTTTCAGAGCGCCGAATTTCTTCTCCAGCATGGTCTGATAGACATGATCGTGAGCCGTCTGGAAATGCGGGATCGTCTGCGCGACATCCTGCTGGCGCTGTTCGTGAAGAAGAAACCGGCGGCGGCTGGTTGAGGTTCGGCGTCAACCTTCAACGTTGAACATTGAACGTGGAACGCCCACTTCACGGAGGGGATTCACCGAATTCCGCTAAATTTGATGTGGAAGAGCGTTTGTTGAATTTTACAGGAGGCCGCAGAGGAAACAGAGGAATGACTTTCCCGCGGATCACGCGGATGCGCGCGGATTGGTTTCCATCCGATCCACGACTATCCTCGGAAGATTCCGGCGCTTTACGAAAGGACGGGCCTAATGGGCGTTGAACGTTCGGAGTTGAAAGTTGATCGTCATTCTTCCGACTACGCCGAGGTCCAGGATTATCTTTTCGGGCTCAAGGCGCACGGCATCAAATTCGGAATCGACCGGATGCGCTTGTTCGTCGAGGCGCTCGGTCATCCGGAGCGCGCGGTGCCCACGATCCACCTTTCGGGCACCAATGGCAAGGGCTCCACCTCGGCCATGCTCGACGCCATTCTGCACGCCGCCGGCTGGCGCACGGGCCTCTACACTTCGCCGCATCTCGTGCGTCTCGGCGAGCGCGTGCAAGTGAACCGCGCGTTGCTGACCGAGGCCGAACTGGTCGCCTTTACCCGGGAGTTGCGCCCCATCGCCGAGGACGTCAGCCGCAATCATCCCGACGATCACCCGAGTTTCTTCGAGTTCATGACGGCGATGGCGTTCCTGCAATTCCAGCGAAAGCAGTGCGACATCGGCATCATCGAGGTGGGCATGGGTGGCCGGCTCGACGCGACCAACGTCGTGCTGCCCGACGTGGCCGCGATCACCTCGATCAGCCTCGATCACTGCGAGATGCTGGGCGATTCGGTGGAAAAGATCGCCATGGAAAAGGCCGGCATCATCAAGCCCGGCCGGCCGGTCGTGATCGGACGCCTGCCTGCCGGCGCCGAACAGGTCATCCGCCAGATCGCCGCCGAGCGCGGCTCGCGCGTGTGGTCGGTCCGCGAGGAATTCGGCGATGACATCGCGCGATATCCGACGACGAATCTCGAGTGCGATTACCAGCGCTGGAATGCTGCCACCGCCACGCTGGTGGCCCGCGCGTTGGGCGGGCGCTGGCGCCTCACCGACGAGATCATCCGTCGCGGCCTGCAACACGCGTACTGGCCCGGCCGCTGGCAGCGCGGTACGGTGGGCGGGCGCCCCATCATCTACGACGCCTCGCACAATCCCGAGGGCGCCCAGGTGCTCGACGTAAATTTGCGCCGCCTCGTGGCGGAGACGGGGCGCGCCCCGGTCGTCATCGTGGGCGCGCTGGGCATCGCCCGGGCGCAACCGCTGATCGAGACGGTCTGCCGCCATGCCCGCGGAGTTTATTTTGTGGTTCCGCACCAGGCGCGGGCCTGCAATTACGAACAGCTTGAGGCGCTGGTTCCGGCCGGCTACCGCGGACACGTGAGCCGCGCGACGGTTGAAGAACTCTTTCCGTCATCCGACCGGTGCACGGCAGGCGACGCCGGCGACCTGATTGTCGTCACCGGTTCCATCTATCTGCTCGGCGAAGTGCTGGCCCGGGTCGAGCCCGCCCGCGGCGCCGGCGAGGGTCGGTTGCAGGACTTTTAGGGCGAACGATCGGCCGGGCCGACGTCTTGAGGCTCGACGTCAGTCTAGTCGAGGTGGAGCGCGCTGACCTCAGCGCGCTGGATCGAGCCAGCGTCTTGAGGTCAAGCCGCTCCACCGACGGACTGGGACGCATCAACAAACCGCTATTGCCCGGCGCCAGGATGCGCACCACGTCCAACAGCTCGCACATGGTCCCGAGCTGAAAGAACCGCCCGTCAGCCGGCGGCAGTTGCCCAATTGTGCTTTCTAGTGAAACTTCGGTTTTGAATGCGTTTCTCAGCTGGAGTGAATGCGATCGTTGGCCAGACGATGAAAGTCGGTCTCATCGTGACCGCGACCATTGCGTTGGCGCCATTCGTACGCGCCGAGGAGAACGATATTCCCCGCCCGGTTCACGTGGTGTCGGAGCTGGCCCAAAAGGCCTTTCCTTACGATCCGGCGGCAGTTCAAAAGAAGGAAGCAACGAAGGAGAAAGAGCCGGATGAGAAGGTTGTGACCATGGAGCGTTTCACGGTCCTGGAATCAAGGCGGTCGCTTGAACTCGAACGGAAAATCGAAAGCGAAAACGCAAAGATACAATCGGAGAAATTTACGATCGTCAGAGGTGGCACGATCTTGAAGAAGGATATCGGCCGGACCCGGGTTGAGCTTGGCGCCTGGAGCACGCTAGGCGGACTCAACTTCCTGAAATGTTCATGGTGAATTGTAGGTCAGCGAGCTTGCTCGCGCTCTGACATACCGCATCAGCTTACCGCAGTCGCAGGGTGTGGCGTTCGCCGGCGACGATGGCGAGGTCGAGATGCCAGGCGTCGGCCGGGAGCCAGTCGGCGATGTGTTCGGGCCATTCGACGGCCATGCAGTACGGGCTCGTCAGAAAATCGTCGACCATCAGCTCGTCGAGCTGGGTCGCATCGGTGAGCCGGTAGGCATCGAGATGCACGAGCGTGCGTTGGCCGCCATGATGCAGCGTGTAGATGGTGAACGTGGGGCTCGTCACATGCCCGGCGATGCCGAAACCGCGGGCGAGACCCTGCACGAAGGTGGTCTTGCCGACGCCGAGATCGCCGTGCAGCGCCAGGGTCACATCCGCCGGCAGCACGCCGGCCAGCGCGGCGGCGAGCCCGCGGGTCTCATCGGCGGAGGTGGTGGTCACACCGGCACGAAGTTGGTCGAGAATCGGCATCGGTTCAGGTTGGCCGCAAAGAGGCACAAAAGGCGCAAGAATATCGATGGCTATTTCTTGGAGCCTTCTGCGCGTTTTTGCGGCTTCGATTTCAGATGCTCGTAGCCATGGAATGATTTCAGGTCGATCGCACTGGCGGGCAGCAGGCCGCGGCGGACGAAGCGCCCGATGCAGGAAAGTCGCGTGTTAGGGAAAGCCCGGTGCCAGGCACGTTCAAAGGGGGCGCGCTCGGATTGGGCGGCCACCGCGAAGAGCAGTTCGTAGTCCTCCCCGTCGCAGAGCGCCGCCCGCACGTCGCAACCGCGGCGGTGGGGCAACGATTCCGCCATCAACGCCGGCACCGCGCCGCGCGGGGTGAGCGCATGCAGATCTTTGGCGAGACCATCGCTCACGTCCATCATCGCGCGCACCTCGGCGCGACGGGCGAGCCACGCGCCTTCGGCCAGCCGGGGCGTAAAACGGTAGTGGTGGAGCGACGGCAGGCTGCCGCCGAGTTCGCCGGTGACATAAATCCAATCGCCGGCGCGCGCGCCGCGGCGGGTCAGGATGCGCGGACCGCTGGCTTCGCCGGCCAGCGTGAGCGTGGCCACGATGCCGGCGCGGTGGTGGGCCACGTCGCCGCCCACGATGGGCACGCGGTAGCGGCACCCGATGGCGGCAAGACCGCGGTAGAATGCCTCCAGCCAGGTCAACTTCACGCGGCGGTCGAGAGCCAGTGCGACGACGGCGGCGCGGGGCCGGCCGCCCATCGCAGCGATGTCGCTCAAATTGCGTTTGAGCAGTTTCTCCCCGGCAGCGCGCGCCGGCACGCGGTCGTCAAAATGTTCGCCATAAATCACCGGATCAACGGTGAGGAGCTGGGTGGTCCGGCCGGCGGGAACCACGGCGCAGTCGTCACCGATCCCGAACGGCGCCCGGGGCGACGCCGCACCCAGCCAGCGCCGGATCGCGGCGATGAGTTTTTCCTCGCCGAGGGCGGCGATGGAGCGGGCGGGGTTGTCGGTGAAAGGATGCAAAGGTGGAGGAAGGGAATGAGGGAATGAGAGGGTAGATGGGTTACCGGTTATTTGTTATTGGTTATTTGACGGCAGGGGGCGGAAGAGGGAATAAGGGACTGAGGGAGTGAGGGAATTCTCAGACTGTAGGGCCGGCGCTTGTCGCCGGGCCGTCTTGGTATGGCGGCCTGCCGACGAGCGGCAGCCCTACAAAAATCACATATCGATGCCGGACAGGATGAGGGCGAT
>DATJPQ010000164.1:0-16387 GCA_035506315.1 Opitutaceae bacterium
GCGCGCCAGTGGACGAGTTCGTTGTAGGTGTCCCGGTTGCGACCGCAAATCACGATGGCCTGGCAGCGGTCGGCGTGCCGCACGAGCTCGGGCAGGAGGGCAAAGTGGTTGTTGGCGCCGTTGCCGCCGGTGGCGAGGAAAACGGTGAAAAGATCGGGACGCAGTCCGAGCTGCTTTTCGCGGAAGCGGCCGCGCTCCTCCGGCGGGATGACCTCGAGATGCGCGCGCGGCAGCATGAGGTAGCCGCGCACCAGGGCCTTCTCCGGCGGGATGCCTTTTTTCACCGCGTAATCGCGCGCCGTGGGCGTGCGGGAAATGTAGAGATCGACGGTCGGTTCGATCCAGTTGCGGGAATAGCCCCAGCCGCCGGAAAACTCGCCGCAATACGTGGCGCAACGCACCTTCTCCGCGCCCAGCGTGGCGCGGGCGAGCTGGAAATAGCCGCGGTTGAGACAATCGTGCACGCTGAAAATCAGATGCGGTTTGCATTCGCGCAGCACCTGGAGGAAATAGCGGCGGCCCAAATGCACCGAGCGGCGGTTGATGAAACTGAGCAGTTCGACGATCGAATAGAAAATTTTGTGGAGAAACGGCGCGTGTTGCTGGATCCAGTTGTAGATATTCACGCCGCTGCGGTTCACGACCGACGACTTCTCGAGCATCCGCTCGATGCGCACGTCGACATCGTGCCGGTAGAGCTGGAAACACCACTCGGCAAAGGCCTCGGCGCGGGCGTCGTGCCCGCCGCCGGTGCTCGAGGTCAGGACCAGGATGCGAATGCGCGACATGTCAGCTCCGGTGATAAATTCGAAATCCGAACGTCGAAATCCGCAGCAAAGCAGCGACCAGCCCGCCTCTGCCCGGTGCACCGCGACGCGACGGGCCCATTCCCGGCCTTAATTTCTGAAATTCGGTCATTCGATTTTGTTTCGGTTTTCGGGTTTCGAGATTCGGATTTCCTCCCACCGTTTCATTCCGCGCGGCGATGACGCGGTGCCGGCGCCCGGAGCAGCCCCCGGTGGATCAGCTCTTTTTCAACACGAGGCAGACGTTGGCCCCACCAAAGCCGCTGCTGTTGTTGAGCACGACGGCCGGCCGCACGGGCAGGGTCGAGCGGATGATGTTCAAGCCTTCGCAGGCGGGATCGAGCCGGGAGATGTGCGCCGATCCGGGCGTGAATCCCTGCTTGATCGCGAGGGCGCAGAACCCGGTTTCCATCGCGCCGGCCAGCGAGAGGCCGTGGCCAGTCAGCGCCTTGGTGCTGCTGATGGCCGGGCGGGTGGCGGGGGTTTTGAACAGGGCCTTGATCGCCCGGGCTTCGGACAAGTCGCCGATCGGGGTGGAGGTGGCGTGCGCGTTCACGTAGTCGACGGCCTCGGGGGTGAAACCGGTGGCCTGCAGCGCGTTCTCCATCGCCGCCCGCAAGCCGGAGCCTTCGGGGTGGGAAATGGCGACGTTGTGGCCGTCGGACGCCTGGCCCCAGCCGGCCAGTTCGCAATAGACCCGGGCCCCGCGCCGCGCGACTTCCGCCTCGCTCTCCAGCACCACGACGGTCGCGCCGCCGGTGCCCACGAAGCCGTCGCGCGCCACGTCGAAGGGCCGCGAGGCCAGGTTGGGGTCGGTCTGGAGCGAGATGGCGCGCATGCCGGCAAACGGCAGGATGCTCTCCCGGTTGCAGTCCTCGGCGCCGATGACGAACATGCGCTGCTGGCGGCCCAGCGCGATGTCATCATAGGCAAAACCCAGGGCGTGCGACGACGACGCGCAGGCCGAGGAGAAGCCGCAAGAGGCGCCCTTGATCTTGAAATGGGCGACCAGGTTGAAATTCAACGTGCCGGCAATGGAGGCGACAATGCCGAGCGGCGAACACCGCATCACGCCGAGCGTGTTCATGCGTTGCAGCATATGGCCGAGCAGATGTGGCGACCCGCCCGATGCGGCATACAGGCCGGTTTGCAGATTCGAAGTCTCCGCCTCCCCGAGGCCCGCATCTTCAATGGCCTGCTGCATGGCACACCAGGCATAGACGCAATTGGGCGCCATGCCGCGGACCACCTCGCGCTTGATCTTATAACGCGCCGGAAAGGTCCAGTCCTCCGGATCGGTCGAATCGACCTGGAATTCCCGGACCGGCGCCGCGACTTTGACCGGGACGTCCTCTTTCTCGAAAGGTCCGAACAGGGTCATGCCGTGCCGGAGGGTACGCAGGCTCTCTTCGACGGTCGCCGCGTCGTTGCCGATGCTGGTGATGAAACCGAGGCCGGTGATAAAAACTCTGGGCATGCGGAAGATTTCTTGGGAGGCCCGTCGACGCCGAAGCTTCACAAGCTTTTGCGGAGGACGGTACGAGGGGATTTATCGATGCCGACAAAAGCCGGGCGGTCAACAGGAGAGAAGCCGGCCCGACGCCGCCAACCCGGCCGTACCGCAACCGCCTTCAGGCGCTGACGGCGGCCCGGGACGGTACCGCCACGGAAGCGGCCGCCGCGGCGGGCGACAAGGGCTCGACGGCAAACGCGGGCTTCTCCTCGTTGACTTCGCCGACCGGTATCATGGCCGCATCCGTGTAACCGAAAGTGAGCGTGATTTCCTCGGCGATCACCGCCTTTTCCTGGCCGACCCGGATCGCGCCCTCGAAGGTCGCGAGCGGCATCTTCATGCGCTTTTGCTTGATCGAGAGGGTGAGCGTATCGCCCGGCCGGCAGACGCGGTGGGCGCGCACGCCCTCGCAGCCGGTGAAGAAAATCGTGGACGGGCTGATCACCTTGCCCGGTTCGGCCGGGGCGCCTTCCAGCAGATAGAGGACCGCCAGCTGGCCGAGCGCCTCGAGCATGATCGAGGCCGGCATGATCGGGTTGTCCTTGAAATGCCCCTGCAGGAAAAATTCCTGGCCGGAAATCTTGTACTTGCCGTTGGCCCCATTGGAGCTGACCGAGGCCTCGTTGAGGAAAAGGAAGGGAGGCTGGACCGGCATGACCGCGCCGATGTGCTCGATCGGCAGAAACTTCGTCGGCTTGGGCAGCGGCAGGCCGCGAATCTTGCAATCGATGAAGGTCTTCACGTCGCCCACCGTGCGGAGATTGCGCAGTTCGTCGTTGTTGATCGACATATGCAGCACATCTTCGACGAGGATCACGATCTCCATCATCGTGAGCGAATCGATCCCCAAGTCCTCGATCAGGCGCAGATCGTCGTCGGCGTCCTTGAGCTTGGCGCGCAGGTCAGGCTCCACGAAACGCTCGATGACGCCGATCACAATCGCCGGGACATGATCGGGATTGCCGGTCTTGCGAAATTGCACCGCCGCCTCGAAAGTCGAAGGGGAACAACGTTTCAACGATTCACGGAGCGCGGCTTCGTCCTCGGGCGTAAACAGTTTTCCGGGAAGCGAAAACGGCTTGTTGCTACCCGAGCTGGTGTTGACTGCATCTGCCATTGTTCGTTCCTTGTAAGTTACCGAGTGCTCGCTTGTAAACCCATTTCTTAGCCGGCGGAAACTCCCGGCGGCTGACGAGGGTGAACCCCAACATGTTACCGTAAGATTACTGCATGGTCAGCGGAGCAGCGTGGAGGTTCCCCATTTCGTCGCTCGCGCCCGACCGGCTGGTGTCGTCGCGCAGCCAGCCACCCGCCGGCCGCGAGGGAACTTGCCAGTGCCCGCATTATCTTCTTATTGGACGGTCTCAACCGCCAGCCAGTCCGCTCATGGACGCCACCATCGACTCTCAACCGCTTTTCCTGATCACGCACGAATTTTATCCGCGGCGTGGCGGCATCGCGACCTTTGCCGAGGAGATGGCCAAGGCGTCGGCCCACTTGGGCTACGACGTGGAAGTATGGGCGCAATCCGCGCCCCCGGAACACGAGAAAGAGTGGTCCTTCCGCCTGCGCCGGCTGCCCCTCAAGGGCACGCACGATTTCACCTGCCAGTTGCGCCTCGCCCGCGAGCTCATTGCCGAGCGCCGGCGACTGCGGTACGCCACGATCTATCTGCCCGAGCCGGGGCCGATGCTGGCGATGATGTTGCTGCAGTTCTTCCCGGCCTTCCGGCCCAAGCGGCTCATTCTTACGTTTCATGGTTCGGAAGTCCTGCGTTTCCATCGCAATCCCGTCTATCGTTGGCTCACGCGCCGCCTGATTCGCCACGCCACCCGCATCAGCGCCATTTCCGGATACACCCACGACCTGCTCTGCGCGCATTTTCCGGAAGCCCGGGATAAAACCTGTCTCACTCCCTGCGCCCTGCGTACCGATTTCGCCGTGGTGCCGGCACCGCCCGCCCGGACCGGGCATCGCCTCGTCGTGCTCACCGTGGGCCGTCTGCATCCGCGCAAAGGACAGCTCATCACCTTGCAGGCCCTGCAGGCCCTCGCCCCTGAATTCCGCCGGCAGATCGAATATTGGATCGTCGGCGGAGCGGGCGGCAAACGCCAGGGCTATGAGGAAACCCTCCGCGACACCGTGGCCCGGTCCGACCTCGCCGTGCGTTTCTTCGGCGACGTCGCGGACGACGAACTCGACCATATCTATGACCGTGCCGACATCTTCGCGATGACCAGCATGCCGCACGGCCCCAGCATAGAGGGTTTCGGCCTGGTTTACCTCGAAGCTGCCGCGCACGGCCTGCCCGTCGTGGGGCACGCGATCGGCGGCGTGAGCGAAGCGGTGGCCGACGGGGTCACGGGCTTTCTGGTGCCGCCGCACCGGCCGGCGCAACTCACCGCCGCCTTCGAAAAACTGATCACCGATCCCGCCCTGCGCCGGCAATTCGGCGAAGCCGGCCGTACCTGGGTGCGACGTTATGATTGGACGCAGTCGGCCGGGACGCTGTTTGCCGCCGGCGGGGATGCGCTCGTCCGTTGAACCGGAATTGGTTTGCGACGCGTGCGTCGTCCCGGCTTTTTCGATCGCATGATGCAATCGCTCACCCCCATCACGGTCCGCTACGCAGAGACGGACATGATGGGCGTGGTTTACCACGGCAGTTACCTGCCGTGGTTCGAAGTCGGCCGCACCGACTTGATGAAGCAGTACGGCCTTCCCTACCGTCAGCTCGAGGCCGAGGGCTTTTTCCTGCCCGTGCTCGAAGTGGGGGCGCGTTACCTCAAACCCGCCCGCTACGACGATGCGATCACGATCGTCACCACGTTGCGCGAAAAACCGCTGCTGCGCATCAAGCTGGAATATGAGGTACGCCGCGGCGACGAGCTGCTCGCCACCGGATTCACGCTGCATGCCTTCATCGACCGCGATGGCCGGCCCGTGCGGCCGCCAGCCTCGTTTCAGGCCAAAATGGAGGCGGTGTTTGCCGGCCAGTAGGCCGGCTCAATCGCCCGCACTCCCCGCCGCGTATTCCGCCAACACGGTCGCATCGGTTTCCGCCGCGCGTGCCGCCTGCAGGAACTTGCCCGCCGCGGCGGGTAAACCGGCCGGCACTTCCCCAACCAGCCGGTACACCGCCCAAACCGCATGGGCGCGCACGAGTGGCGAAGCGTGCGCGGCCAACTGCACGAGTGGCTCGATGAGATTCGTATCGCCCGAATTGCCCGCCACCACGCAGGCGTTGCGCAACAGGCCGGCAAGTTTGAGGCGTTTGATCGGCGTGTGGCGGAAAATCCCGGCAAAACGCTCCGGCGTGAGCGCGAGCAATTCGCGCAGTGGGAGGGTGCCCAGATCTTGCCGCGCGACCAGCAAAAGGCGCCGGCTCTCCTGCGCAAAACGGTTCCACGGGCACACCTCGGCGCAGATATCGCAGCCATAAATGCGATCACCGATCGCCCGCCGAAACTCCCGCGGAATCACCCCCCGGTTTTCGATGGTCAGGTACGAGATGCACCTGCGTGCCTCCACCACGCCCGGCGCCGGCAATGCCTGCGTCGGACACGCGTCCATACAGCGCGTACATTTGCCGCACAATGCGCCAACCGGGGTTTCGAGTTTCGAGTTTCGGGTTTCGGGTTTCCCGCGCAGCGGGGGATCGGGCGTGAATTCCACGCGGGTGAAAATCGCCGCGAGGAAAAGCCAGTTGCCGTATCGGCGCGAGATCAGCATCGCGTTCTTGCCGATAAAACCGAGCCCGGCCCGCGCCGCCCAGCCGCGCTCCAGCACGGGTCCGGTATCGACAAAGTACCGATAGTCGGTGCGGAGCCCGCCGCCCAGTTCCTCCAACGCGTGCCCGGCTGCGACGAGCGCCGGTTTGATCGTGTCGTGATAGTCCTCGTAGAGTGCGTACCGCGCCCACGTGGCCATTTTGGATTTTGGATTCTGGATTTTGGATTTTTCTTCTGAGGGCCAATAATTGACCCCGAGCACGATGATTGACCGCGCGCCGGGCAGCACGAGTTGCGGATCGATCCGCTTGTCGGCGGTGCGTTCCATCCACGCCATGTCGGCCTGCCGGCCGGCGGCGAGCCAGGCGCGCAGGGCGTCGGCTCCGGGCGTGCCGCCGTCGAGCCGGGCGAACCGCACCGCGTCGAAACCCAGCGCGTGCAACCGCCGCCGCAGTTCCTCCTGCCGCACCGCGTCCATCAGTTTCCCGCTTTCCGTTTCCCGAGTCGGGCCCGTTCCCGCGTCCATTCCTCCGCTTCGCGGCGATACGCCCGCAGGATATGCGACACGATGTCGGATATCGGACGGGCATCCGTCAGGATCGTCGTGCCGACCTGGCGGTACAAGGGCTCACGTTCCGCGTAGAGGGTGCGGAGGCGCTGCTCGCGATCGTCGACATTGAGCAACGGCCGGTGCCGGTGGCCCGCCGTGCGCTGCAGAATCGTTTCCAGCGAGGCATGCAGGCACATCGCCACGCCTTTGCTCCGCACCAGCTCCAGCATGCCGGGTGGCACGATCAACCCGCCGCCGCAGGCCACCACGCAGCGCTCGGCGGGATGGCCCCGTTCGATGAATTCGCGCTCCCGGGCGCGGAACGCCGCCTCGCCTTCCTGTTCGAACAGCTCCGGAATCGTCCGGCCCGTCAGCCGCTCGATTTCGCGGTCGCTGTCGCAGAGCGTAAAACCGAGCCGGTGGGCCACGGCGCGGCCGATGGTCGTCTTGCCCACGCCCATGAAGCCCGCGAGGTAGAGGTTGGCCGTCGGTTCGCTCATCGCCTAGGAGTTTGAGCAAAGGCGCGGCGCTTCCAATGCCAATCGCGAAAATCCGTTGCGCCCCGGGATGCCCGATCGTAATGTGGGCGCATGTCCACCGTTCCTGCCTCAGCTGCCGCCCCCGGCGTCTCGCGGCTCCCGCCGCCGCCGGGAATGAACTACCGTTTCGCCAGCGACAATACCGCGGGGATCTGCCCCGAAGCCTGGGCTGCGCTCGCCGAGGCCAACCGCGGCTGCGTGCCGAGCTACGGCAATGACGACTGGACCCGGCGCGCGTGCGACCTCATCCGCGGCGTGTTCGAGAAACCCGACGCCGAGGTGTACTTCGTGTTCAACGGCACCGCCGCCAATTCGCTCGCGCTGGCCGCGCTCTGTCAGAGCTACCATAGCGTGATCTGCCACGACTATGCGCACGTGGAGACGGACGAGTGCGGGGCGCCGGAGTTTTTCTCCAACGGCACCAAGCTCCTCGTCGCCACCGGCCCCGACGGCAAGCTCACGCCCGACGCCGTCGAGCGGCTCATCCTCAAGCGCACCGACATTCACTTTCCGAAGCCGCGCGTGCTTTCGCTCACGCAGTCCACCGAATGGGGCACGATCTATTCGCTCGAGGAAACGCGCGCCCTCACCGCCGTCGCCCAACGCCATGGGCTCGCGGTGCACCTGGATGGGGCGCGTTTCGCCAACGCCGCCGCCGCGCTGCACGAACGCGCCGGGCTGCGGCCCGCCGACTTCACCTGGCGCGCGGGCGTCGACGTGTTGTGCTTGGGCGGCACGAAAAACGGCATGGTCACCTCCGAAGCCGTGGTCTTCTTCAATCCCCAACTGGCGGCGGATTTCGACTACCGCTGCAAACAGGCTGGCCAGCTTGCCTCGAAGATGCGGTTCCACGGTGCACAATGGGTCGGCCTGCTCCAGGACGGTGCCTGGCTGCGCCACGGCACGCAGGCCAACCGCATGACGCAGAAACTCGCCGCCGCGCTTCGGCAGATGCCACCGGTGAAAATCCTGGTGGAGCCCGAGGTGAACGCCGTTTTCGCCGAGATGCCACCGGCCGTGGCCGAGGGGTTGAAAAAACGCGGTTGGTATTTCTACAGCTTCATCGGCGCTCACGGCTATCGGCTGATGTGCTCGTGGGACACGCGGGACGAGGACGTCGATGGATTTGTGGCCGATTTGCAGGCCATCCTGGCCCCCTAGCAACCAGCGCAAAATTGGCCGCCCTCCAACAAAAACGCCCTCCGCGAACGGAGGGCGTCGGGTAAATCGGAAAACCCGTGGATGGCTTACTTGCCAGTGGCGGGCGCAGGCACTGTGACCGCTGCCGGCGCGGCTGCGGGGGTGGGCTTGATGTCGAGCAGTTCGACCTCGAAGATGAGCGTGGAAGCCGGCGGAATGCCCGGACGGCCGTCGTCGCCATAGCCAAGGTGGGGCGGCACGTAGAGCTTGATCTTGCCTCCCTTGTTTATCTTTTGGATGCCCTCAGTCCAACCGGGGATCACGCTATCGAGCGAAAATTCCACGGGTACGACCGCCGCACCGGGCTCGCGCGGTTGGAGGGAGCTGTCAAAGACGGTGCCGTTCACCAGCGTGCCGACATAATGCACCTTCACGGTCTCGGTGGGCTTGGGGTACGCGCCTTCACCGGGCTTCAAGATCTCGTAGCGCAACCCGCTGGGCAGCTCAACGACGTTCTTGTTTTCCTTGAGCTTGGCGAAGAACGCGGCGGTGTCAGCAACTCCCTGTTTCCGGAGCTTTTCCACGAATTCGGACTGCTTCTTATTCACGAACTCGGAGATGAGTGGCCCGATTTTCGCCTTATCGAATGCCAGATCCTTGCCCATGGCGCCAGCCTCGATGCCCTTTAACACCGACTCGAGTTGCGTCGGCGTAAAACCAAAGGTTTCGAGTTGGATGTTCTTGGAGGCGATCCAACCAAGCGCTTCCAGCACCTGGGATTCGCTGTAGGCGGCCGGAGCGGCCACCGCGGGTTTGGTCTCGGTGGCGGCGGCCCCGGGAACTTTGATGTCCTGCGCGTGAGCGCCAGCCGCAAGGCCGAGAGCGAGCACGCCAAGCGTGAGCGTATGGGTCAATTTCATGCGTGTGATGGAGTGGATGGGAAAGACGGAATGCAGTTTTGTGCCCTAAAAGGTGCTCAGATGGCAGTGCCTCGCCAGAAAAGCAATCCTTGACCTGAACTCCGCCGGGCGGTGCGCCGAGCACCGGAACCTCGTTTTGATATGCCCGACCTTTTGCAGTTTTGGGTAATAATTGTCACCCGTAACTGCAAATCGCGCTCTGCTGACTGGATCCGGGGCAACGGCGCACGCTTCGTGTTATATCGTACTCGCCGCTTGTCTCGCCAGTCCGCCTGCGCATCATCCTCTCCCCCACTCACCATGACAAATCCCGACCAATTCTGGACCAGCCAGGATGGACAAATCCTCGCAGTAAAGATCAAGGACGAGCATACTGTTTCGCTCACCCTCGCCTTCTGGCCGCGGCATCCTGCCGAATTCGAATTCATGAAGTCCCAGGCGGGCCAGCTCCACTTTACCGAACGCAGCACCCTGGCTCGCATCGGCATCGAGATGTTGCCCGACGGCCAGGCCAGGCCCGACAAAGGCCGCCTGGTGCTCGAGGCCGATGCCTCTCTCTTTGACGAAAGTTTCCCCAACGCAGCGTACTGGAAAAAACTGCTGCGCCCCGGCATAACCGTGGGCCGGCTCTACTACGCACCTGCCTCCGCCAAGCTCTCGGCCACCGAGATCTGGGCCGCGCTCAAGGACAACCGTCTCAAGCTGCCCAACACGATCAGCATCGATCGCTTTGGCCGGGTGTTTCTCACGCCGCACCAGGTTTACTACACGATCAACCCCCGTCTCCTGCGCGATAGCTTCGAACGCCTGGTCAGCGGCCATGCCGGCCGCGCCTTCCTCGACAAAGTGCAGCTTCGGCACGACCTGTCGCCCCTCACCATCCAGCCGCGTTCGGGTCTGCTCACCAGTTGCTCGATGTACCTCAAGGAGCACTGCATCGTGCTCAACCAGGGCGAGGGCAATTTTGGCATTCACACCAGCGCGGTGGTGCTCGATCCAATCAAGACTTTCGGCACAAACATCATGCTGGAAATCTACAACCAGGGCGACCAGCCGGTGGTCAATCCCGTGGTCTCCGTCGAGGTTTTCCACGCGCCCACGCCGCAGGATTTAGAGTCGAAGTCGCTCGCGAAGAAACGCACCCGGCTCTATGGCACCACGCGCGAGCTTTACCAGAACCTCGACGCCAATCCCCCGCGCGACACCGGCCGCACCGCGCGGCCCAAGACCAAAATCTCCGTCCGGGGCCAGAACGCCACGATGGAGAACTTCAGCCTGTTGCTCAACGCCACGCAGTTCGCCGAGCTCGCCGCCAGCAACGGCCGTACCGCCGACGCGATGATCGGCCATCGCACGATGGTCCAGGCGCTCGACGCCGCACCTGACGACGCCGACACGCTGGTCGTCGACTACTTTCCCAATCTGCTCGAAAACATCGAGCTGCTAATGCGTACGCAGCGACTCAAGCTGCGCCGGATCGTCTTCCGCAAGCCTTCGCGCACCCATGGTTTTTTCCTCTCCAGCGCGGCCCACGCCCGCCTCGACACCTTCGCCGGCATGGGCCTGCAAGTCTACTGGTACAACGAGCAGATGAAGGACCTCTATCTGCACACCTACAAGAAGGACCACGGCTTCTTCATCCGCGAAGAGATGGTGAAACGCTTCAATGAGGCCACCATCCTGGCCTTTTACGGCAGCGCTGTCGACCTCGACGACAAACAGACGAAACGCATCTCCACCCTGATCGACAAACTCTCGTCGTTCATTGGTTCCAACGTCGGCGTGCTAACCGGGGGCGGCGGCGGCGTGATGCGCGTGGCCACCGACCAGGCGCGCGGCCAGGGTGCCCTCACTGGCGCGTGCTTCCTCGAACTCGAGGCGCAGCCGCCCGAATTCGGCGTGGATTTCTTCAACACGTTCCAGGAAACCTCGCGCCACTTCCGTCAAAAATGGTTCGAAGTGGCGGATTTTTGCATCTTCAACGTCGGCGGCGTCGGCACCCTCGAGGAGATCGGCATCGAAATGTGCAACCTCAAGCTCGGCATCCGGCCGCGGGTGCCGTACATCTTCTACGACGCCGCCTTTTTCGCCGACCTGCGCAAACAGCTCCGCCACATGATCGCCACGAAACGCGTTCCGCTGTGGATCCAGGATTACATCCTGTTCACCGACGATCCCGACGAGGTCGTGGAGTTCTACCGCAAAAAACTCCAGGTTCTCTGACCGCCCCGACCTCCGCCTGCACCGCTCTTTGTCACTTATTACTGATTCTCGCTGAATATAGTGACTGTTTTAGGTGGAGCGGCTTGTCCTCAAGACGCTCTAAGCGCGTTGGGGACCCTTGTCTTCGGCCCAAACAGGGGACAACGCGCCCCACCTGCACAAACCAATTCTGCGAGCCTCATTAAGAAGGCGCCTATTAACCGCGCCGTAAGTAGCGCAAGCTTCCAGCCTGCATTGGGCGATGCAGCAGGCAAGGATGCCCGCGCTCCAAGACGCCGGGTTGAAGGAGAGCCCCTAAGCAGCAAAATTGCGGAATCCCCGCGCCAGAGTTTGTCACGTATTACGTGACAAACTTTTGATTTTTCCTCTGATAATCGACAAATTTGCCTATGCGATATTTGTAACGTAATACGTTACAAATTCCGGGATCGGGCCGGCGGCGCCGGCTCGGATTTAAATTGTGGCTCGCCACGGGGCCGCCCCTTTTTTCTGCTCGGAGTTCCTCCATGGCTCTTCCTCGGTCAGTTCTTGTCGTCGGTTCCGGCGGGCGCGAACACGCGCTGGTGAAAGCCCTCGCGCTCTCCCCGGCCCGCCCGCGTCTGCTTTGCGCCCCCGGCAACGCCGGCATCGCCGCCGACGCCTTGTGTTTCCCCGTCGCCGCCGACCATGTCGCCGGCCTCGTGGCGCTTGCCCGGCGGGAGCAGGTCGAGTTTGTCGTCGTCGGTCCCGAAGTACCGCTTTCGCTCGGACTGGCCGATGCTCTCGCCGCCGCCGGCATCCCCGCTTATGGCCCCAAGGCCGACGGCGCCCGGCTCGAAGCCTCCAAGATTTATACCAAGGAGATTCTCCAGAAATACGGCATTCCCACCGCCGCCGCCGCCTGCTTTGACAACGCCGAGGCCGCGATCGCCTATCTGCGGGCCCGCCCGGTCCCGATTGTGGTCAAAGCCGACGGCCTCGCCGCGGGCAAAGGTGTGATCGTGGCCCAGACCTACGCCGAAGCCGAGGCCGGCGTCCGCTCACTGCTCGCGCTGTCTCCTCCTGCGAAAATTGGAGGCCAGAAATCAAAGATCCTCCTGGAAGACTGCCTGACCGGCGACGAAACCTCGATCCTGGTCGTGGTTTCGGGACGCGATTACGTGATTTTGCCCGTCTCGCAGGATCACAAGCGCATCGGCGACGGTGATACCGGCCCGAACACCGGCGGCATGGGGGCCTATTCCCCCGCCGAGGTCGTCACGCCCGAAATGCTCGACCGCATCGACCGCGAGATCGTGCGGCCCTCCGTCGATGCCATCGTCGCCGAGGGCATCGATTTCCGCGGCACGCTTTTCATCGGCATCATGCTCACGCCGACCGGCCCGCAGGTGCTCGAATACAACACCCGCTTCGGCGACCCCGAGACCCAGGTCGTACTCCCGCGGATCGCCACCGATGTGCTCGCACTCCTCTGGGCGGCCACCCGGGGCGAGCTGAAGAGCATGAAACTGGATGTGCGTGATGACTACGCCCTCTGCGTGGTGATTGCCGCCAGGGGCTATCCCGAAAGCTACGCGAAGGGCGACGCGATCGTCTTCCCCGAGAAACTGCCCGATGGCGTCTCGATCATCCATGCGGGCACCGCCAGGAACGCCGCCGGCCAGATCGTCACCGCCGGCGGGCGCGTCCTCGGTGTCACCGCCCTCGCCCCTTCGCTGTCCGATGCCGCCGGACGCGCCTATGCCGCCTGCGCCGCGATCCAGTGTGCGAGCAAATATTACCGCCGCGACATCGGCGCGCGGCAGCTCAACCGCCGATGAAAATCGTCTGCTCGTTTCTCCTGCTCGTTCTCATCCTCACCGCCCCGTGCGGCGCCGGCGCGGCGCCGCTGGAGCGTGATCTGGGTCACGGTCTCGCCTACCTGCGCGTCACCCAACTGCCCGCCGATCTGCCGACGAAGGTGGTGGAGCCGCACAAAGCGCTCGTGCTCGATCTGCGCTGCGTAAGTGCGGACGAGATTGCCGTCAAAGCGTTTGCCGCGTGGCTGAAATTCCACGCCAGTGCCAATTCGCCGCTCACGATCCTCCTCAACGCCGAGACGAGCCCGCTCCTGCTGCACGTTTTTCTTGCCGCTTCGCTTCCGTCCGGCGTGGTGACCATCGGACCGGCCTCGAGCGAATTCAAAGCCGATGTTCCAGTCGAAATCACGCCCCAGGCCGATCGCCTGGCTTACGATGCCCTCGCCAAGGGCACGCCTCTCGAGGATCTCATTGCCCGCAAGCTTGACAAGCCGCGGCGCGACGAAGCGGAACTCGCCCGCCAACACACGAATGGCAACACTGACGAAGAGGATGAAGCGCCTCCCCCCAAGCAGGCGACAACTTCGGCTCCGCCGGTCGTCGATGCTCCGGTGACTGACTTGGTGCTGGTCCGGGCCGTGCAACTCCATCGCGCCCTGCTGGCATTGCGCCGGCTGCCGTGAGGTTGGGATTGCGTAGCTCTGGGCGGTAGGGCGCGTTGTCCCCAACGCGCCGCGGCTCGCTCGGAGAGCGCGCCCTACCGGCGCTCCCGCGCCAAAGCTCAAGCAAAGCAGTGAGCAAAAACCTGCGTTGCAACCGGCGCGGCTATTTCTTCGGCAGCCGATCCAGCGCCAGCAGGATGCCGTGCAACAAGGCATGCGGGTTGGGCGGACATCCTGGGATGTAGACATCCACCGGCACCACGGCATCAACCGCGCCGCGCGTCGCATAGTTCACTCCGAACATTCCGCCACTGCAACCGCATGCGCCCACCGCCACCACCAACCGGGGCTCCGGCATGGCGTCGTAGGTCTTGCGCAGCGCCAGCTCCATATTGCGCGTGACCGGCCCGGTGACGAGCAGCAGGTCGGCATGGCGGGGCGAGGCCACAAAATGAAGGCCGAAACGCTCGGCGTCGTATATCGGGTTGTTCAGGCCGATGATTTCAATTTCACAGCCGTTGCACGAACCGGCATCCACCTCGCGAATGTGAAGTGAGCGACCAAAGAGACGCGTCGTACGCTCCCGGATTTGTGCACCCAGGACTTCAAACGCTGGTGTCGACGGCCCGGACACAAGGTCCGGCCCTACGGGAGAAACATCCGGCCCGGCGGAGAGCCGCTGGTGCGTGCCATCGGCATTGAGCGCGTAGCGGGCGGTGGTGATTAGCCCGGTGCGGCGGCGACTCGCCAGCTCGCACTGGTTGGTCATGTGGATCGCCTTGTCCGCGTCGGCACACAGGCCGCAAAAGATGCACTTGCCGAGATCGAGGCTCGCCGTGCGCATGCCCGCCGCATCGGCATGCTCGATCGCCCCCGTCGGACAGACGCGGGCGGCCGGCCGGGCATCGAGCCATTTGGCCCAATCGATCTCGGGACGTCCGCGGGCGTTCGGCGCGGTGTCCGCCGGTGTGGCCGGGTAACGCGTGGTGACGACGCCCGTAGCCAAGCTTTTTTGAAGTATTTCGAACATGGTCAGCGGTCCGTCCCGGAATAGGACAGGTTGAAGCTTTTGTTCACGACCGGAAAGTCGGGGACGATGTTGCCGAGGATCGCCTCGGTCAGCGCCGGCCAGTTTTGCAGCGAGGGGTCCTTGACCTTGCAGCGGGCCAGCCGGCCGCCCGGCGCCGTGCGAATCCAATGAAAAATCTCGCCGCGCCAGCCTTCGGCATAGCCGAGCGCCATTCGGTCGGCAGGCAGTTCACCCACCTTCGTTTGCAACGGACCGTCGGGCATTTTCTCGAGGGTCTGCCGGATGATGGCGAACGACTGGAATACCTCTTCGCGCCGGACCACCAGACGGCGTTGCACGTCGCCCTCGGTTTGCACGGAGACGGTGAAACTTACCTGGTCATAGAAGTCGTGCGGAAAATCGCGGCGCAAGTCGCGATCGACGCCGGAGGCGCGGCCGGCGAGGCCCACGACGCCGAGATCGCGCGCCACCTCGGGTTTCAAAATTCCGGTCGTTTCGAGGCGGTCGCGCAGGCCGGACGACTCGCGGATGAGTTCGAAGAGCGACTCGCATTCCGGCGCCAGCTCGTCGAGGAGCTGCCCGAGCGCCGTGCGTTGGGCCGCATCGAAATCGAAGCGCACGCCGCCGAGGCACGCCATGCCGCGCAGGAAGCGGTTGCCCGTGAGCTGTTCGTTCAGACGCAGCACGCGCTCCTTGCACCGCATCATGTGCATGTTGGCCGTGGTGAACGCCACATCCGTGCAAATGGCGCCCACGTCGCCGAGGTGGTTGTAGAGGCGTTCCAGCTCAAGGCAGATGGTCCGCAGCGCCCGGGCCCGGGGCGGCGCCTCCACCCCGGCGGCGCGCTCGATCGCGTGGCAGAACGCCGTGGCATGGGCGAAAGCCGAGTCGCCGGAGATGCTTTCCGCCAGCCGCACGCCGTGAGTCACAGGCAGGCTCTCGAACAATTTCTCCGTGCCTTTGTGCGTGTAGAACATGCGGAGCTGGAGATAGAGCACCGGTTCGCCCGCCACGCTGAACAAGAAATGTCCGGGCTCGATGATGCCGGCATGCACCGGACCGACCGGCACCTGGAAAACGCCCTCGCCCTCGACCGTGCGCATCTTGTGGCGCTCGCCCTGGAACGGCGGCAGCACGGTGCGCAGGTCGAAATCCTTGCGCAGCGGGAACACCTCGGGCCAATCGTCATGCAGCGCGCAGCGCCGCGGATTCGGGTGCCCGAGCAGTTTCAAGCCGAACAGGTCCTGCACCTCGCGCTCCTGCCAGTTGACGGCATGGACGGCGTCGGTGAGCGAGGGGAACTCCGGTCGCTCCGGCGGGATCGGCACGCGCAGCACGAAAAAACCGTGCGCCGCATCGAGGGCGAAAACGTAATAGAGGTGAAACACGCCGGCGGTCGGGCGGGCGTCGTCGGCAAACAGGCTCACGAGGCGCGCGTCCCATTTGCGGTAGAGGTAGGCGCAGCAGCCCGCGACCAGTTCCACCGGCACGTCGC
>DATJPQ010000165.1:0-20852 GCA_035506315.1 Opitutaceae bacterium
AATATGGGATGCGTAGGCGAACGTCTTGTATTGGTCCGTGGCGTCATGGACGGCTCTGCTGCTGGAGGTGGGATTTTCGATGCCGACGCCATTATGGTCGAAACTGCCCTCGATAAAGCAGCCCGTGGGTCCCGCCGTGCCGCTCGATTCCACACTGACCCTCACGGTGTCGAAACTGCCACCAAACACATCTGTCTCACCCCCGTTGGCGAAGGCGCCCGACTTGGTGTGGATGTCGATGATGCCCGCGGTGCGAAATCCGTATTGGGCCGGCAGCGATCCGGTGATGAGTTGCATGCTGCCCACAAAACGCGGATCGAGTTCGAGGCCGAAGCCGGTGATGCCTTCGGGCAGGAGAACACCGTTGATGCGATATTGGAGATTGGCGTGCTCTCCCCGGACATGCAGGTCGCCGTTGGCGGCCGAGTCCTGGGCGACACCCGGCGCCTGGAGGACGATCTGGTTGAACGGGGCGTTCGCCCCGAGCGGCTGGAATTCAATCTGCGCGCTGCTGATGCTGAAGGTGGTGGCGCCGAGGCTCGGAACGATGCTCTCGCGTGCCGTATCAAGGGTTCCCGTGACGACAAATGGATCCATTTGGACGGGGTTCCCGTTGGTCACTGTGTTGTTGGCCGGAGGAGGATTGGGACCATCGGCGCGGGCCGCGACCGACAGAAGGAATAGCAGTGAAAGTTGCTTAAAAGACATGGAAAGGGTGTATTGAAATTCATATGGCTAACGTAAAACGGCCGGGAGTTGCCGACCGACGCACCAAGCAATGCTTGGCCGTGGACCCACCAAGGGCGTCCGCGTCACAGGGGTGGAATTCCTAGGCCGACGGCGGCGCGCGTCCGGGCGCGAGCAAATGGCGTGGCGCCTCCAGCAACAACGCCTCCGGAATGACTGCCATCCGCTCGATCAGGATCGGCAAAATCGCTACCGATATCAGCGCCACCGGCGCAGCTTCCACGCCGTGGAGAAACAGGGTCACTGCGCACTCGTGATCGGGATGTCCGGCATCGGCATGGACCAATCTGTGCAACTCGGGACTGGCGGCGAGGACGACCAGCATCAAGACCAGCGCCACTGCTCCGATTGCAGCAGTGCGCTGGGCCAACAATTGAAACCATCGTTGGCGAACGCCGGATTTCATTGGCATGGCTGGCGGAAGCTAGTACTCAGGATTTTCGAACCGGCAAGGCATTCGGGCATTCTTTCCGCCAATAGCGGAAGAATCTGATTTGGACTTGGTGACTGCTGCCGGATCTTCGTCTCGGATGGGCCAGGGGGCAGGCAGCATCAATTCACTCCTGCAAGAAAGGCCCGTAACGGTCCTACGAGCGCGTGGGCACATTCCTCGTGCAGGCCAAGGGCTCCGCGGACCACCAGTGGCGGTCGCGGGCAGGCCTCCGCCAATGCCGCCATCTCGACACGCGACTTGGGCGGCGTCCGGTCACCGATCACCAATTGCACCGGGAAACGTACGACCCGCAGGGCTTCCACCCAAGACTCGCGATCAGCAAACGGATCGAGCGCGCCCGAGACAAAGGCCGCCGCGGCAAAGCGCGCTCCCCGTTGCCGCGCCGAAGATTGTTTCTTCGCCAAAAGTTCCGGCGTCAACTTCACGGGATCGGAAAACACGTGCCGGCCCAACATAAATCCAAGGAAACGTCGTGAGGTGTTGAGCCGGTACAGCGCGTGCCCGATGCCGGGAGTCCGCACCACGGCGCGGAGCGTTCGGTACAGTCTGGCGTGTTCACCCATGACCGTGGGCAGCGGACCGCGCCAAGTGGGTGCAGCGAGCACAGCGCGGCTCCATGTCGCATCACCGGCAGCTGCGAGGCGAAGAACGTAACCCGCGGCGTGCCCCGCCGCTACGACCGCCGCACTCGTGCGGCTGAGGTGCTGCCGCACGAAGTCTTGCAGAAAGGCCTGGTAGAGGTGTGCGGTGTAAGCGACCGCTGGGCGGGAAGCTCCGCCGAATCCTGGCCAGTCAATCAACACGACCGTGAATTGGTCCGCCAATGCCATAGCGACCGTGCGCCATTCTTCGCGGGTCGAAACCGTGCTCGGCGCGGGAAGGAACAGCACGACCGCACCGGTACCGAATTGCTCAATGGGAACCACAAATGGACGTCCGTCATGGCTCCACGCGAAGACCGTTTGGCCCGTTATCACCGGCCGCTCCGGCGTAGAAACAAGATCCTCTTTGAGGGTCATCGCAGCCAGTATTCCCCGAAATGGCACATCCGCAACCGCCCCGTCTCAACATCCATGCACTTCGCAGAATCGCAGTTGGGGTCGCGCGCACGGCTCAACGCGGAAATTGGGCAGCAGCCTGCTGCACAATTGGAGCGGATCCCCGAGCAGAATACCACGCATATCCTGTGATCATGGACTCGGCGAAGCGGACCAGATGTCCGTAGTTATCGCGACCGGCTTCGCCGCGAAAGTAGTCGTCGATACGTGCAATTTGGCGAAGGATCTATCCCCTATTGATGGATCGGCATTGAGGCTGCTCTGCAGAGCGGGCGACCGGCGCAGCGGGAAAAGAAAAAACAAGGTTGTCATTAATAATGGATACCGAGCTGTCCGCAAGGTTACCGCTATCCGCCGAGCGAGAAGAGCGATTCCCGTCGGCATGAGTAGGAACAAGTTTTTGAGAAAAACGGAAATTGCTGGGGGTCGGCATGAGTCGGTTCGTTTGGACGCCGAAAATGGCCGGGCAATTTCCAAATTGAGCGTCGAGCACAGATTTTTTGTAAACCGCACCCCCATGGAAAATGTAAACTATTCGTTATAAGTAGGTTCGTTTAGTCGCGGAACCGCCTGCGTTTATGCGTCTTCTCCAACTACGTTTTCCGGTGCTGTCGGCATGAGTTCTACTCTGTCGGCATGAGTTGGGGTTTCTTACAACACTTACAGCTTTCGGGATGTGAATAAATAATTGTAAAAAAAAAGGCTTAAGTGTGGGTCTGATCTTGACCTTTGTGGGATAAAATGGGTTGAAATGGGGCACTTTGGGGCAAGCAATTGTTCCAATCCCATGGCTTTTACCAGCAAAACCCTCTATACCGGTGACTTCCGGCATAATCTCGACGACAAGGGTCGATTGACGATCCCGTCGGCGTGGAGGGCTGCCCATGCGGAGACCGATCAGTTCCTCGCGGCGCCAAATCCAGGGGGGTATGTTTCGGTGTTGCCGCCGGCGGCGGTGGAATCGCTTTACGAGAAGATCGCGGCCGTGCCGCTTTCCGACACGCAGGCCCAGGCGGAAATCGCGGCCTTCTTCGCGGTGGCCCAAGCATTCACTTTCGACAAACAGGGACGCATCGCACTGAGCGAGGCCCTGCTGAAGCACGCGGGCATCGGCAAGGAAGCGGTGCTGGCCGGTTCGCTTTCGAAATTCAACATTTTCAGTCCGGCGCGTTGGTCGACCGTCGAACAGCGGTCGAGCCCGGCCAGTCAGGCGGACTTCCTCCGCCGCTACCAGATCTGACCATGAACGCCGCGGCGCCGATTTCCCCGAACCGCCTGCCGGTTTTCACCGCCGCACGCCTCGGGCGCTCCCGGCATTTCCCGGCGGTGTTGCCCCTGGTGCGTGTGACGCTCGGGTTGCGCAGCCTGGAGATGGCCGATGCCGCCGTGGCCGCGCGCGGCGGCTCCCCGTCGGGGGTAGAGGCGGAGATCGACGCCATCGTCCACGAAGCCAGGAGGGCAGCCGATGCATGCGCCCTGTCTTGATTGGGTCCTGCTCCCCATGACCTCCGGCCATCAATCCGTCCTGTTGCGCGAGGTGCTGGAGTTCCTCGCGCCGCACGAGGGTGGGCGCTACCTCGATTGCACGTTTGGCGGCGGGGGACACACGCGGGCCATCCTGACCGCGGCGCCCGAGACGCAGGTGATCGCGCTCGATCGCGATCCGTCGGCGCAAGAGCGGGCCGGGCGGTTGCGCGAGGAGTTTGCCGGACGCTTTGCGCTGATCGACCGCGATTTTGGCCGCCTCGGGGAAATTCCGACCACGGGCTTCGACGGCATCCTATTCGACCTGGGAGTTTCTTCCTTCCAATTCGACGCGGTGGAGCGCGGATTCTCGTTCCGCACCGACGCGCCGGCCGACATGCGCATGGATCCGCGGGCCGGCGTGCCGGCGGGCCGCTGGCTCGAAACCGCCACCGAGGAGATGCTGGTCCGGGCGATTCGCGACTTCGGCGAGGAGACGCACTGGCGCCTGGTCGTCAAGGCGTTGCTGGCGGCGCGCGGCAGCGGCGCCCTGGCGCGCACGGGCTCACTGGCCGCGACGATCGCCGGGGCGATTCCGACGCGGGCCCGCCAGACCTCGAAGATCCATCCGGCCACGCGCGCTTTCCAGGGCATCCGCATCGCGATCAACGACGAACTCGGCGCGCTCGAACGGGCGCTGCCGGCGGCGTTCGCGAAACTCGCGCCGGGCGGGGTGCTCTGCGTGATCAGCTTCCACTCGCTCGAAGACCGCCTGGTGAAACAGGCCTTCCGCCGTTGGTGCGGCCAGCCCGAGAGCGCCGCCGATGCCCGCCCGCAGGATCTGCGGGTCAAGTCCGCCGAGCCGCTCACGCGCCGGCCGGTCACGCCCGGCGACGCCGAGCTCTCCGCCAACCCCCGCAGCCGTTCCGCCAAACTGCGCGCGCTCCGCAAACTCTAGCCTGCCGCCCTTCCTTTCGCTCCCGCCAACTTTCCGTCCGCCCCATGAAAAAGACCGGTACCAATGCGTTCGTAAACCAGCTCCTGATCTACACCCTGGTGATGATCGGCTTTAGCGGGTCGGTGGGCATGGGAGCGGTGTGGTTGCGGCATCAGATCTCCATCACCGCCAACCGGACGAAGCAGATCGAGGCGCGCATCGCCGAGGTGGAGCGTCATTTTCGCGAGACCGAGGCCGCCATCGGGGCCGAACAGGGTCCGGAAGCCCTGAAACGGCGCAATACCGAGTGGGGGCTGGGCCTCGTGTCGCCGAAAGACTCACAAATCGTCCGCGAAAACGGCTCCCCCGAGGAACGTCTGGCGGCGAAACGCAATCAAGGCTTGTTCACCGAGGGCGTCACGTTCGTCGGCCTCAAGCCGGGAGGATTGACCCTGCGATGAGCCGGGGATTTGCGTCCAACTACCGCGTCGTGCTGCTGGCCTCGCTGGTCGGTCTGAGCTTCGTCGGCCTGGGCGCGCGCCTCGTGCAATTGCACGTGATCGACCGCGAGAGCCTGCTGAGTTACGTGGTCAAGGCACGGCGCGACATCATCGTGGAAAACGCGCGCCGCGGCGACATCCTCGACGCGCGCGGCAACATTCTGGCGACGAGCAAATCGCAGATCGTGCTGGGCGTGGACCCCCAGTCGACGCGGCCGGCCGATGAGCCGAAGTGGGCGCAGCTCGCCGCCCTCATCGGGCAGCCGCCGGCCGAGGTGCGCCGCATCATCACGACGAAAACACGCCGGCCCGGCGCAACCGTCGCGACTCCCGCGACCAGAAACGTGGCCGATCCGTTGAATTTCAAATTCACCCTCTCCGAGGACGACGCGAAGGGGAAGACCGACGACGGCGTGGTCGTGGATGACGCGGCCGATGAGAATGGCGAACGTCCGATCCGCTGGGCACCGCTGTGCGACAACGTCGATGAATCGGTCTTCGACCAGATCGCCGCCCTCGGCATTGCGGGTGTGTACGGCAACCGGGTCTACCGGCGCGTCTATCCGCAGAATTCGCTCGCGGCGCATCTGCTCGGCTATGTGAACAAGGAAGGCACGCCCGCGGCCGGCCTCGAGCATTACGCCGATTTCTACCTGCGCGGGCAGGACGGCTGGCGCGAAAGCGAGCGCGATGGCAAGCGGCACGAACTGGCCCAATTCCGCACGCGCAGCGTCGATCCGGTCAACGGCTACCAGGTGGTGTTGTCCATCGACGCGGCGGTGCAGCACATCGTGGAGGAGGAGCTGGCCGCGATCGCGCAGAAGTTCCAGCCGCAGAAAGCCACCATCATCGTGAGCGATGCGCGCACGGGGTTTCTGCTGGCGCTCGCCAACTATCCGACCTTCAACCTCAACGAGTACGGCAAGGCCGACCTGGCGGCGCTGCGCAACATCGCGGTGGCCGACGTGCTCGAGCCCGGCTCGACCTTCAAGATCGTGGCGATCTCGGGCGCGATCGATCGGGGACTCGTGGGGCCGCAAAGCCTCTTCGACTGCTCGATCGACCACATCGAGTACAAGGGCAAGGTCCGCGGTCTCCCGAAGGAAGACCACCATTTCGAGCATCCGCTCACAGTGCGCGAGATCACCTCCCATTCCTCCAACCGGGGCGCCGCACAACTGGCAATGCTGATGGGCGAGCAGGCGTTCTACGAGCATGCACGGGCCTTCGGTTTCGGGCAACTGACCGGTTTTCCGATCGGCGGCGAAGTGCGGGGCTTGATGGCGTCGCCCGACAAATGGGATGGCCTCACCATCACGCGCATGCCGATGGGCCAGTCGGTCGCCGCCACGCCGCTCCAGATCCACTACGCGATGGCGACGATCGCGAGCGGCGGCGTATGGCTGCGTCCGCAAGTGATCAAGGAGATCGACGACGCCCACGGCGAAGTAGTCTTCCGCTACGACCGCGTGGCCGAGCGCACGGTCATCAGACCGGAAACGGCCCGGACCATGGCCTCGTATTTGGGTTGGGTAACGGTAAAGAACGAAGGCACGGCGCCCGAGGCAGCCATCCCCGGCTACGACGTCGCGGGCAAGACGGGCACCTCGCAGAAGCTGGTCGACGGTCATTATTCCACCACGCACCACGTGGCCTCGTTCGTGGGATTTTTCCCGGCCAGCCGGCCGGCGGTGGTCATCTCCGTGATTGTCGACGGAGGTGACGAACGGGCACCCGGGGGCGTGGCATACGGCGCCAAGGTGGCGGCCCCGTCGTTCAAGCGCATCGGCGAGCAGCTGGTGCAATACCTCCACATCGAACCCGCGGCCACGGTGTCCCGTCCGACGCTGTTCGCGATGGAAGGAGGCCGGCGGTGATCGGTTATCTCACGCAGAACCATGCGCTGATCCACGCTTTTAGAACCCGGCCGGTTGGCCGCCCACGCAAAGCGGATACGATTAGCCCACGCATTTTCAAAATGGCGCCCAAGCTCTCAGACTATTTTCAGGAAAGCGACGTCGTCGCCCTGCGGGGCACGCTCGACCGCCCCATCTCCGGCCTCGCGATGGACAGCCGCCGCGTGGTGCCGGGCAATCTCTTCTTCGCGCTGCCCGGCCTGCGGGCCGATGGCGCCGCCTTCATCGACGAGGCGATCGACCGCGGCGCTGTGGCCGTGGTGAGCCACCGGCTGCCGACGATGGCGCCCGCCAAGGTCACTTTCATCCAGGTGGCCGATCCGCGGGCGATGCTGGCCCGCGTGGCCCAGCGCTACTACCGGTTTCCCGACCGCGACCTGCAGGTCGTCGGGGTGACGGGCACCAACGGCAAGACCACCGTCACGCACCTGCTGAAGCATTTCCTCAACGGCGACCAGCGCGTCGGCCTCCTCGGCACGATCAACTACGACCTGGGCGCGCGCACCGTGCCGTCGTTCAAGACCACCCCCGAGTCGCTCGACATCTACGGCATGCTGGCGCAGATGCGCGACAACGGCTGCCGCCACGCGGTCATGGAAGTGAGTTCGCACGGCATCGACCAGCAGCGCGTGCTCGGGATGCAGTTCGGCGCCGCGGTGTTCACCAATCTCACGCGCGACCATCTCGACTACCACAAGACGTTCGACGCCTATTTTGCGGTGAAGACGCGCCTCTTCACCGGCGCGATCGGCAGCACGCCGAAGGTCGCCGCGGTCAACCTCGACGATCCCTACGGCGAAAAGCTCGCCGCGCTCGTCCCCCCCGGCGTCAAGCTCGTGACCTTTGGCGAACGTCCCCGCGCGCTGGTCCGCGCCGAGCAGGTGACGCTCGGTTTCAAGCATACCACCTTCCGGCTGGTGTGGCCGCAGGGCGAATTGACCGTCGAATCGCCACTCATCGGCCGCTACAACGTCAACAACCTGCTCGCGGCCATCGCCACGGCGTGGGGTCTGGGCCGCGACCCGGTGGTGTTCCTGCCGCGGCTCAAGTCGTTCCCGGGGGTGGCCGGCCGCATGGAGCGTATCGAGGAGGGGCAGCCGTTCAACGTGTTGGTCGACTATGCGCACACCGACGACGCGCTCCGCAACGCCCTCGGCATGCTCCGCACGATCACCCCGGGCCGCCTGCTCGTGGTTTTCGGCTGCGGCGGCAGGCGCGACCGCACCAAGCGTCCGCTCATGGTGAAGGCTGTGCAGGAGTTCGCCGACCAGGCCTTTGCCACCGCCGACAATCCGCGCAGCGAGGCGCTCGCCCAGATTTTCGCCGACATGCGCGCCGGCGTGACGGCGCCGGAAAAGATCGCCTGGATCGACGACCGCCGCCGCGCGATCAGCCTCGCGCTCGACGTGGCCAAACCCGGCGACTGCCTGCTCATCGCGGGCAAGGGCCACGAAAGCTACCAGGAGTTCGCCGACACCGTGATTCCCTTCGACGACCGCCAGGTCGTGCGGGAGCTGATCGGCATCAAGACGCTGAAACCGGCATGAATCGTTTCACCCCCGACCAACTTGAGCGATGGACCGGCGGCCGCTGGACGGCGCTGCCGGACCGGCCGTTGGTGGGATTTGCGACCGACACGCGGCAGTTGCAACCGGGGCAGGTGTTCGTGGCGCTGAAGACCGACCGGCGCGACGGGCACGATTTTCTTTTGGCCGCTGAGACGGCCGGAGCGAGCGCGGCGCTCGTTTCGCGGCGTAATGCCGCGCTCGCTCTTCCCCAATTGGTCGTCGCCGACCCGCTGGCGGCGCTGCAGCAGATCGCGCACGAGCACCGCCGCCAGTTTGACGGGCCGGTGATCGGCATCTCCGGCAGTTGCGGCAAGACGTCGACGAAGAATCTGCTCGCGCAACTGCTCGGCGGCGCCGCGCAGGGCGTGCTGGCGACGGACGGCAACCTCAACAACCGCATCGGCGTGCCGCTCACGCTCACGCGGCTCGATCCGGCGGCGCACCGGTATGCCATCGTCGAGGCCGGCATCGGCGCCCCGGGCGAGATGGACGTGCTGGCCGGCATGATCGAGCCCGATATCGCCATCATCACGCTGGTGGCCCCGGCGCACCTGCAGGATCTCGGCAGTCTCGACGTCGTGGCCCGCGAGAAGGCGCGGCTGCCGGCCGCGATCAATGCCGCGGGCGTGGCGATCTTCCCGAAGTCATGCGAGCAGTTCACGGCGTTCCACGAGCTGACGGTGCGGACCATGGTGGTCGAGCAGGCGGAAGTGGTGCGACCGGCCGTGCCGCCGAAGGACAAGGTCTATTTCACCGTGAGCCACCGGGACGACGCGACGAGCGTCGCGGTCGCCTACGGCCCGCCGCCGCCGCTCGTGTTCACGCTGCGCCGGGTGTCGACCGGCATGGCGCAGAACGCCGTGCTCGCGATTTGCGCCGCCCTCTGGCTGGGCGTGTCGCGCGAGGAGATCCAGCGACGGCTGGGCGGCTGGCGGCCAGCGCCGTGGCGCGGCGAGGTGCGGCGCGAGGATGACAAGCTGTTTTATCTCGATTGCTACAACGCCAATCCGGCCTCGATGGCCGATGCGCTCGAAGCTTTTTGTGCAGTGGCGCCGGCGGCGGAACCACGGCTTTTCGTGCTCGGGGGCATGGAAGAGCTCGGGGCCGCCGCGGCGCATTATCACCGGGAACTGGGGCGCGCCCTGCCGCTGCGCCCGGAAGATCACGCGATCGTCATCGGTGACGAGGCGGCCAGCGTGCGGGCGGGGGCGCTCGAGGCCGGCCATCGCGCCGGGCAGATCGAAATCGCCCCCACGCTCGAGCCGGTGGCGGCGCGCATCGCGGGGTGGCGCGGGGCGGTGTTCGTGAAGGGCAGCCGCCGCTATCAACTGGAGAACGCGCTCACGCCGGAACTGGCCGGCGCCGGGGCGCACTAGGAGCCTGTCGAACATGCTGATGAATACCATATCTTCTGCGGGAAAGTTCATCGGGATGACGGGGATCTGCCTCGACAGGCTCCTTAAGCAGCGCTCCGCGCTGCGAATCTCGGATTCCTTCGTCGGCTTTCCGCCGCTTCGCGGCGGTTTAAGGATTTTGTCGGTCGCGGCGGATTGCATCGCGACGAATCCCGCGCTCATGCCGGACTTTTATCCCCAGCCCGACAAAATCCCATGCTGAGTTATCTGGCCAATTTCGACGAATACTTCGGCCCGCTGCGCGTGCTGCGGTACATCACCTTGCGCACCCTCATGGCGGCGGGGACGGCGACCGTCATCGGTTTCATCCTCGGCCCCTGGCTGATCCACCAGTTGAAGCTGCTGAAGTTCGGCCAGCACTACGACGACGACCGCACGGGCGACCTCGCCCAGCGTTTCGACAAGAAGAACACGCCCACGATGGGCGGCCTGCTGATCTTCGGTTCCGTGTTCCTGAGCACGTTCTTGTGGGCGGTGCCCAACGTCTGGGTGGTCGTGGCGATGTTTGTCTACACCGCCCTCACGGCCGTCGGCTTCCGGGACGACTACCTCAAGGTCGTGCGCAAGAGCCGCCATGGCATTTCCTCGGGCGAGAAGATCGTCTGGCAGACGTTGATCACGTTCGTCGCCCTCGCGGTGCTCCTGTGGCATCCGATGAGCGCGCACAAGATCCGCGAGCTGTGGGTGCCGTTCGTGAAATACCCCGTGTGGCAGTTTGCCGGCGTCCTCGGCCTGCTCGCGCTCTTCGTCCTGATGTTTTTCTGGGTGGTCGGCTTCAGCAACGCGATCAACCTCACCGACGGCCTCGACGGCCTCGCGATCGGCTGCACCATCACGGTGGCGCTGGTGTACGGCATCATGGCCTATGTCGCGGGCCATCTCGTGCTGGCCAACTACCTGTTGATCGGTTCGGTGCCCGGCGCGGGCGAGCTCGCGGTGATTTGCGGCGCGATCGTCGGGGCGGGCCTCGCGTTTCTTTGGTACAACTCGCATCCGGCCGAGGTGTTCATGGGCGACACGGGCTCGCTCGCCCTTGGCGGGCTCATCGGGATGATCGCCTTCATGGTGCAGCAACCGCTCACCCTGGCCATCGTGGGCGGGGTGTTCGTGTGGGAGGCGGTGACGGTCATCATCCAGATCGGCTGGTTCAAATTCACCAAACGGCGTTACGGCGAGGGCCGCCGCGTCTTCCTCATGGCGCCGATCCATCACCATTTCCAGAAATGCGGCTGGCCCGAAACCAAGGTCGTGCTGCGGTTCTGGGTGCTCTCGCTGATGTGCGCGCTCGCCGGCCTCGGAACCTTGAAACTACGCTGATGATGAGCGCCTCGCCGAACTTTTTCATCGCTTGCCCGTTGCGCGCGGTAGCACGGGTAGGGCGCGCTGTTCCCAGCGCGCCGCGGCTCGCTCGGAGAGCGAGCCCTACCGGAGCTGCCGCTCCTGTTTGTTGACCAACTCCGATGCCCCTCGCCACGCCCATCTTCCTCGCTCCGCTGCTCACGCGGCCCGTCGCCATCTTCGGCGGCGGGGTGAGCGGTCGCGCGGTCGTGGGTCTGCTGGGCGGTCTGGGCGTGCCGGGCGTGATTTACGACGAGAAGGGCGGGGAGGGCGTGATCAACAGCTTTGGCGCCGCGGCGGTGCGCACCCACCAATTGGCGGTGTTCTCCCCGGGATTTCCTCCCGACCACCCCTGGCTCGCAGCGGCGCGCGCCGCCGGCCTCGCCTGCATCGGCGAGTTCGACTTCGCCTCGCTTTTCTGGCGCGGCCAGGTGCTGGCCATCACCGGGACCAACGGCAAGACCACCCTCACCGAGCTGCTCACGCATGCGTTGCGGAGCATCGGTCGCGACGCCCATGCGACCGGCAACATCGGGTTTCCCTTCAGCCGCCTCGTGGTCGAGACCGACGGCGGCCGCGACGAAACCATGGCGGTATGCGAGGTGAGTTCGTTCCAGGCCGAGGTGCTGCAATTTTTCCGGGCCGACGCGGTGTTGTGGACCAATTTTGCCGAGGATCACCTGGAACGGCATGCCGACCTGGCGGCGTATTTCGCCGCGAAGCGGGCGCTCCTGACCCGCGCGGTCGGCGAGGTGATTTTTGTCGGTGCCTCGGTGCGGCGGTATGCGCAGGAGTTCGGCTACGTACTGGCGCCGTCCAGCGTCATCGACTCCGAGGGCCGGCCGCCCGACCCGCGCCTGGCCGGCACCGTTTTCGCCGGGTATCCGCAACGTGAGAATTTCGAGCTGGCCCTCGCCTGGTGGCGCCACGCCGGCCTGCGCGAAGACGATCTGCTCGCGGCGGCCCGCAGCTTCCGGCTCGGCCGTCACCGGCTGGGTTGCGTGGCCGTGATCGAGGGCGTGACCTATTGGAACGACTCGAAGGCCACCAATTTTCACGCGGTCGAGGCGGCGCTGGCGCGGTTCCCCGCGCCCGTGCTCCTCATCGCCGGCGGCAAGGCCAAGGGCGGCGATCTCGCCGCCTTCGTGCGCCGCATCGCCCCCCGGGTGAAACAGGCGTTTCTGCTCGGCGATACCAGCGCGGCGCTGGCCGCCGCCTGCGCCGCGCAGGGCGTGATCCACACGGTGTGCGCCACCCTCGAGGAGGCGACCCGCGCCGCCGCCGGGCACGCCGTCCCCGGCGATCATGTTTTGCTCAGCCCCGGCTTCGCCAGCTTCGACATGTTCCGCGGTTACGAACACCGCGGCGACCAGTTCGAACAGTTGGTGAACCGTTTGGGTTCAACCGTTGTCGTCCGATGAAATTTGTCTTAAATCTCAGCCCTCAGCCCAACCCGCGCCTATGAAAATCCTCCGAATCTTTGGCATCGTCCTGGCCGTCCATGCGTTTGCCTTCATCCTGATATTTGCGAACCCCGGTTGCAGTACGAAACCGCAATCGACTCCGACGCCCGCCGACACCATCGCCAGCACCGGCGGTGGCACGCCGTCCATCACCGTCCCGGCCGCCACCGAATCCTCGCCGATCACGGTGGCTCCGTTGGGCCCGAACCCCGCCGTCTCCGCGGTCCCGTTCGATCCCAATGCGCCCGCCGCGCCGGCCGCGTCGCCATTGATCCGCTACAGCCCCACGCGGCCCAGCACCGCGGCGGCGGTCGCGTTGCAGGCGGAACCGGTCGCCGATGTCGTGCCGGCGACGACCATCACCGTCACCAAGGGCGACAACCTGTGGAATCTCGCCAAGAAATATAATCTCAAGGTTAGCGATCTCGCCACCGCCAACAACCTGAAGACCGGCGCCGTCCTGCACGAGGGCCAGCGGCTCATCGTCCCGAGCAAGTCGGGTGTCGTGACCGCCGCCGACTATGCACCCAGCCCGGCGGGCAAGAAATCGGCCGCGACCCGGAGCGTCGCGGAGAAGACCGCGGAAACGCCCAAGCCCGCGGCCGGCGCCGCCAGCGCCAACGGCGATGCGGTGAAATATGTGGTGCAACGCGGCGACACCCTGGCGGTCATTGCGCGGAAGAACGGCGTGACCAAGGGGGAGATTGCGGTGGCCAATAACATCTCCAACCCCGCGTTGATTCGCGAGGGGCAGGTGCTCGTCATCCCCGGCTACGTGGTGCCCGGGGCGAAATCGGCCAAGGCGGGCAAGACTGCCACCGCCGCGCCCGCGACCACCCCGGCGCCGTCCGCGCCGGCCGTGCCGGTGATCGGCGGCCCCGCGACGGGATCGGGTGCCGACACCGGATCGGCGCCGGGCAACGTACCGGTGATCAAAATCGACGATTCCGCGCCCGCCACTCCGACGAAGAGCTGAGCCACTTCGCCGCGCCCGTGCCATGCCTGCAACCCCCGCTTCGCTGACCACCTCGCCCCGTCCCCGTCTCGCCATCGCTCCCGCCACCCTCATCGTGGTGTGCGCCGTGGCGCTCACGATTCTCGGCCTCACGATTCTGTTCAGCGCCAGCGTGTCGTTCAAGCAGGGCCCGTACTACTATCTCGACAAACAGCTCATCGGCGTGGGGCTGGCGTTCGCCGGTTGCTGGCTGGTGAGCCGGCTCGATCTCGATCATCTGCGGCATTACGTCTGGTTCATGGGCGTGGGGGCGCTCGTGCTGCTGGTGTTCGTGCTGGTGCCGCACCTCGGCATTGCGGTGAAGGGCAGCAAGCGCTGGCTCGGCTTCGGCCCGGTCCGCCTCCAGGTTTCGGAACTCGCCAAGTTCGCGCTGGTGTTCTGCCTCGCCCATTACCTGGCGCTCAACCAGACGCGCATCGGCGAATTCAAGCGCGGCTTCGTCTATCCGCTCGGCCTCATCGGCGCGTTTGCCGGCCTGATTATGCTCGAACCGGATTTTGGCACGGCGGCGCTCTCGGTCGCGGTGGGCCTCACGCTGCTGTTCCTGGCGGGGGCGCGCTGGCGGTACATCCTGCCGACCGTGGCGGGGGTCGCGCTGCTCTTCGTCGTGGCGGTGATCCATAATCCGAACCGCCTGCGGCGTTTCCTCGCCTTCCTCGACGTCGAGGGCAACAAGCAGGGCGGCACCTACCAGCTTTACCAGGCACTGGCCGCGTACGCATCCGGCGGGACCACGGGCGTCGGGCTGGGGCAGGGGCGCCAGCAGCTCAACTTCCTGCCCGAGGCCCACACCGATTTCATCTTTGCCGTCGTGGGCGAGGAACTCGGCCTCGTGTTCACGTTCGCCGTGGTCGTGATCTTCGCCGTGATTTTCTGGGCCGGCCTCCGGCACCTGCGGCGCGCGCCGAATCTGTTCCAATATCTGCTCGTCGCGGGCGCCCTGCTGCTCATCTGCCTGCAGGCCGTCATCAACCTGGGCGTCGTCACGGGCGTGTTTCCCACCAAGGGCATGTCGCTGCCGTTCATCAGCGCGGGCATCTCCAACCTGCTGCTCATGGGCCTGCTCGTCGGCATCTTCCTCAACACTCACCGCACCTGGGGCCGGGCCACGCTGTCCGCCCGCGAACGTCTCTACACGGAGGTGCTGGGATGAAAATGCGAAACGCCAAACGCCCAAGTCCCAATCCCGGGGAAATCTCGATCTTCGACCGGCTGTCGGGCCCGCGCCGGGCGGCACTCCCTTGGCGTTTGGAGTTTTGCGATTTGGAGTTTGGCCCGCCGCGCCGGGCCTTTGACGCGGAGCGCCTGCCATGAGCCGGTTTCTCATCAGTTGCGGCGGCACCGGCGGCCATCTCTCGCCCGGCATCGCCCTGGCCGAGGGGCTGGTTGCCCGCGGTCACGCGGTGACACTGCTGATCAGTCACAAGAAAGTGGATGCACGCCTGATCGAGAAATACCCGGACCTGCGGTTCGTGCGCCTGCCGGGCGCCGGCTTTGGCTGGAATCCGGTCGCGCTGGCCCGGTTCGTCGTCACGCAGACCCACGGTTTCTTTTTCAGCCTGCGCCAGGTGCGCGCCTTGCGGCCGGACGGAATCGTCGGTTTCGGCGGATTTACCTCGGCCAGCATCGTCGTGGCGGGCGCGTTGCGGGGTGTGCCGGTGGTGTTGCACGAGGCCAACCGCGTGCCGGGGCGCGCCATCCGGCTGCTCGGGCGCCTCGCGAAACGCGTCTATCTGCCCCCCGGCATCAACCTGTCCGGGGTGCGCGCCGGGATCGTGCGGCCGATGGGACTGCCGGTGCGCCGCGAGATCGCGCGCCGGCCGGCCGCGGAGGCGCGGACGGAGCTCGGGCTTTATCCGCAGGGCCGGGTGCTCGCGATCCTCGGCGGCAGCCAGGGCGCCGCGGCGCTCAACGACTGGGCCCGCCGCGAGTTGTCCGCGCTGGCGGCTGAGGGCATCCAGCTCTTCTGCGTCACCGGCCTCAACAAGGACATTTCCGAGACGCTGGAATTGCCGGCCCGGAACGGCGCGCCCGTGCGGGCCATCTTCGCGCCGTTTTGCGACCGCATGGCCGCACTGCTGTCGGCCGCCGATCTCGTGGTGTCGCGCGCCGGTGCCGGCACCCTCGCCGAACTCGGACGCTGCGGCACGCCGGCGATTCTCGTGCCGTTTCCCCATGCGGCTGACGACCACCAGCGCGCCAACGCCGCCTATTTTGCGCAGCAGGGCGGCGGCGTGGTGATCGAGCAGAACTTTCTCGCCACCCTGCGGGCCGAGGTGCGCGACGTGATTTTCAACGACGGATTGCTGGCCAAATTCCGCGCGAATCTGCAGCGCCTGGAAAGCGCCAACCTGCTCGAAACGATGCTCGACGATCTCGAGACCGTGGTCGCCCGCCCCGGCGCCCAGACCCCGGCCAGCAAGCCGCCGCAACCCGCCCCGGCCTCCGTATGAACCCCGTGCCGCCACCCCGCCTCTTTGATCGCGACATCCGTCGTCTTCATTGCGTGGGCGTCGGCGGGATGGGGCTGGGGCCGCTGGCCATCTATCTGGCGGAACTTGGTTTCACGGTGTCGGGCGAGGACGACGCTTTGACCGAGACCATGCGCCCGCCGCTCGAACGCGCCGGCGTGCGCCTGACCCCGCTGCCGGACGATTGCGACCTGCTGGTGTACTCCTCCGCGATCGCCCCGTCGCATCCCACCCGCGTGGCGGCCGGCGCACGGAAACTGCCCGGTGTGCGGCGCGGCGAACTGCTTGCCGAGGCGGTCCGCGGCAAAAAGCTCGCGGCGGTCTGCGGGGCGCACGGCAAGACGACGACCACGGCGATGCTCATCACCGCGTTGTGCCAGGCGAATTTTCCCGCCGGCTATGTGCTCGGCGGCCTGTTCAACGACGACCGGCTGCCGCCGGCCCGTGTCGGTGCCAACGAGTGGGTGGTCGCCGAGGTCGACGAGAGCGACGGCACCATCGACCGGTTTTCCCCGGAGCTCACCGTCGTCACGAACCTCGATTGGGACCATCCCGATTACTACCGCCGGCTCGCCGACCTCGAGGCGACGTTTGCCGAGCTCTTCCGCCGCACGCGGGGCCCGGTGCTCGTGAGCGAGGCCTGCGCGCTCTCGGGGCGGCTGGCACCCGCCACGGCGATGACCTTCGGCCGCACCGGGCAATTTTCCGCCGTGGCCGCGCCGGCCGGCGCCGGCCGCCAGCGACTCACCCTCGGCGGCAGGTTCGTGCTGGCGCAGGCGATCGTACAGACCCGGGGCGCCTTCAATGCCGCCAACGCGACGGCCGCGCTCGCCGCCGCGCAGCTCATGGGTGCTGAGGTCACGGCGGCCGCGCTCGCCGATTATCCGGGCGTGCGGCGGCGGCAGGGCGTGTTGCATGCCTCCCCGGCGCTGACCGTGATCGAGGATTACGCGCACCACCCGGCGGAAATTCGTGCGCTGCTCGAGAGCCTGCGCCACGACGCCGGTGGCCGGCTGCTGGTCGTTTTTCAACCGCATCGCTACAGCCGCACGGCGCAGTTCAAGGGCGAGTTCGCGGCCGCGCTCGCCGCCGCCGACGCGGTGCACCTGTTCGAGGTGTATCCGGCGGGTGAAGCACCGATGGCTGGCGGCACCTCGGCGGATATCGCCGTCGAGCTCAGGCAGCGCGCCCCGGCGCTGGCGGTGCAGCATTGGCCGGGCGAGGCCAGGGAGTTTTTCGCCGCGCTCGACCGCGACGTGCGGCCGGGCGACCTCGTGGCGTTTGTCGGCGCGGGCGACATCGACCAAAGGGCGCGGGAGTGGCTCGCGCGTCGCGCCGGTCCGGAGGATGCCGGCCCGCGCTGGGACGAACTCGCGGTGGCGTGGCAGTCGCGGCTGTCGCGCGCGACCAAGCTGCTGCGGGAGGAGCCGCTGGCGCCGAAAACCACGATGCGCGTGGGCGGCGCGGCCCGGCTCTACGCCGAGCCGGCCGATCTCGATGACCTGCGCACGCTCGTCCGCGCGGCCGACGCGGCCGGCCTGCCGCTCTACCTGCTCGGGCGCGGTTCCAATCTCATCGTTCCCGACGAAGGCGTCGACGGGCTGGTGCTGGCGCTGGCGCACCGGGCCTGGGCGACGTTCGAGGCGCGACCCGGGGGGCGCGTGTGGGCGGGGGCCGGTTTGCGGCTGAAAAACCTTTGCGGCCTCGCGCTCCAGGCGGGCCTGGCCGGTTTCGAGTTTCTCGAGGGCATCCCCGGCAGCGTGGGCGGGGCGTTGCGCATGAACGCCGGCGCGATGGGCGGCTGGATGTTCGATCTTGTTGAGGAAGTGCAGATCATGACCCGGGATGGCGAGGTGCAGACCTTGCGGCCGGCGGAGATGGGCGTCGCCTACCGGCAGTGCGCGGCGTTGCGCGAGGCCATCGCCCTGGGCGCTTTGTTGCGGCCGGCGGCGCCGGCGGACGCGGCGGAGATCGCCCGCCGGATCGACAGCTACCGCAGCCAGCGGCACGAGACGCAACCGCGCGAACCCAGCGCGGGCTGCGTGTTCAAGAATCCGCCGGACGGCTCGGCCGGCCGGTTGATTGACGAGTGCGGCCTCAAGGGCGCGCGGGTGGGGGGGGCGGAAGTGTCGCCCCGGCATGCCAATTTCATCGTGAATCTCGGCACCGCCACGGCGGGTGACGTGCTCGAACTGGTGCGGCAGGTCCGGGCACGAGTCCGGCAGCTCAAGGGCGTGGACCTGGAGCCCGAGGTATTACTCTACGGCAAAAACTGGAAAGACGTTCTATGAGAAAAGATCCCATCATCGCGGTTTTCAGCGGCGGAACCTCGGCGGAGCGCGAAGTATCGCTCGGCTCGGGCAAAACCTGCGCGCAAGCGCTGGCGCGGAGTTACTCCACGCAGCTCTACGAGATCGACGAGACCGCACTGCCGGGAGGGCTCGACCCCGCGCGGCACGTGGTGTTTTCGACGCTGCATGGCACCTTCGGCGAGGACGGCGGCATGCAACGGCTGCTGGATCTCGCCGGCGTGGAATACGCCGGATGCGACGCCGCCAGCAGCGCCCTGTGCTTCAACAAGCAGCGGACCAAGGACGCGGTGGCGGCGGCGGGGGTGCGGGTGTGCCCGGGCGTGGCGTTTCTCTCGAACCGGCGTCCGTCGGCGGCGTCGATCGTGGCCCAGCTGGGCGACCAGCTCGTGCTCAAGCCCAATTGCTCGGGCAGCAGCGTGGGGTTGCACGTGATCAGCAACCCCACCCAGCTCGGCGCGATCCTGCCGCGGCTCGATGCGGGCGAATGGCTGGTGGAGCGGCGGGTCGTGGGACGCGAGCTGACGGTCGGCCTCCTGCGGGGCCGGGCGATGGGGGTGGTGGAGATCGTGCCCAAGTCGGGGCTGTTCGACTACACGTCGAAATACACCAAGGGACTCACCGAGTATCTGGCGCCGGCGCCCGTCCCGATCGACGTCGAAATACTGGCGAAGCAGGCGGCCGAGGCGGCCTTCCAGGCCTGCGGCTGCCGCGACTATGCGCGCATGGACTTCATGCTTTCCGAAAAGAACGAACTGTTTTTCCTCGAAATCAACACGCTGCCCGGCATGAAAGAGACCAGCTTGCTGCCCATGAGCGCTCGCTGCGCGGGACTGGATTTCACGATGCTGGTTCGGGAACTGGTCGCGCCGGCGTTGGAACGCTTCAAGGCGGCGACTTTGGCGCACGCATGACCGACTCCTCCGAGCATCTTCCGATCGCACGTTCCTGGCGGGACATCCCCCAGGAGGTGAAAGCGCGCTCGATGTCGAAATCGGGCCGGCGCCGCCATGCGCTGGCGCTCGCGAAAATGATCGGTGGCACGGGGCTGGCGGGCGTGCTGGTCTGGGGCGCGATCGAACTCGTCACGACGATCGAACAGAACCCAAAGGAAATCGCCCGGGACACCCAGTCGGTGCCGGTGAAGCATCTCGAACTGGTCAGCGACCAGGGCGCGCTCGACCGGGCCTGGCTGGAGCGCACGCTGGCGTTGCCGAAGGGCGTCACGTTGATGGAACTCGACCTGGCCAAGCTCCAGGCGAAGGTTCTGGCCAACAGCCAGGTGCGCACCGCGGTGCTCACGAAGTCGTTTCCCGACAAACTTACGGTGGCCATCGTCGAGCGCACGCCGATTGCCCGGTTGAAGGCGCAACTGCATCCCGGCGAGCTGCGCGACTATCTCGTGGCACGCGACGGCATGCTTTTCGACGGCCTCGGCTATGCGGATGAGCTGCGGGACACGCTGCCCTGGCTCGACCTCGGCGACGCCCGGCTCACGCGCCGGGGCGAGGGCTTCGCGCCCATCGAGGGCATGGCCGTCGTGGCGGACCTGCTCGCCAAGGCCAAGGCCGAGGCGGAGCACCTCTATCGCACGTTCCAGGTCGTGTCGCTGGCCCGGCTGGCCTCCGACGACGAAATCGAAGTGCGCACGACGGAAATGACGCAGGTCATCTTCAGCACCCGCGACGATTTTTTCCGCCAGCTCGCCAAGCTCGACCGCGTGCGCGACGAATTCAAGCCGACGCCGGAATTGCCGCTCGCGAAGGTCGACCTGAGCCTCGGCCAGTTCCCGGTGGTCGCGGGCCCTGGGTCCGGACCCGGAGTGCCGCTGCCCCCGGCCGGCACCGCCGCGGCCGGCACCGCCCGAGCCAAGCCCGCCGTGGCCGCCTTTCCCAGTTTCCAACGCAAATCATCTCCCCGTGACCTCTAGAACCCGTTTCATCGGCGCCGTCGAAATCGGCACCAGCAAGATCACCGCCCTCGTGGGCGAATTCACCGGCCGCGAGCTGGCCATCATCGGCTACGGCGAAAGCCAGTCGCGTGGCATCATCAAGGGCACCGTGGTCGATTACAAGGCGGCCAGCGAGTGCACCCACAGCGCGCTCGAGGCGGCCGAGCAGAGCGCCGGCGAGCACGTCGATTACGTCTTCCTCGCGCAGACCGGCAGCCACCTCGATGGCTTCTACAACGAGGCCGC
>DATJPQ010000166.1:0-3507 GCA_035506315.1 Opitutaceae bacterium
GCGATTTTCAGCGACGCCAGCCCACCGAGATATCCGCCGAGCATGCCGCCGCCGAGCTTGGCAATGGAACGCTTGAGCAGGTTTTTGTCCGTAAGCGCGCGTAGGATGTTGGCCACGGCAAAGCCAGACGGGAAGGCGAGCTGCATCTTGTCCACGAGGATCGGCGTGTAGAGCATCCCCAATCCTACGCCAAACATGCCGATGCACATGAAATACAGGACAAGTTTCCACGTGGCCGGCTCCGGCAGGCCGAGCCACGACATCGCCTGCACCAATACCGCCATGCCGCACATGCCCGCCACCGACGCCGCCATCGTCTGCATGTAATTCGCCCCGTGCTTGCCTTCCGGGCCATACGGCAGCGTGACCGTGCTGCCCAGGATGCCCGCCAGCACCTGTCCGCCGATAAAGAAGCCGATCGAGAAATTCATGAACGCCGCCGATATGCCCCCCAGCGGCCCTAAAATGAAGATCGCCACGCCGGCCAGCATCACGTGGTAGCCGGGCGAGCCAATCGGTGGCAGGATGCGCTTCATGCCGGTGCGGGGGGAGGTAACAAGGGACATGGTTTGTTTTGTTTGTGGTGGAGATAATTTCCTCTTCGGTACAGTCCGTATTTCAATCGGTCTTCAGGAAAACATCGCCTCGCCCAGCGCAAGTTCCGGGGCCAGCAGGCTGGTGGACGCGGGCCATCCGGTGCGCCCCGTGCCGAAATCGGCCTCAAATCGCGCCGTCCCCACCAGGACATCGCCGCTCCAGCTGAACCGGGAGGAGCCGGCGTAACCGAAGCGCAACTCCAGACTGCCGGTCCGATCCACGCTGAGAGGTACGGTCGAGAACGTCACAGCGACGGTCGGCCCGCACGCGGTCAGCCGGTCCTGCAGCCATTGCCGCAAAGCGCGCCCCTCGGCGGCCAGCGCCGGATCATGCGCCACGGTGACGGTCCGAAGGCCGTCGATCAGCCGCGCCGGTTCGTAACGCGAGAGAAACTGTCCGACCGACTGGCGGACCGGCAGCGTGCGCGCGAACGCCAGATCCCGCACCGCGGCGGGCTTGGGCCAGGGAAACGTCAATGCGTCGGCCGGCGCCGCCGCCGTGTCGAAGAGAAACCGCTGGGCGTGTGTCAGCAGGTACCGGTATTCGGCCAGCCGCGCGCACGCCGAAAACCGGTGGGCCCAGTAATAGAGCGGCAGATCGGGCGTGAGGCAGACGGAAACCTGGCTCTCCAGATAATCGCGCGCCGACCGCGGATAGCTCAGCAGCACGAACTCGCAGCAACGCGCATCGCTCTTCGTGCGTCCGAGAAAACACTCGCCGAAGATTTTCGCCCGCATCTCCGTGGTGGCATCTTCGGGTGGCAACGGACAGAGCACCACCACCCGGCTCGGGTAGCGCGTGGCAAAGCGCACCGTCGTGTGAAACTGCCGCAACGCATCTTCGGGCGTCGTGGCCCGGCCGAAACGCAGTACGAAATTCACCTGCGTCGCCCTGACGTCGTCCGCCGCAGGCGCGGGCTGGCCGGCATCGGCCCGCTCGTCCCACATCCGGGCCAGGCTCGCGGCGATCTCGCCGACCGGCACCTCGATCCCCGGCAGAGCGTCGAAAATCGCAGTCATGGGAAATTAGAAAGTATCAAGTAACAAGTGACAAGTAACAGGGACCGGTCGCGCCACTCCACGCGACAGACTGTGAGCTTCTTCATCTTGGTCCTTGTTCCTGGTCTCTTGTTTCTAGTCCCTTGTTACTTGTCACCAGTCCCTTGGTACTTGTTACTTGTGCCTTGTTACTTGTCACTTGGTACTTGTTACTTGCCGCGCGCAGCGCGGCCTACGGTTGCCTCCATGCGTTGTCGTCGCGCGCCAACAGGACTTCGGCGCTCGGCGGGCCCCATGAGCCGGCGGGATAGGAATCCAGGCCGACACGATCCTGCTCCCGCCAGAAGTCGAGGACCGGCGTGTAGAGCCGCCACGACGTCTCCGCCTCGTCGCCGCGGATGAACAGCGTGCCGTCGCCGATCATCGCGTCGAGCACCAGGCGCTCGTAAGCCTCGGGCGTGTTGGAGCCGAAGGTGGTGGCATAGCGAAAATTCATCTTCACTGGTTGCGTATGCGTTTCGAGGCCGGGAATTTTGCCGTTGAGCACGAGGCTGAGCCCCTCGTCGGGCTGGATCTGGAACGAGAGCGTGTTCGGCGCGATCTGGAAATGCCCGCCGGGGGCGGCAAACAGCGTGCCGGGTGGACACTTGAACTGCACCGCGATTTCCGTGACGCGCCGCGCCAGGCGTTTGCCCGAGCGCAGGTAGAACGGCACGCCCTGCCAGCGCCAGTTGTCGATCGCGAGGCGGAGGGCGGCGAAGGTCTCGGTGGCCGACTGCGGCGCGATGCCTTCCTCCTCGAGATAGCCTTTCACCCGCCGGCCGCCCACCATGCCGGCGGCGTACTGGGCCCGGGCCACGTCGTTCGCGGTGCCGAGGCGCAGCGGTCGGATGGCTTTGAGCACCTTCACCTTTTCGTCGCGCACCGCCTCGGGATCGAGCGAGACCGGCGGCTCCATCGCCGTGAGCGCGAGCAGCTGCATCGTGTGATTCTGGATCATGTCGCGCAGACAGCCGCTCTGCTCGTAGTAGCCGCTGCGCGTGCCGACCCCGCCGGTTTCGGCCACGGTGATCTGCACGCTGTCGATGAAGTTCCGGTTCCACAGCGGCTCGAAGATTGCGTTGGCGAAACGCTGCACCAGCAGGTCCTGCACCGTCTCTTTGCCAAGGTAGTGATCGATGCGGTACACCTGGCTCTCCGCGAAGACGCCGCGGATCGTGGCGTTCAGTTCGCGGGCCGAGGCGAGATCCCGGCCGAACGGCTTTTCGATGACCACTTTCGCCTGGTGCGGCTGGCCCAGGTATTTCGCGGCCAGTCCGCTCGCGCCGAGATGGCGCAGAATGGGCGCAAACACCGAGGGTGGCGTGGAAATGTAGAACAGCGGCTGCACTTCCCGGCCGAGGGTTTGCTCGATGGCGGCCAGGTGCGCGGCGAGCCGGGCAAAGGCCGCCGGCTCGTCGTAGCCGCCGGCCACATAGGTCGTTTGCGCGGCGAGGCGGTCCCACATACCGGCCTTCAGTTCCCGGCGGGAATATTCCTTGATCGCCGTGACGGCCAGCTGGCGGAAATTGTCGTCGGAGATCGGCTGGCGCCCGTAGCCCACCAGAAAAAAGTCCGCCGGCAGCAGGTTGTCATGGCCCAGGTTGTAGATCGCGGGGATCAGTTTGCGGGCGGTGAGATCGCCCGACGCGCCGAAAATCACGACCGCCGTCGGAGGCGCTCCGCGATGCTTGCTCAAGCCCTGCAGAAAGGGATGCGGCGCAGGTTCAGCCATGGCGGGTGAGGGTGGCAGGAGGCAGGAGCAGGACCGTCGACATGGTTTGGATAGTTTGACCGCAATAATGCCGATGTTCAATCGGCGGCCCGAAAATGTTTGGCGAACAGCGGCACGTTTTCGAAGTGCCGCACCTCG
>DATJPQ010000167.1:0-22856 GCA_035506315.1 Opitutaceae bacterium
AAACCCATGTTGCCCGCCTGCACGTTGGCCACTGTGAACGTCGCGTTCGTCGCCCCGGCGATGGCCGTGCCGTTCAGCTTCCATTGGTAGGTCAACGGCGCGTCGCCCGTAGCGGTGACGCTGAACGTCACGCTGCCGCCCGGCGCCACGTGCTGGCTCACGGGGGGCGTGGCGACCACGGGCGGGGTCAACACCGTCAGTCGAGCCGACTGACTCGCAATCGAGCCGACCGGGTTTGTCGCCACGACACTGTAGTTGCCGGCCTGGGCGGTGGTGAGATTGGTCAGCGTGAGCGTGCGATCCGTGGCGCCAGCGACGATTGTGCCGTCTTTGCTCCACTGATAGGTGATGCCGATGCCAGTCGCCAACGCCGACAAGACAACCGGGCTGCCGGCGACCGCCGTTTGATTCTGCGGCTGCAAGATCAGCACCGGCATCGTGGCCGCGGCCAACGTGGGAATCTGCAAGGTGGAAGCAAACACGCCGGTCGCATCGAGCCGGCGAACCTCGCTGACGTCAAAGCCGGCATACGTCTCGATCGTTTCGGTCGCGAGCGAAACCTTCAGGACCCGGGTGAAATCGGTACTGAAGCAGACAAACACCTCCCTGGTGGTCGGATTAAACACCATGGAGACCCGCGTAGGATAGCCCGAATACTGAGCCGTCCGTTGCAGCACTTGGAAGGCATCCTGATAGCCGAAGCCTTCCAGATGGTCGCGGATGTAGGCGTAGGCCGTTTGATACCGATCTGCGCCCACCCCGTAGACCGAGCGATAATCCTGGTTGATGAAATTGTAGTTGGGGAAATTCGTCATCACGAGGAATTGACCGGAAATGGGGGTGATGCCGGTGTAGTTGGCGAAGGGCTCAACCACCATCGCCGCGCCGGTCATATCCGCAATCAGCGCGTGCGAATACACCCCCCATGAATTGAGCACCTGCCGTCCTCCGATATAGTCCGTCACCTCCGCAACGGTGCTCATGCTTTTGATCGGCTCGCTGTACAGGGTGCGGATTTCCAAACTCTGGTCCGGGATGGTGAAATTCTGCGGCGTGAGATAATTCAACTGTTGCAGGTCGATGAACAGCCCCCGGTCATTCATTTCGGCAATGTGGCCACCGCCGGAGAAACCGACCAGAAAGATGGTGCAACCGCTGGAATGGGTGATCGACAGCTGGATGTCGGTGGGAGTGTAATCGAAGTTCATGCCGTACCAGGTCTCGCGTGAGAAAACGGCGAAACTGGTGCAGGCGGACATCCGACTGGGAATGCAGCCCGACCAAGCGGCGAAGAGAACCATCAACCATGCGAGGTGTTTCATTGTCGCCAATCCGGAACGATGCAGACGGAAACCGCGAAGGGACGGGAAGCCTCGCGAATGCGAGGGCGGTGCCTTGCGGCCCAGATCGGGCAGATCGCCTCCCCGGAAGATGAGCGCGAAGCCCTGTCAACTTCGCTCTGTGGACTTTCGCGTTCCTTCGCGTTCATTCGCGGTTCTACTCCATGCTTTGGGCAAATTGCTCCTGCCGGACGATCGTCAGAATTCCCAGCTCAAGCCCGCGCTCGGGAGCATGGGCAGCATTCTTCCGGGGGTTTTCACGACGACCAGCTGTCCGTTCAGCACGTAGGCGTAATGATTGTCGAATCCAACCTCGTTGCGCTGGTTGTAGGCATTGAAGATGTCCGCATAGGCCCGCAGGGTCCCGTGTTTCAGCCGGTAGGTCCGGGTCGCGCGGAGATCGAGCCGGTGGTAGGCCGGCGCGCGCAACGCCCCCGTCTGACCGTAAACCCAAGAATCGATGAGCGTGCCGTCGTTCAGCCGCACGAGCGAAAAAATCTGGTCGGTGTAGGGCCAGCCGGTGTGGAACTGCCAGGCGGCGCTCAATTGCCAATTGCGCGACGGGGCGTAGGTCACATCCGTGTAGAAGGTGTGGCGCTGATCCCACATGCGCGGTATCCAATGTCCGCCGACCTGCTCCTCGGAGGTCGCATACGCATAGCTGGCCCCCCAGCCGAAGCGCTCGCCCCGATGCTCGACCAGCAGCTCGACGCCGCGTGCCCGGCCGCGCGTGGGGCTGATCTTGGTCCGGTCGTAGAGAGCCTCGGGAAAGTAATTAAAGGGCTCGACCACGTTTTCCCAGTACGGCCGCAGGCGCGAACTCAGCCGCTCGTACGCCTCCAGGCGGAGGGCCAGGCCGGACTCCAGCTTGTGCGACACTCCCAGCACGCGTTGTTCCGCCCGCTCCGACCGCGAAAAGGTCGTTTCCCGGTCCGGCACGGAGAGTTCCTGCAGCCCCTGGGCCTGCTCGTAGATGCCCCAGGCGGCGCGGACCGTGGTGCGGGGTCCGAGGGCGAGCGAGGCGTTGAGCCGCGGGCTCCAGCTCGAGTCGTTCGTATAGGTATGGCGCTCGAAGCGTGCTCCCGGCTCGATAATCAGGGGGGACCAGGGCTGCAGGCGAAGCGCGGCGTAGGCCGCCGCGTAATCGCCCCCGGGCCGAAGCGCGTAATTGACGGCCCGCGTCGAGGTGAAGAGGTTGCCGTTGCTCAGCGTCCAGAGGTCGCGCAGCAACGCGTAGTCGTAACGCGCCTCGCCGGTCTTGTATTCGAAACCCGAGCGGATGAGGGCGTGTTCGGTCAGATTGAGGGTCCAGTCCTGACGCAGGCCCACCGTGTCGAGCCGGCGGTCGTCGTGCAGCATGAACCGGTGGGCTCCGTCATCGATCCATCCGTTGCCGGTGCGATGCCAGTCGAGCTGGGAAACCGCGAGCACGCTTTCGCCCGACAGACGCTCGCCGAAGCGGCCCTGCCAGCGGCCCCACAGATAGGCACTGTCGTAACTGCTCCGGAGATCGGGGTCGTTGCCACTCTGCGCTTTCTTCATGGTATCGGCCGCGTACAGCACATGCAGCGACAGCGTTTGCTGCGGGCTCAGCCGGTACTGCACCTTGCCCGAGAAGTCGTAGTAAACCGGAGAGGCGTTGACCGTGCCCCCACCCAGTTTGACGGCGAGGTCGACGTAGCCGCGCCGGGCCGCCACCATCCACTGGCCGTCGCCCCCTGCGAAGGTACCCTGGTTGGTGGCACGCACATTGGTGACGCTCAAGCCCAGGGTCGTGAGCGACTGCGTTCGCGCGTATTCCTGGGTCTCCATCGTCATCACGCCCGCCAGCCGGTCGCCGTAGTCGGTGGTGAAACCGCCGGTTACCATGTCGACGCTGCCGATCGTCTGCAGGTCCACGATCGAGAGCACCCCATCCCAGTCCTTGAGGTGGTACGGCTCGACCAGGTCCACGCCATCGAAGCGCGCGAGCAGCTGGCTGTTGGGCGCGCCCCGCACCAGGAACTTCGCCGAAAGCTCGTTGGATGACAGTCCGGGCAGGCGGCTGATCGTGCGATAAAGGTCCTCGCCCAGTTGCGGCAGGGTGGCCAGTTCCGCGTTGGTCAGCGTGGCATTGGCGGCGACGCGTTCCTCGGAGATGCCGAAGCGGCTGGGGGTGACCACGACCGCGGAGAGTTTAACGTGCACCTCGTCGAAGCCGATCCCGGGAGATTGACTGACCACGACTTGGGTGGCGTTGACGTAGATCGTCTCCAGCGGCTGCACGCCGTCCTGGTCCGGCGCGAGCGACAATTCCAGGTCTTTGATCTCGGTGGTCAGACCCGGCTTGATCACCAGATCGACGATCTGCAGCGGATGTGAGCCCGGCGCTTCCACCCTCAGTTCATACGTGCCGGGCGGCACCGTGCGGAGATGAAACGCGCCGGTGGCATCGGTCGTCGTCGAGACGGTGGTGCCGAGCAGGTGGATGTCGGCGCCCACGATCGGCTGCCGGCTGGACGGTCGCAGCACGGAGCCATCGATCGATCCGGGCTGTTGCGCGGCGGCATCGACGACGCGCGTGATCTGCGCCTCCGCTGCGGCCAAAAAACAGCAGCCGGCGGCCCATCCTCCGCAGATCCATCGTTGCATGAACCGGGACCAGCGGGAATGTCGTTGGGCAAGCCCGGCGGGCTGTGGTGCATGGGATGGAGCGAAAATATCCATGAGGGAAAGGAGATGAGGCATGGCAACGAATGCCGGCCGCCCGGACGAGCGCGGCCATGCGGTATAACACCACTCCATTGGGCAACCCGCCATGCCGCCAACCTTCTTGATTATCCCAATTGGGATAGTTGTGGCCCTGCTTGCGGCTGGCCGTAAGCCTGTTGCCAGCTCAACCTGGACCTGATTTTCCCGTGACACCCCCTGCAGTCATACGTTTGCTTCTTGCCTGGTGGATGGCGGCGATCGGTTTGGCCGCCACTCTGTGGGCGGCGGGGCACCCCATTATTCGGCGCCTGGATGCCGCCGGGGCGCCGGTCAACGGGGCCGTCTGGGCGCTGGCGGAAAGCCGGGATGGCACACAATGGGTCGGCTCCAACGTCCTCGCGGCTGGCGATGGCCAGCGCTGGGAAACGATCGACCTGCCGGGAGCCTATGCGTTTCGCGGACTTTCCGCCGCGGCCGACGGCCGGGTATGGGCCGGGGCGCGGGGCGCGCTCGGATACCTGACCCGCGACGCAGCCGGCGCCTGGCACTACACCTCGCTGCTCGGTCCGCTGCAACAGGCGGGTATGTCCGACCCGGGCGACATCTGGCAGGTGTGCGCGTTGGGGCGCGGCGCGGCCTTTGTGACCACGGATCGCGTGCTGCGCTGGGATGGCGACAAGTTCGAGACCTGGTTGCTGCCCGCCCAGCCGCACCTGCAAGCCTTCCCGGATGATGACGCGTTGTTCGTTTATCAGGGTGGCGTCGGACTGCATCGCCTGCGCGCCACTGGCGCACCCTCGCTGGAGATCGCCGAAAGCGATTTGCCGGAAAAACCCGTGACATGGCTGGTCGCCCTGCCCGACGGCAGCGCCCTGCTCGGCCTCGGGAACAACGCCTACCGCCGGGCTCGCGTGGCTGGCGGCAACGCGGGCGGCACGCCATCGGGCATGCGGTTTACGCGCCTGGATGCCTTATCGGAGGCGTTGCGCGACGCCCTGCCATCCTGTGCCACGCGCGTTGGACCCCGGTCGGTGGCGATCGGCACTTTCAAACGTGGAATTGTCTTTGCCAATGCGGCGGGCGACGTCGTCAACCGCGCCGACAGCCGGACCGGGCTCGGCGACGACAGCGTGTACACCTTGGCGGCGGGCAGCGCATCGTCCGTGTGGGCGGGGTTGGGCAACGGCTATGCCCGGATCGAAGCGCCGGATGTCGTTACCGTGCTCGACGCGGCTGCGGGCCTGAACCAGGGCACGCCACTCAAGGTGCTGCCGGGCGGCGCGCAGGTTTTGACCGGCAAAATGCTTTATGCCGTCGGGGCCGACCGCCTCGAGCCGCTGATCGACGCACAGCCGCTCCTCTGGGACGCCGCCGTGATTGACCAGCGGCTGTGGATCGGTGGCTTTGGCGGATTGTGGGTCGTCGACGGTGCGCGCACCGTGCACGAGCATCACGTGTCGGCCGACGTTCTGCATCTGACCGCTTCGTCGCGGATTCCCGGCGCTGTCGTATTTCTGGAGAACTATGAACTCATGGCGCTCGAACGCGGCGCCTACGGCTGGGTGCCTCGCCATCTGGATGCGCGGGTCGCCGACACGCCGCTCTCGCTGCTGGAAGACGAACAGGGGGATATCTGGGTCTCGACTGTGGTTGGTGGCATCTACCGGTTTGCCGGACCGGAGGAGCCGGGCGGCGGTCGCGCCTGGCGGCTGGCGATGCATTATCGCGCCGGGGCCGGCCTGCCCCGCACCGCGGCGCAGCCGCGACTCACGTTGCTGGGCGGACGGCTGTATGCGTTCACGGCGGACGAAATTCTCGTGCTCAACGAGGCACGCACCGCCTTCGCTCCGGCACCGGGTCTGGCCGGTTTTTCCGGGCTGGCAGCCGCTGCGTTCGACGGCGGCGCCTATTGGGTCGTACGATCTCGCGCCCTCGGCCCGAATGCGCCCGTGACCGTCGTCCGCATCGACGGGACCGCCTCCGCCTGGCAGGCCGTGGCGACGCCCGGGCTCGACGCCGCCGGCCCGGTCACCAGCTGCGATTTCATCACCGCACCTGACGGCCCGGCGCTGTGGATCGGCGGCCGGCGCGGCCTGGTGAGAATCGCTGAAGCCGGCCTGCAGCCGGCCCCCGGCGTCGGCCGCCTCACACTGCGCCAGGCCCAGGCCGATGACACCGCCCTTGGCCTCGATGGATCCGTCCCAGCTGCGATGCCGGTGGGAGTGCGGCACCTGGTTTTCCGCTTTCCCCTCCCCGATCGCGGCGACGGTCCGTTCTTTTATCAGACCCGGCTGGAAGGCGTGGAGGCGGAGTGGTTGGACCCGACCCCCGAACCCAGGCGCGAATTCACGGGTCTCGCCCCCGGGCTGTATGCCTTCGCCGCCCGGGCGGTTGACCGCTTCGGTCTCGCCGGGCCGGCGACCGTCTACCGCTTCGTCATCGCCGCGCCATGGTATCGGCGGCCCGTTGCGCTCACCTCCTTCGCCCTGGGGACTGTCTTGGGGCTCGCCGGTCTGGTGCGCTGGCGGCTGCGGCAGTTGCGCCGTCAGAACGAACGGCTCAACCAGCTCGTGGCGGATCGCACGCGCGAACTCGAACTGGCGGGCGCCGCCAAGAGCGAATTTTTGGAGAACATCAGCCACGAGCTGCGCAACCCCCTCAATGGCCTCACCGGCCTGCTCGAACTGTTGCACGAGGAGGAGCTCAAACCGCGCGAACTCGAACTCGCCCGCTCGTTGAAGCTCTGCGCGGAGAATCTCACCCGGGGGTTTGAGGAGGTGCTCGGCTTCGCCAAGCTCGAATACGGCTGCATCACGGTGGAGAAAAAACCGTTTCTGCTGGGCCAGCTCCTCCACGATCTGGCTGATATGTTCGCCGTGCAGGCGGCCCATCGGACGAATACCCTCACGGTGAAACTGCCCGCCAACTTCGTCGACGGCTTTGCGGGCGACGCGAACAAGATCAAGACCATCCTCGGAAACTTCGTCACCAACGCCCTCAAATACGCGCCGGGCGGGCCGGTCGAGCTCACGGCCGAGTCGCAGCCGGCCGCGGGGGGCATGGTCGAGCTTTTCGTCGAAGTCACGGACCACGGACCGGGCGTTCCCCCGGACGAACAGGAGTTGATCTTCCAGAAATTTGTCCGCGGCTCCCTGGCCAAAAACGACGGCGTGACGGGCGCCGGCCTTGGCCTCGCCACCTGTCGCGTGCTGGCGCGGGCACTGAACGGCAGCGTGGGCCTCGAGAGCGAACCAGGGCACGGCGCGACGTTTTATCTGCGCTTGCTCGTGGCGCGCGCCGCCCCGCCGTCCCGCGTCTCCGGTCTGGCCACCGCCGCCCGGAACGACGAACCGGACGGTCCTGCTCGCCTGCTCGAGCCACCGAAGGTCCCTCCCGCCGCCGGCGGTGCGGGGGAGGCAGCGTTGATCGTCGATGACGAACCCTACAACCGCACCGTGCTTCAAGGCATTGCCCTGGCCCTCGGTTACCGGCCGGAAACGGCGGCCAATGCCGAGGAGGCTTTCACGCTCATCGAGCGCGTGGATTTCAGCGTGATCTTTCTCGATTGGGAACTTCCCGGACGTAAAGGTGGCGAGGTATCGCGTGGTGTGCGCGCCCGCCCCGGCGGCGCCGCACCCCTGATTATTGCCACCACGGCGCATGACAGCGACGAAGCGCGCGACCGCTGCCTGGCGGCGGGCATGGACGGGGTGCTGCTCAAGCCCTACAATCTGGCGCAGGTGCGCCGCCTCATCGCAGAGTTGCGCGCCCGATGCACCGCCGGACCGGGATCCGCTGCCGTCACGGAGGACCGCCCGGGCCAGTTGGATCTCGAAGCCTTTGCGCTCTATGCCCGGGCCGCACCGGCCCAGGCGGCCGAGGCCGTGCCGCGCTTCATCGCCGCGGTCGATCGTGAATTGGACCTGCTCGCCCAGGCGGCAAAAACCGGTGACGCCGCCGGCGCCGCGCAGGCGGTCCACCGCGCACGTGCGCTGGGCAGTCTCATCGGCGCACGGGTGCTCGTCGAACAGGCGGGGCGCCTGGAAACCCTGGCGCGAGCGGGCCGATCCGGCGAACTCGGGCCGGTGTTGACCGAACTCGCCGCCGAGTGGCAGAGCCTCCGCGGGCAACTGGCCGCCGCTCCGCCGTTCATGGGCGCGGGCGGGTGAAGCCTTTTTCGAGCGCGTAGCGCATGAGCTGGGGCGTGCTGTGCACGTCGAGTTTGCCCATGATGTTGCGGCGATGCAGCTTCACCGTACCGGCGGTCAAACCCACGCGGGCGGCCACTTCCTCGTTCGACAGGCCCTCGCCAAAATATCGCAACAGCTCCTGCTCGCGGTCCGACAGCAGCTTGTTGAACGCCGCCGGATCCTGGCGCAACGAGGCCTGCACGCGCTGGGCGACCGAGGAAAAATACGGCCGCCCGTCCAGCACCGTGGCGATGGCCTCCCGCAACAACCGGAGCGGCTGTTCGTTTTTGTCGACAAAGCCGTGCACCTTGGCGCGCAACGCGCGATGGAGGGTGAATTCGTCGGCGTGCGACGTGAGGGCGATGATTTTGGCGCGCGGCGCCCCGGCCAGGATCGCATCCACCTGATCGAGGCCGTCGCCATCGGGCAGCACCAGGTCGAGCAGCACCAGGTCGGGCTGTCGTTGCCGGCAAAGCGCCACGCCCTCGGCGCAGGTACCCGCCCCGGCCACTGCCACGCCCGGCATCGAATCGATGCATGCTCCCATGAGCATGTCGCGCACTAATTGGTGGTCTTCGATGATGATTATTTTCATCCGGTGGAGTTACGATGATGCATTCCCCCTCCGCGTCTATTCGTTCTCCAGACTGCTCCGCGCCGCCGCCAGCTTTGCGACGAGCTCCGCCTTCTGCTCCTCGGTCAACGAGAGAAACCTGGCGCCGAATCCCGGCGTTCGCATCGTCTCGCCCCACAAGATCCGCCAGCGCACTTCGATCGGGATGGGCGTCGGGTCGGCCAGGTCGCACAACACGACGGACAGGAGGCGCCCGCTCTCAGGCGGTTGGACCGTTGCGACAAAACACCCCGACTCGGAGACATCCACGGTGAAGGCCTTTTCCCCTTCCTCCAACGGCTGCTCCGGCTGATCGAGCAAGCGCACATTGAAGACCAGGTGACAGCGCTTGAAGGCGCGCACGGCCCGGGCCCGAAACCGGCGGCAGTCGTCGCCGACAAACTCTTCCAAGGTGTGCGTCTGCGGCGTCGTCTGTCCGTCGGCGAGGGCATGGATCTCATCGACCGGTGCGCGATAGGAGAGCCGCAGCACGGGGTAATACTCCAGCAGCGCCAGTACCTTGGCCTTCTGCGACGTCGACGCCCGGATCATCGTGGGCACGTCGAGCAGCAGTCCGTTGTAAGGTGTGTCCTGCAACGAGGTTTCAAGCGAGTCGATCGAATCGACCACATCCCAAACCGCCGGCAGGCGGTCCAGACGCCGCAGGTAGGCCTCCCGGGATTTTCCGGGTGCGACAACCAGCAGAATTCTGACGGCATCCATGGTGATAGGCGGCGGGAAAAAATCGCGCGGGGAGAACTGTAGCGGGGAACCTGCCCATAGAGGAAGAAAGTATTGGCGGGGTCAAATTGGCCCGGCGCGTCACGCCCGGCCCGGATTCCAACGGCTAAAATCTCTTGATAATAATGGGGAACCCGCGTTGCCAAAAGCGCATCAAACGCCGTAACGTTTTCCCCCTTCACCCGTGCCTTCCCTCCGCCCGCCTCGCTTTTTGATCGCTGCCGGCGCCCTGCTGGCGGCGATCACGTTATTCGCCTCCACTGGATTCCCGGCGGAGCGACAGTCCTTGACCGCCAAGGAGCGGGCCCAAGGCTATCGCGATGGCGCCGTGCTCGCCATGCCCAAGGCCGCGCTGGCCGAGGCCGACGTCGCCGGCGCCGAAGAGCGCGAAGGCCTGAATATGCGGCATCGTTTCGAGCATGTCCGCAACCTGCGCCTGCTCGAATTCTCCACCGGCGAGACCACGGAGCAGGCGATCCGCCGGCTGCGCGCCACCGGACGCTATGAGTTCGTCGAACCCGATCGCCTCCTCTACGCCCGGACGGTTCCCAACGATCCGTCGTTCGGCCAGCAGTGGTCGTTGAACAACACCGGGCAGAGCGGCGGCACCCCCGGTGCCGATATCGGCGCGCCCGCCGCCTGGTCCGTCCAAACCGGCGCTCCCAACGTGATTGTTGCGATTATCGATTCGGGCATCCGCCTCACCCACTCCGATCTTGTCGCCAACCTCTGGACCAATCCCAGCCCCGGGACCAGCGGCTTCCGCAATGACCTGCACGGCATCAATGCCACGGTGTCGCCCTCGTCGTCCTCCAGCGGCACACCCACCGACAACGACAGCGTGGGCCATGGCACACACGTCTCCGGCACGATCGGCGCCGTTGGCAACAACGGCATCGACGTCTCCGGCGTTGCCTGGACCGTCCAGTTGATGGCGCTGAAGTTCCTCGCGGCGGACGGCAGCGGTTCCCAGTCGGACGAGATCACCTGCATCAATTACGCCATCGCGCACGGCGCCGCCATCATCAACGGCAGTTTTGGCTCCACCGGCTTTTCGCAGTCGGAATACAACGCCATCAAGCAGGCGGGCCAGGCGGGCATCATCTTCGTGGCCGCCGCGGGCAACGACGGCCTCAGCACCGACAACGGCAACGATTACCCGGCCGGTTACCTGTTGGACAACATCGTCACGGTCGCCGCCACGACGCGCACCGACGTGCTCGCCAGCTATTCGAATTACGGCTCCGGCTCCGTCGATCTCGCCGCGCCGGGCGACCAGATCCTCTCCACGATTAATACTACCGACACCGCCACCGGCACACTCAGCGGCACCTCGATGGCCGCGCCCCACGTGAGCGGCTCGCTGGCACTGCTGAAGGCCCGCTTCCCCAACGATACCTACCGGCAGCTCATCAACCGGCTCCTGCGCAGTGTCACCAAACTGTCTGTCCTGACCGGCAAGGTGCAGAGCGGCGGCCGCCTCAATCTCGTCCAGGCGCTCAGCTCGACGGACAACCGTCCGATGAATGACGACTTCGCCACCCGCGCCCAGCTTTCCGGGCCCAACGTCAGCGTGCGTTCGTCCAATGTTGGCGCCACCCGCGAGTCCGGCGAGCCCCAGCACGCCGGCGTCACCGGCGGGGCCTCGCTCTGGTGGACGTGGACGGCGACGTCCACCAGCATGGTGGCCTTCGATACCTCCGGCAGCAGTTTCGACACCGTGCTCGCCGTCTATACCGGCACATCCTTTAGCACCCTGCAATCGGTCGCGTCCAACGACAATGCCTCCACCAGCGTCACCACCAGCCGCGTCCTGATCAACGCCACCGCTGGCACCACGTATCAAATCGCCGTTGATGGGAAGAATGGCGCCACCGGATCCGTGTCGCTTCAGATCGGCACGGTGCCCGCCAACGACAATTTCGCGAACGCCCAGGTCGTGAGCGGCGTTTCCTTCGTCACGACGGGTTTCACGTCCAACGCCTCCGCGGAAACGGGCGAACCCAACCCCACGGGCGTCAGCAATGGTCTGACCGTTTGGTACCAATGGACCGCCCCCGCCACCGGTCATTACGATCTGGCCGCGTTCGCGTCGCAAATCGACATGGTCGCAGCCGTCTGCACCGGCACCGCGCTCGGCAACCTGACGACCGTGGCTTCCAACGACAACTCTGCCACCTACAACAGCGACAGCCTGGTGTCCTTCAACGCCACCGCCGGCACGACCTACTACTTCCAGATCTCCAATACCGATACCACGGGCGGCGATTTCACCCTTTCGCTCACCGACGCCCTGTGGGAATTCCCCGCCGGCATGGTCAACACCAACCTCACCACCCTGCCCGGCCCCGATATCACCTCGTCTCCCGCCGTGGCCGCCAACGGCACGGTGTATTTCGGCTCGAACGACTCGTTCGTGTATGCGCTCAACGCCGATGGCTCGATCAAATGGGACCGGACCACCGGTGGCATCATCGACATGGCCTCGCCCGCGCTGGGCGCCGACGGCACGGTCTACATCGGTTCGGATGACATGTATTTATACGCCCTTAACGGCAGCACCGGCGCGCAAAAATGGCGGTTCGCCGCCACCACGGGGATCTCCTCCGCCCCCGCCATCGGCACCGACGGCACGATCTATTTCCGCGACGACAACAATCTCTACGCCCTCACCGACAACGGCACGTCCGTCACCAGAAAATGGAGCGCTGCGCTCAGCGGCGGAACCTATTGCTCGCCGACGATCGGCACCAACGGCACCATCTACGTCGGCGGCACCGGCGGCTCGTTCTATGCCTTCAACGCCAACGGCACGACGAAATGGACCTACACCGCCAATAACGATATCTACACGTCACCCGCCATCGCCGCGGATGGCACGATCTATTTTGCCACCCTGTCGGGCAGCGTCTACGCCCTCACCGACAACGGCACGTCCGCCACCCGGAAGTGGATCTGGAACAACGCCGACGGCAGCGGCATCACCTCGTCGCCGGTCATTGGCACCGATGGGACGATTTATTTCGGTGGCTACGATCACAAGCTGCACGCATTGCGCGCCGCCGATGGCACGGAAAAATGGTCCTACCCCACGCCCAACGAGGTGCGCGCCTCCACGCCCGCCCTCGCCGCGGACGGCACGATCTATTTCGGCGATTATGACTCGCAACTCTACGCGGTGAATTCCAACGGCACGCTCCAGCGCGTTTACTCCACCGCGCAGATCATCCGTTCGTCGCCCGTCATCGCGAACAACCGCCTCTACTTCGGCAGCAACGACGGCAAGCTCTATGCCTTCAACCTCGGCCAGAACGCCGCCGGCTCCGTCTGGCCGATGTTCCAGCAAAATGCCACGCACACCGCCCGCGCGGTCAGCGTCGCTCTCGTCACCCAGCCGCAAAGTCAGACCGTGCTCATCGGCGGCACGCTCACGCTCAGCGTTACCACGAGCGGCACCGTCACCAGTGTCCAATGGTACAAGGATGGCGTGGCGATTGCCGGCGCCACCAGCGCCACCTTGACCATCGCCAATGTCACCGCCGCCAATGCCGGCAGCTACACCGTGACGGTCACGGGATCGGCCAACACGGTCACCAGCGACGCCGCCATTGTCACGGTGCAATCGCCCCAATACGGCCGCCTCACCGATCTTTCCGTTCGGGCCGTGGCCGGCAATAGTGCGCAGACCCTCATCGTCGGTTTCGCCGTGAGCGGTGGCAACAAGCCCGTGATGCTGCGCGGCATCGGTCCCTCGCTCGCCACCTACGTTTCCGGCACGCTGCCCGATCCCTTCCTCACGCTCTACAGCGGCAGCACCGTCATCCAGACCAACGACAATTGGGGCGGCGATCCGGCGATCGCCGCCGCCATCGCCGCTTTTACCGGCTTCCCTCTTGCGGCCAACAGCAAGGACGCCGCGCTCCTGCGCACGGTCGCCAGCGGTCCGTACACGGCCTGGGTCACCGATGTGAATGGCGGCTCCGGCGTCGCGCTCGCCGAAGTTTACGACATCGATCCCACTCCGCCCAGCGCGCAATCGGTCACCGCGGTCAGCCGGTTGACGAGCATTTCCGCCCGGGCACCGGTCGGCACCAACGGCAATATCATCATCGCCGGTTTCGCCTTCAATGGCAACATGCCGAAGACGCTGCTCATCCGCGCGGTCGGCCCGTCGCTCTCCCAATTTCCCGGGATCACCGGCATACTCGCCAATCCGCGTCTCGATCTTTACCAGGGCTCCACCCTCCTCCAGGGCAACGACGACTGGGGCGGCTCGACCACGCTCAGCAACGCCTTCACGGCGGTGAGCGCGTTTTCGCTGAACGGCCCGACGAGTCTGGACGCCGTGCTGCTGGTGACCCTGCCGCCCGGCACCTACACGGCCCAGGTGAGCGGCGTCAACGGCACTACCGGCGTCGCCCTGGTCGAAGTTTACGAAATGCCGTAGCCCGCCCGGCCTCCGCCGCGCAGCCGCGGCGGCCACGATCGGAAGGTAGGATAGAAACCGCGTCGTTTATGGCGCGGCGCAACACGACGTCCACGACCCCATTGTCATCTATTAGATGACATTCACCGGCTCCTTGCTTGGAGTGAAACTCGATCCCTTTGTCATCTAATAGATGACAATGAGGCGCCCTAGTTTCTGGCAAACCGGCCGGTTATCCGGCGGTCCGTTCCGCCTCGATGCCGCTCGCAGTCACCGGAAAATCCTGACCGCCCGTCGTCGGCATTATATCTTGCGCCTCTCGTGGTTGCGTTTCTAGGTGGTGCCACCGCAAAAAATATTACCCGCCTGAGTAGCGGGTTTGCAGCCGGCGGTTGTCACTATGCCCAGGTGTGAATCCAAATTCCGCAGCAACGCTTCTTTGCCTCCCCCATCCGGCCGATCCCGGTGCGGCTGCGCCTGTCCCCTGTGTCGCGATGCCTGATGAGTCGTCCAGCCCCGAGCAGGATTTCGTCACCCTCTACCGCACGACGCTCGCCCCGTTGCGTCGCTACCTCGCGCGCCTCCTCGGCAACGCCGCCGAGGCCCAGGATGTGGCGCACGACGCCTACCTGCGCGTCTATCCGACGGCTCACACGCCGCCGGCCGAACGGCCGGCCGCCTTGCTGTATGTCACCGCCCGCCGCCTCGCCATCAACCGGCTCAGACGCCGCAGCATCTCGCCGTTTGCCCGCGACACGGTGAACGCCGAAACGGCGGCGGCCGCCACGCCGGGGGTGGTCCAACTGGTGATGGCCCGTCAGGAGCTGGCCCTGCTCGAACGCGCCATCGCCCAACTGCCGGAGGGCTGCCGCACGGTCTTGCTGCTGCGCAAGGTCGAGCTGCTCTCTCATCGTGAAATCGCGGACCGGCTCGGCATCGCCGTCAGCACCGTCGAGAAACAACATGCACGGGCCCTCCGGCTGCTGCGGGCGGCCTTGCCCAACGAAACCGGGTGCGGCCCCGTCCGCGCCACGCCCGTCTCCCACCCGGAGGTCCAGTCATGAAATTTTTTCATTCCCGCTCAGCTTCGTCCGCCGAGGAACAAGCGTCCCTCTGGGCCGCCCGTCTCGATGGCGGCAATCTCACCGCCGCCGACCGCGCCGCCCTCGATGCCTGGCTCGCCGCCAACCCGGCGCACCGCCCGCTCCTTTCGCGTTATTGCCAGTTCTCCACCGATCTCGAGGAAAACCTGCTTGCGCTCGTCGCCACCGGCGCCGTGAACCTGCCCCCCGAGCAGGAATCCAAGCCCGCCCGCCGCCATTGGAGTCTCCCCTGGTTCGCCGGCGCCGCGTCAGCCGCGGCCGCGGCCGTGGTTTTCGTCTTCTGGCTGGCCCGCCCCGGCGCCCAATTCGAAAGCATTGAAACGCCCGCCGCGCACCGACGGTCGCTCACGCTCGCCGACGGCAGCCGCGTCGAACTCAACGCGCGCACCAGCCTGCGGGTCGAAAACAGCCGGACCGAGCGGCGCGTGCAACTCGCCACCGGCGAGGCCTATTTCGTCGTGAGCAAGGACCGGCAACGACCGTTCATCGTCGAGACCCCCGCCGGTTCCGTGCGCGTGACCGGCACAATCTTCAACGTGCGCAGCGAGACCACCTCGCAGCTCGAGGTGACGGTGGTCCAGGGCTCGGTGCAGGTGAGCCCCGGCCTGACCGGCGGCCCGCTGGCGTCTACCCCCGTGACGCTCGGCGCGGGCGACCGGTTGTCGGCCTCGCCCGGCGGCGTGGCTTTTGATACGCTTTCCCGCAGCGCGCTCGAAGACGCGTTCGCCTGGCGGCGGGGCCAGATCGTCTGCAACGGCACCCCGCTGGCGGAGGTCGCCGCCCGGTTCGCGCACTACCACGGACGCAAAATCATGGTTGCCCCGGACGCGGCCGGCCTGCGGGTCGGCGGCCAGTACAGCCTCGACGATCTCGAGGGATTTTTTACGGCGCTGCAGAACAACTTGTTTTCGGGAAAGTCCGTCGGCGTAACGGTCGACCCGGCAAGCGGCACTGCGCAGGTCCGCCTGCGCAGTGACCGCTGACGCCCGCCCTCTCCCTCGACATGCCACGCACCTTCCGTCCCCACGGTTTTTTCGCTCGGTGCTGCTGTTGAGCCGTCCTATCAACCTCCGCCGTGCGTTTCATCCCCTCCCGCCCCGCCCTGCTTCTGCTGATCCTCGGCAGTCTGCCTCTCGCCCTCCTGCGCGCGGAGCCGGTTGATATCGATCTCCCCGCGCAGCCGGCGGACCGCGCTTTGCTGGCCTTGTGCAAGCTGACGAAGATCGAGGTGCTGTTTTCCTACGACGATCTCCACCGGGTGCAGTCCGCCGCCGTCACCGGCCGGTACGAGCCGGTCGCGGCACTCGACCGGCTGCTGCAGGGCACGGGGTTCACCGCCCGGCCCAATGGCCACGGCAAATATGTGATTACACCCGCCGCCCCACCGATCGGTGGCATCAAGGGCCGGTTGCTCACGCCCGACGGCACCGCCGCGCGCGGCGTCGGCGTTGCTGTGCCCGGCACACCACTGGCGACGGTCACCGATGCCCGCGGCGAATTCAGCCTGGCCGGAGTCCCGGCGGGACCGTGCACGCTGGTTGCCACCGGAACGGGGTATCAACCGTTGCAGATCGTCGGCGCGACGGTGCTGGCAGACCGGGTGTCGGTCCTCGATCCGCACACGATGCAAAAAGCTATGAGCGAGCCGATCCCTCTCGACCCCTATGTCGTGGAGGACAAGTCGGCTTGGACGCAGCCTTTCGACAGCAGCACCACCGCCCTGCCCCCGCGGACCGCCACCGGCAACGTCGATCTGCGGCGTTCGATGGATGACGCCCTGCCCTTCACCATCTACACCCGCGACCAGCTCGCGCGCAGCGGTGTGGTCAACTTGAACGAATTTCTTCAGCGCGAGCTGCTCGACAGCAATGTCGTCCAGCTGCCGCCGGAGCAGGACGGCAGCCAGCCGCTCTTTATGGCCGGCAGCACCAACCTGAGTCTGCGCGGCTACCAGGACGAAGAGACTGTCGTGCTGGTCAACGGCCGCCGCCTCCCGGAAATCGTGACGAGCGGCTCGCGCACGCTGCCGCCCGATGTCAATTTCATCCCGCTGAGCCTCGTGCAACAGGTCCAGGTGATGCCGGTCTCCGCCTCCGCGTTGTACAGCGGCAGCGCCGTCGGCGGCGTGATCAACATCGTGCTGCGCCCCGATGTGGACGCCAACACCACCGAGGTGACCACCACCTACACCAATGCGCTTCACCGCTATGATGCGCCCCAGTCCTACCTGTCGCTGTTGCACTGCCGGACGCTGTTTGGCGGAAAATTGCGCCTGCGGTTGAATGCCAGCATCACCGCGGCCGAGCCGCCCACCGAGGCCGAGTTGGGTTATCATCAGGTTCGCGCCGGGATTCCGGCTTTGGACGCCTCGATTCATCGCGCAACGCCCAATGTCCGGAGCGCGGACGGCACACCGCTGTTTGGCCCGGGCACTGCTTCGGTGACGTCGGTCGCGCCTGGTGCCGACGGCACCAGTGGCCTCGACGCCTTCGCCAGCCGCCAGGGCGTGCGCGACCTGGCTTTTTTCAACGCGACCGGCGGCCCGGCCAACTCCCTCGACAGTCTCGACTACGCCTACGGCCGCCGGCAGCGACGCGACGCCTATTTCGGCTCGGTGGTTTACGACGCGCTCCCCTGGCTCCAACTCGGGTTTGACGGCACGTTCGCCCGCACCGTGGTCAACCGCGGACTCGATGTGATGGCCGCCGACCTGACGTTGCACGCGGGCTCGCCGTTCAATCCGTTCACCAAGGACGTCATCGTGTCCTTGAACGAAACGGCACCGCTGCTCGGGCCGGACTACAGCGAGGCGCGCCTGGAATTCTCCTCCGCGGTCTTTGGCCTGCTGCTCAAGCTGCCGGCTGACTGGCACGCGTCGGTCGACACACAATATGCGCACAATTTCACCCAGTATCGCGGCCTTGCCGGCGCCGATACCACGCGTTGGCAGCAGCTCGTCGACGACGGGGGCTACCGTCCGCTGCGCGACACCCGGGTTTACGGACCGCCGCCAGCGTTCTACGACGAGGTGCTGATCTACCGGGGCGGCCGGGGGCGATTCGTGACCATCGGCGATTACAGCACGATCGATCTCACGGGGCGGATCAGCAACGAAGCGCTCACGCTGCCGACCGGCCCCGGAGTTGTGAACCTCGGCGGCGACTACCGGCGCAACCACCTCGGCCCGTACGCGGACGAGCGGCGTTATGCCGACGGCTCGCTGGCGGTCGATCCGGCCGATTGGGACGGCCGCACCCTGGCGCAATACAGCGTCTTCGGCGAACTCCAGGCGCCACTGGTGCCGACCCGCTGGCTTCCGCGCTGGTTGCATGGGGCTCAGGCCGACCTGGCGCTGCGCTTCGTCGCGGCCGACACGGCACGCGCGGCCAATTTCGCCCCGACGTACGGCTTGAAGCTCGACCTGGGGGGCGGCCTGGCACTGCGCGGCAGTTTCACGACGTCGAATCGCTACAAGACCCCGCAGATGAGCCGGTCGGTGGTGGTCGCCTCGGACAATCCCGGCGATGGCACCGTGGATCTTCACTCGATCTTCGACCCGCGGCGCAACGAAACCTACGACGTGGAGGTCAACGATGCCGTGAATCCCGCCGTGCGCTCTGAGACGGCCGTCACCCAGACGGCGGGCCTGATTTTCCAGCGCGGCAAAACCCACCGGCTGCGCGCCACACTGGACTTTCTGGATACCTACAAAAACGACGAACTGGTCATCTTGGACGAGACGGAAACGTTGCACCTCGAGGCGTTGTTCCCCGACCGGGTCCGGCGCGCTCCGTTGGCGCCGGGCGATCCGCACACGGTCGGGCGGGTTACCGAGGTGCTTACCGGCGTCGCCAACCTTTCCTGGCGTCACTCGCAAAACTGGAACCTGGCGCTCGACTATGCGTGGACGGAATGCCTCGGCGGCGCGCTCACGCTGTATGGCCGGCTGAATTATTTCCAGAAATACGATCTGCAGGTGGGCCCCGATTCCGCGGTGATCCCCGAGTTGCGTCACCCCGATGGCGCCACTTCGTCATTGCTGAAATACCGGGCCAATCTCGGCGCCGGCTGGTCCAACCGATCCTGGGGCCTCGGCGTGGACGGCCACTATTTTCATTCACGAATCCTGCCGGCCGACGAATGGGCCGGCCAGGGCCACGACCGGATCCGGCCGTTCTGGCAGTGCGATGCCTACGTGCAGAGCGACCTCGGGCGCTGGCTCCCGTGGCCGAGCACGCACTACGGCCTGCGGGCCCAACTGCGGATCAACAACGTCCTCGACGCCCCCTTCCCGAAGTACGTCAACGATCCATCGGGGGCCGGCGTGCAACCGTACGGCGACTGGCGCGGGCGCACCTATTCGCTCTCGCTCACCGCCACCTTCTGAACCGCGCCCCCTGAGCTGACTGGGTCCGTCGGTGGAGCGGCTTGACCTCAAGACGCTTTTGCGCGCGTTGGCGACCACGGTCAGTCCGCTGGGGCATCTTCACAAAATCTGCCGCTTGCGCTGACCTCAACAGCTGCCCCCCGGCTCCGCCGCGTAACCGCGGCGGCTACGATCGGAAAGTAGCCGCGCCGGTTGCGGCGCGGCAAGACGCTTGGTCAACCGCCTGCGCTACCGTTCGATTTAGACCGCCCCGTCGTCCCCCGCGGCAAATCATGGAAAATTTACGGCGGAACGATTGCCCGGAATAGCGGGTCTGGCACACTGGATTGTCATTCCCGGCAAACGCCCAGAGCACCATGACACCTGTTGCCGATCTCTCCCTGGAAACTGGCCCGTCCCGCCGCAAGCGTGGACCAGCCTTCACCGCCGCCGACGACACTGCGTTGCGCGAGGCGCTGAAGCGCTGCTCGCCCGCCACCTACCAGGCCGCCCGCCGGTATCGGAATACCGGCGACAACACCCAGCTGCCCGTGATTGTCCTCGGCGTCATCGAACGCTATGTGGAGCGCGATCTCCGGCCCAAGCTCCGGCGCCCGGCCGCCGACCTGCTCCTGGCCGACGACCTGGGCATCGATTCCCTGACCATGATGGAGATCGTGATGCTCGCCGAGGAAGTTCTCCAGATTACGATCACCACCGAGGAACTGGTCCGCCTTCGTACACTGGCCGACGCCCAGCAATTCATCGCGGCCAAGGTTCGCGGGGACCCTGTGCCCGCGTCATCCGACCCAAAATCCGACCCGAACAATGCTGCCCTGCGGTCTACTGTTACGACGCGCATCAGCTCATGCGGCGTCTCGGCCCGTCCCTAGCGCCCTGCTAGATCCAGGACTTCGCTGGCGTTCCCAGAAACCGCCCCAACCGATGTCCCCCTGCCAATCCGCTAGTCATCTAATGGATTACAAATATTTCGTTTATTGCTATTCCACAGTCTCTTATGAAATCTTTGTTATCTATTAGATGACAACTATTTCCTTTTATTTTTACCATTAATAACTTATGTAACGTTTGTCATCTAATAGATGACAAATTTTCTGTTTCTTATTCTTCCGCAGATTATTACAAGACATTTGTCATCTAATAGATGACAAACATCTTTTCTTGCTATGGCCAAGTGTGTTACAGCACTTCCAACTCGGTGCGGGCGGCGGTCTCGAGTCGCGTGAGTCCGGCTTGGACGACGGTGGCCGTCGGCCCTTCCACCAGCAGCCGCAGCTTCGCCTCGGTGCCGGAATAACGCACCAGCACGCGCCCTTGCGCGCCGAGTTCCCGCTCAAGCGCAGCAATCGCGCCGGACAACGCGGGCAACGTCTCCAGCGGCTTTTTTTCCCGTACCTTGAAGTTCCGGGTGAGCTGTGGGAATTTGGTCAGTCCGCGGCGCAGCTCCGACAACGGCCGGCCGGTGGCCAGCATCACTTCGATGACTTTAAGTGCCGCCACCAGTCCGTCACCGGTTGGCGCAATTTCTGAACAGATGATGTGGCCGCTCGCCTCGCCGCCGAGCGTGGCTCCTTCCGCCCGCATTCGCTTGATGACATACCGGTCGCCCACCGCCGTGCGGCATACCCGGCCACCGGCGGCGGCGAGCGCCGCATCGACCCCGAGGTTGCTCAAGGCGGAGACGACCAGCGTTTGCGCGGCCAGGCGTCCCTGGCGCAGCGCGTGCAGGGCAAGAATGGTGAGGATCTCGTCGCCATCGAGCACCCCGCCGGATTCGTCGCACAGGATGCAGCGGTCGCCATCGCCATCGTGCGCGATGCCGAGGCGGGCGCCCCCCTTTCGCACGGCAGCGGTAAGTTTCTCCGGATGTTCGCTGCCGACGCCGTCGTTGATGTTGCAACCATCGGGAGCATTGCCCAGGGCCAGGATCTCGGCGCCGAGGGCGCGCAACACGACCGGGCTCGTGACGGAGGTGGCGCCATTGGCCGTATCGAGCGCGATGCGCCAGCCGTGCAACGCGGCCGGAGGCAGCAGGCGGGAGGTGGTGGCAATGTAGCCGTCCAATTCGTCGACGACCGACAAGGCCGGCGCAGCATTGGCCGGCGCGGCCGGTGGCAGTTGCCCCTCGATGGCGAGTTCCTCTTCGTCGGCCAGTTTGATCCCGGCAGGGCCAAAAAACTTGATGCCATTGTCCGTGGCCGGATTGTGCGAGGCGGTGATCACGACACCCAGCGCGGTGTCCTGGAGACGCACGGCGCGCGACACCACCGGCGTGGGCACCATACCGAGGGAAACCGGCTGCAAGCCCGCGGCGGCCAGGCCGCGAGCCACTGCCTTCGCCAGCGAGCCGCCGGACTGGCGCGTATCGTGTCCGATCACGGCGATTCCTGCACCGCCGCTCCACCGACCGGCGGCATACCCGAGGCGCGCGGCGAAATCTTCATTGATCACGGGCCCGCCGTAGAGACCGCGCACTCCGTCGGTGCCGAAGTAGTGCCGCTTCATGAACGATAAAACTCCCGCGTGGCCGCGATCTTCGCCCGTACCGCACCACCCAGCAACAGCTCGCGGGCCAGGGGCAGTCCCTCCGATACCTGTGCAGTACGACCGACGATCCAGAGGCCCACCGCGGCGTTGAGCACGATCGTGTCCACCAGGCCGCGCGGGCCGCGCCCCGCCAGTATCGCCTCGACCAGCGCCAGGTTGGCCGCCACGTCACCGCCGACGAGATCGGCAAAGGGCGCAGTCCGCAGGCCGAAATCTTCCGCCCGCCACTGGCCGTCGATTGCCGCCAGCCGTCCGACCCCCCGCACGCGGTTGACCGTCGCGGTGGTAAGTTCGTCGATCCCGCGACCATTGCCGATATCGCCATACACGGCGAGCCCGGCCTGGGCCCCCAGTCGCTCGAGCGCCGCCGCCAGCCGGAGCGCCCACACTTCCGAGAAAGTACCGAGGAAGACGTGCGCCGGGTGACCCGGATTGATGAGCGGGCCGATGAAATTGAACACCGTGCGGCGGCCCGGCACCGCCATCGCCCGGCGCACGGCCGCAATGTGCTTGAACGCCGGATGAAAATTCGGCGCGAAGAAAAACACAAAGCCGAGCTCCGCCATCGCCCGCTGCAGTTTTTCGGCCGGTGCCGTCAGATCGACGCCGAGCGCCGCCAGCAGGTCGGCACTGCCGCACTTCGAGGTGATGCCACGGTTGCCGTGTTTCATCACCGGCACGCCGGCGCTGGCCAGCACCAGCACCACGAGGCTCGAGATGTTGAAGCCGCCCGCGTGATCGCCCCCCGTACCGACGATGTCGATGGCCCGTGGCGCCCAGGCCGCCAGGCCGGGGTCAACCGACATCGTGCGGAAGGC
>DATJPQ010000168.1:0-8276 GCA_035506315.1 Opitutaceae bacterium
CAAATCCGAATGGCCACAAAGAACGCAAAAAACGGTTTGGGCTTCGGCCACTACCGTCCGTGCGCCTATAGGCGCAACGCTCGGTACAGTACTTACGCGCGATTTTTCGTGCCTATTTGTGGCCAATAATTCCGCGCCGCCTGAGAGGAATCACAACTTTTGTAGTACAGAGGGCACAGAGTTCGGATGAGAGGTCACGGAGGCAGATGCATTCCGTCGTGCCCTTACGCGCTCTTGACCGCGGATTTCGCAGATGAACGCAGATGTGAGGTATCGGGATCGGAACCCAAATCTCAGAACCAAAAACGCGGCTCTCTGTTCCCTCCGTTGCCTCCTGTAAAATCGATGCCGGTTGATTGCGGTTGCTCCGGGTGCATTTTATCAAATCCCGGTAAAACGGTTTTGCAGACTGGTAAAGTGGGCCACCGCCATCTACGTAAACCCGCCGTGGCCAAAGTATATTTTTACTACGCGGCGATGAATGCCGGCAAATCGACGGCCTTGCTCCAGGCGAGCTACAATTACCAGGAGCGCGGCATGCGCACGCTCGTCTTCGCCCCGGCCATCGACACCCGCGCCGGCGTCGGCCACGTGCGCTCGCGCATCGGGCTGGAAGGACCGGCCCTGACCCTGGAACGGACCGACGACCTGTTCACGCGCATCCAAACCGAGCACACCGCCACCCGCGTCGCCTGCGTGCTGGTCGACGAGGCCCAGTTTCTCACCCGCGCCCAGGTGCAGCAGCTGACTGAGGTCGCCGACCAGCTCGACATCCCCGTGCTCTGCTATGGTCTGCGCACCGATTTCAAGGGCAATCTGTTCGAGGGCAGCGCCGCCCTGCTCGGCTGGGCCGACGATCTCACGGAGCTCAAGACCATCTGCCACTGCGGCAAGAAGGCCACGATGAACCTGCGCGTAGGCCCCGACGGCCACGCCGCACGCGATGGCGCCCAGATCGAGATCGGCGGCAACGAGCGCTATGTGGCCATGTGCCGACGCCACTACAAGAAGGCGATGGCCGGCGGCCTCGTTTTCCCCACCCTCTAGCGGCGTGTCGGACTTCGTCCTCGACGCTGCTAAACAAAATGGCATCGCCAATTTGGAAGTGATCGATCGGTGCCGGCGTTTCCCCGGATTCTGCGACGCGCTCCGAATGAAACAAATCTCGCTCCTCGGCGAGGAAGAGTTAGCCAAGATGATTCGCCGATCCCGTTTGCCGATGCTCCGCTTTCTCACACTTATTCTCGCTGTGATGAGTCTTCCACCTGCCCGCGCCGCCGATGCGCTGATGTTCATCGGCACGTACACCCGTGATGGCCGCAGCCATGGCATCTATTCGTTGCGCTTGGACCTCACTACCGGCGTGCTCACGGCGCCTTCGCTCGCCGCCGAGGCGCAGAACCCGACCTTCCTCGCGCTGCATCCCGACAAGCGCCACCTTTATGCCTGCGGCGAGCTGCGCGGCACGGTCGACCAGCCGCAGGGGGGCGTCGGCGCCTACGCCATCGACGCTGCGGCGGGCACGCTCACCTTTCTAAATCAACAGCCCACCGGCGACGGCGCGACGTGCCACGTGGCCGTCGATGCCACCGGCCGCATGGCAATGGCCGCCAACTACGGCGCCGGCTATGTCTGCGCCCTACCGATCGACGCCACCGGGCGCTTGGGCGAACGCAGCACGTACGTCGAACTCACCGGTCCACTGGGGCCCAATCAGCCGGGCCAGGACAAACCCCACGCACACTCCATGGCCGTGTCGCCTGACAACCGCTTTGCTTTTGCGTGTGCTCTCGGCCTCGACCGCATTTTTGGGTTTAGTCTCGATCCGGCGAGAGCCGCGCTCGTGCCGACCGATCCGCCCTTCACTGCCACGCCCGCCGGCGTCGGCCCGCGGCACAGCAAGTTTTCCGCCGACGGTCGCTTTTACTATGCCCTCAACGAGCTGGGCGGATCGGTCTGCGTCTTTGCCTACGATTCGACCCGTGGCGTGCTCAAGCTGAAGCAGACGATTTCGACGCTGCCCGCTGATTTTCACGGTACGAACACCTCCGCCGAAATCCGTCTGTCCCGAGACGGTCGCTTCGTCTATACCTCCAACCGCGGGCCCGACAGCCTGGCGGTCTTCTCACGCGATCCCGCGGCCGGCACGCTCACGCTCGTCGAGATTGTGCCCTGCGGCGGAAAGCACCCGCGCAACTTTGCCCTCTCGCCCGACGGCCGCTGGCTCATCTGCGCCAACCGCGACACCGACAATCTGGTCGTTTTCCGCGTCGATCCCGCCACCGGCCGGCTGACCCCGACCGCCCACTCCGCCACCATCCCCCTGCCGGTGTGCGTGCTGTTCGTGGATTAGCCGAATCCACGGAGTCGAAAAACGGATTTTTACACAGAGGTCGCAGAGACCAGCATGAGGGCACAGAGCTCAGCATCGGATCCTCGATTCAGCAGTTCGTGATCGAACTCACCGAAATAGGGCGGCATCTGCGCTACCCTAACAATCTCTCTACGAGCTCCGATCGTGCTCTGTGGCCTCTGTGAAAAGATCGGTTTCCGCGTGTCCGCTTTCGTGTCCCTTCGTGGTGGTAATCTGTCCGCGCATATCCGCATAATGCGCGGGAAAATCATTCCTCTGTTTCCTCTGCGGCCTCCTGTAAAATTCTGTTTCGCTCCGGTAGATACGCTTCACAGCGGCTTCAAGAACTGCGCCCCCGGGTATTGCCGCCGGATCGCTTCTTGAATCAGCCGCAGATTTTGTATCGCGAGCGCGCGGCTGCGGAACGGCACTGTGCCGCGCTCGGGGAAATAGATGCAAAAGCGGCCATTAAAGATGAAGACCGTCGCGGCGCTCTGCCGAGTCTCGCCGTCTACGACGAATGAAAATTGCACCACATTCACCGGTCGATGCTTCGCCAGCCGGGCGCCCGCCAGCAACGCGTCGCGGAAGACCAGATCGGTCTGGATCACCGCCCGGTTCTCATCCGGCGGGGCGGGATCCGGTGCCTGCGTAAAATCGTAGCGATACAGCGGGAAATACGCCGTGATGCGCGGGTATTTCGCCAGGATGGGCGCCGCGACCTTGGCGACTTCCTCGCGTTGCGCCGGCTCGACGCTCAACGCCGTACAACCGCGGTTTACATCCCAATACCAGAGGCGCCCGTGTTGCTCGAAAACGGCGACCGCGTGGCCGGTGACAATCTCCTCGTCCTCCTTGGCGCCCCATTGGAGCACGCGGCACCAAGCATCGTCGCCAAAGTTCTCGTGCACGGTGTCGTAGAATACGACCGACTCCACAAAACAGCCGTTGGCCACTCCCATGGGCACGTACCGCAATGGCGGCTTCTCGGCGGCGAAAGCCCCGGTTGCCCAGAAGAACATCACGCCCAGCCAGCCACGAAAAGCTCCGGCAACGCGGCCACCGAAGTACTGGGCAACGATGTTCATCGCGATTCAAGAAATCATTTTCCCATCCTGCGCCAAGGCCCAAACGAGCGGGGGGCAGTTTCGTTCGGAGAACTGTAGCAGCGGCGGTCTATGACCGCCGTCCGATTCGGCCAGATCGGCGGTCATAGACCGCCGCATCTACAGCGCAATCGACCTACTACCAAACGAGCGGGGGGTTTGACTCGGCGCGCGTTTGCGGCATTGCCTTCCCGCTCCACCTGATGGCCGACTTCCTCGAAACCACCCGCACCGATCACATCGATCGCGCTTTTCTCATTGGCGTGCAGACGCCGCAGATGCCCGCCGGCGAGGGCGGAGAGTTGCTCCTCGAACTGGAAGAGCTGGTGGAAAACCTCGGCTACACCATCGCCGGGCGCGAGCTCGTCCATCTGCGCCATTACACCCCCGCCCTGCTGCTCGGCAAGGGCAAGACCGCGGAGCTGGTCGCGCAGGCCCAGGCCGCCGGGGCGCAGCTCATCGTGTTCGACGAGGAGCTCTCCCCCGCGCAACAGCGCAACTGGGAGGAAATGTCCGGCCTCGCCGCCATCGACCGGCAGGAAGTGATCCTGGAGATTTTCGCCGACCGGGCACAGACCCGCGAAGCGATCCTGCAGGTGGCGCTGGCCCGCATGGAGTATTCTCTGCCGCGCCTGACCCGCGCCTGGACGCACCTTTCCCGCCAGCGCGGCAAGGGCGCCCTCGGTGGCGAGGGCGAGACGCAGCTCGAGCAGGACCGCCGCATCGTGCGCAACCGCATCGCGCGTCTGAAGGAGGAGCTCGCCCTGGTGCGCCAGCAGCGCGGTACGCAGCGCCGCCGCCGCCTGCGCGTGCCACTGCCCACCGCCTCCATCGTCGGCTACACCAACGCCGGCAAATCCTCGCTCCTCAACGCCCTCACCGGTGCGCATGTTTTCGTCGAGGACAAGCTCTTTGCCACGCTCGATCCCACCACGCGCCAGCTCGCCCTGGGCAACAACCAGAAGCTGCTCGTCACCGACACTGTCGGCTTCATCCGCCGTTTGCCGCACGACCTGGTGGAGGCGTTCAAGGCCACGCTCGAGGAGGTGGTCGTCGCCGATTTTTTGATTCACGTGCTCGACGTGGCCAACCCCGACTTCGAGAAGCACTACGCGACCACGCTCGCCGTGCTCAAGGAGCTCGGCGCCGACACCAAGCGCCTGCTCACCGTTTTCAACAAGATCGACATCGCCCCGGAGGCCCAGCTCGGCGCGGCGCGCCGGCTCGTGCCCGACGCCCTGTTCGTGAGCGCGCACACCAAGGCCGGGCTGGACGTGCTGCAAGGCCGCTGCGTCGACCTGATCGCGCATGAATTCGGCCTAACCGAACTGCTCGTTCCGCCAGACCGTTACGACGTGATCGCGCGGCTGCATGAGACCGGCCACATCCACGACCAGGAGCACCGCGACGACGGCACCCTGATCCACGGCCGTTTCCCCCCTGCCCAATCTGCCTTCTTCGCCCCGTTCGTTGTCAGCAAATAGGACCGTACCCCGCGTCCGGAGCGTGCTTTCCTGCACCGACGCATCATTGACACTGGCGGTTATTTGGATCTCACCTTTCCACTGCATGCTACCCTTCTTGCATCTCTGGATCACCCGCCTGAATCAAAGACTTGCACAGGAAGCGCGCAAGTGGGGAGGTCTGGCGATCATCGTGGTGCCTCTGACCGCGTTGGCGTCGACCAACCAGAATCGCACGGTATTTTCGCATAGCATACAGGAAGTGGCGCCGTCGGCCGCTTCAGCTTCTTCGCCCCGGCAGCCGTTCCTCACGCGCACTACTCTTCGCCCCGAAGAAATCGCCGCGGGCATGACTTTCGAGGTCGTGCTGCGGATGCCCAATTTCTCGGAGTTCCAGAGCCGGCTGGCCCAGGGTGAGCGGATCGCTCCCGCGGAGATGGAGTCACGGTTTCTGCCGTCGGCGGATGACTATGCGCGCGTGACGGCCTGGCTCAAAACGCAGGGGCTCTCCGTGACGCGGACCGACGCCAACCGCCTGGCGGTATTCGGACGCAGCACAGTCGCCGCGGTGCAGCAAGCGCTGCAGGTCACCTTCGCCCGGGTGTCCGCGCAGGGAACCGAATACACGTCGGCGATCACGCCCCCCACCTTGCCGGCTGATCTGGCCCCGGTGGTGCTCGGCATTCACGGGCTGCAACCACATCTGCGACCGCATCGGCTGACCTCGTTGCAACCGGAGGCGACCGCCATCAGCAACCCGCCCTATCTTCCGGCCCAGGTGGCCCAGGCTTATCAAGCGACGGGGCTCAGCTTGACCGGCCAAGGACAAGTCATCGCAATTTTCAGCGGCGCATTTCCCGACACGTCCGATCTCATCGCCTTCTGGCGGACCGCCAATGTATCCGTTACGACTATTCAGGTACAGTTCGAATCGGTGAACGGCGGCCCTTCCCAGCCGAGTCAGGATGCCCTCGTCGAGGCCACGTTGGATGTCGAATGGGCCAGTGCGCTGGCGCCCGGCGCCACCATCCGGGTGTACGCCTTCGATGAGACCGATGCCACGGGCTACGATGCCGTGTATCAGCAAGTCTACGCCGACCTGCCGGGCCAGCCGGGTCTTCATCAGTTTTCGATTTCTTATGGCAACCTCGAAAGCGAGATGGATCGCGACTACCTCCTGATTGAGGCCCAATATATGGCCCTGCTGGCCAATGCCGGCGTCACCGTTTTCGCCGCATCCGGCGATACGCCCGGAGTCTGCTCGCCGTCGAGCGATCCGAGCGTGACGGCGGTCGGCGGTACGACATTGAAATTCAACAGCAATGGCAATGTCGCCAGCGAAACCGCCTGGTCCGGCAGCGGCGGCGGTCGCAGCAGCGTTTTCGCCCGTCCCGCCTGGCAGGTTGGCTCCGGTATCAATTCGTCCGAGAACATGCGTTTGGTTCCCGACGTGGCCGCTTTCGCCGATCCTGCTTATGGCGCACTCATCGTTTGGAACGGTCAGCAGGCACAAGTCGGCGGCACCAGTCTGAGCACACCGGTCTGGGCTGCATTTTGCGCGCTCATCAATCAGGCGCGCGCCAATTCCAGTCAGCCCCCGGTGGGATTGCTCAATCCCAAAATTTACCCGCTGATCAGCTCGATTGCCTTTCGCGACATCACTTCAGGCTCCGCCGGCGGCAACTATGCCGCGCTCGGTTATGACCTCGTTACCGGCGTGGGTGTGCCCAACGTCAACGGGCTCATCCAATCCATTGGCAATGCGGGCGCGGCACCGCTGATCGTGGCGCAACTGGGCAGCTCGATTACCTATCAGAACCAGCCGGCCTCATTGGCGCAATTTGTGACGCCCGGCCAAGGCACGGCCTTCGCCATCGCGGCGCAGGGCACCGCGCCGTTAACCTACCAATGGCAACGCCTGCCGAGCGGGAACACGGTCTGGAGTATTCCCATCGATGGTTCCGCCTATGTCGGCTCGACCACCGCTACCCTGATCGTACGCGGGGCGACCTACGCCGCCAACGGCGATCAATACCGGTGTGTGGTGACCAACTCCGCCGGCAGCGCGACCAGCAATCAAGCGGTTCTTATGGTCAATCCGTATGGAGTTACCACACTGGCCGGATGGCCCGGCCAGTCAGCGAGCGCCGATGGCGTCGGCCGGATGGCGCGGTTTGTCTACCCGGGCGGCGTGCGCCTGGACCAGGCCGGCAATGCCTACGTGACCGATGGCGGCGACAATACGGTCCGCAAAATAGCGCCCGATGGCACGGTAACCACGGTTGTTGGTGCGACGGGCGTTGCAGGTAGTGCGGATGGTCCGGCCAGCACGGCACGCCTCAACGGCCCCGGCGGGGTCGCTGTGGATGGCTCCGGTAATCTCTATATCGCGGACTCCGCAAACTATACCGTGCGCAAACTCACTGCCGCGACCGGCCAAGTTTCCACGTTGGCCGGGATAGCCGGTGATCGTGGGACGGTCGACGGAACTGGCAGCGCTGCTAGATTCTACGATCCGCAAAACATCGCCGTGGATGCGGCGGGCAACCTCTATGTGCCGGATGGCACCGGCCATACCGTTCGCAAAGTCACGCCGGCCGGCATGGTCACCACACTGGCCGGTTCACCTGGAGTCTCGGGCAGCACCGATGGCGTCGGCAGTGCCGCCCGGTTTAATTACCCCACCGGCATCATTGTGGACAGCACTGGCAACATTTATGTCGCCGACACCAACAACAACAAGATTCGCAAGATCACTCCCAGCGGCACTGTCACGACCTTGGCCGGAACGGGTACGGCTGGGCACTCCGACGGCCCCGGCACGAGCGCGACTCTCAACCATCCGGCCGGAGTGGCGGTGGACGTTGCTGGCACGGTATACGTTGCCGACAAAAACAACGACACCATCCGTGCGATCACGCCGGCGGGCGTGGTTAGCACCGTCGCCGGAGTAGCGGGGCAGCCGGAAGCCGGCGACGGCCCGAACAGCCTGACATCGGGCGGAGGATCTACCTGGCCAGTCGCGCATTTCTACCGTCCCGCCGACGTAGCGGTGGATGCCGCCGGTGTGATCTATGTTGCCGATGCGTATAACAGCACCGTCCGCCGCATTGTGCCGGGTAGCCTGGCCGCCCCGCAGATTCAGAGTTCTCCAAGTAACAAGACTGCCATCACCGGCCAGACCGTCACCTTCGCGGTCGTCGCGACAGGGTCAGATGTATTGACCTACCAGTGGCAGAGCGGAAGTTCCTCGATGGTGAATCTGCAGGACAACGCCACTTACAGTGGCACCACCACGTCGACTTTGACCGTCAAGGCGTTGTCGAATGCATTGAATGGCACATCCTACAGTTG
>DATJPQ010000169.1:0-5891 GCA_035506315.1 Opitutaceae bacterium
CCATCAACGCGGCGACCGGATTGGCCGTGTGTTCGAGAACATGGGAGGAGGCCACGTAGCGGAGCGACTGGTCGTGAAAGGGCAGGGCGCAGGCGTCGCCCAGGTAGTCGGCGAGGCACGGCTGGTGGGCGAACTCGCGATAGCGGTCCACGTAGATCGGCTTGATGCCGGGGATGGGCTTCTGGCCCGCGCCGATTTCGATCCCCGGTTCCCGGAGCCAGCGCGGCACGATGTCGGCGTGCTTCATGCGGGGGACATCACACGCGCGGCGGCCAGGCGAGGTCCCAGCCTTCGACGCTGAGGGCGAGATTGACGTTGTAGGCGGGATCGTGATCGAGCTGGTCGTTCCACGTGCGACGCATGTAGGCCACCTCGCGGGCGAAACGCGCCTTTTTCTCGGGCGTGTCCTCCTTGCCGCGGCTGGCCGACTCGTGGTGGAAGAACTCGGCGAACGGCGTCCAGAGGTTACGATAGCCGGCGGCGCGCACGCGGAGGCAAAAGTCGATGTCGTTGAAGGCGATCGCCAGATCGGTCTCGTTGAAACCGCCCACCTGCTCAAAGACGGCGCGGCGAATCGCGAGGCACGCGCCGGTGACGGCGCTGTAGTTCTGCACGAGGCGGGCGCGGTTCATCTGCCCGTCGGTTCCGTGGGCCTGGTTGACAAAGGCGTGGTTGGCCACGCCGCCGAGGCCAAGCACCACGCCGGCGTGCTGCACGGTGAGATTCGGGTAATAAAGCATCGCACCCACCGCGCCGATCTCGGGCCGCAGGGCGTGGCTCACCATCTCGTCGAGCCAGCGACCGGTGATGACCTCGATGTCGTTGTTGAGCAGGCAAACCACGTCGCCGCGGGTCTGACGTACGGCGAAATTGTTGAGCGCAGAGAAATTGAACGGCGCATCGTAATCGATCACGCGCACGTTGGGTTCCCGGGCCAGCTCGGCGAAGAAGGCGAGCGTTTCCGGGTCGTCGGAACGATTGTTCACGATGACGATCTCGTAGGGCGCGTAGTCGGTGCGGGCGAAGATCGACGCCACGCAGGTGCGCAACAGGGTCGCGGCGTTGTGCGTGGGGATGATGATCGACACCAGCGGGGGGCGGGCCGGCAGCGGATAGACGATCTGCCAATGGCTGCCGGGCACGGGCCGCACCTCGACCGCGATCCCGCGACGCGCGAAATGGTCGAGGAGCGCGCGGCGCGCCGCGTCGAGCGAGTAGTTTTTTTCGCTCACCTCGCGCGCGGTGGAACCGCTGACGGCGCGCCAGTGGTAGAGCACTTTCGGCACATGGCGCACGCGGTCCGGGGTGGTGCGGTCGATCACCCGCAGCGCCAGGTCCCAATCCTGGCTGCCCTCGTAGCCGGGGCGGAAGCCGCCGACGGCGCGGACGAGGGCGGTGCGATAAACGGAGAGATGCGACAGGCAGTTTTGCCCCGTCAGCAGGTCGGGCAGATAGTCGGGCTTGAAATACGGCGTGTAGCGGCGGCCCTCCTCGTCGATCTTGTCTTCGTCGGTGTAGACGATGTCGGTGTCGGGCCGGGCGGCGAGGCAGAGTGCCACCTCGGCCAGCGCATCGGGCGCGAGCTCGTCGTCATGGTCGAGCAGCGCCACAAACTCACCACGGGCCAGCTCCAGGGCTGTGTTGGAGGCCTGCGAAATGTGGCCGTTTTCTGTCCGGGAAACGAACCGGATGCGTGGATCGGCGGCGGCGTAACGCTCGAGCAATGGCCGCACGTACGGCTCTGTGGACGCATCGTCGGCGATACAAAGCTCCCAGTGCTCGTAGACCTGCTCGCGCACCGAATCGATCGCCCGCCGGAGCCAGCGCTCGGGGGGGTTGTAAACCGGCATGAGCACGGAAAGAGGCGGGCGTTTTTCCGCCGGGAGGGCGGCGAGGCGGGCGCGCAGCGCGGCGGCCTTCTCCGGCGTCAACCGGCCGAACGCCTCCACCCAGGCCGCATAATCGCGCACGGCCCTTGGCTCGCTGCTGGTATGCAGCGTGCCGTCGTGGAGGCGCACCCAGCGGCCGTCCGGCACCTGCACCTCGATCACGACGGCGTAGTCGTGGTCGGGCTCCAGCCGGTAGTCGATTTGGAAGCCGCACGCGACTGCGGTCGACGTGGCAAAACAGTGGGCGGCGGCCACATCTTCGCGGCGCAATCCGCTCCGGACGGGCTGCACCGCCCCGGCGATGGTCGCACGGATGTCGCCAACCGGTGCGCCGTTTTCGAGCAAGGCCCAACCGGAGATTACGCCGGCCGCCGGCGCGGCTTCCCAGACGGAAGGCACGTCGACGGATCGGAGGACCCGCGGTAGCGGAGGCTGATCCGGCGCGGGCGCCGGCGGCGCCGGTTTGCTGCGATCAAGCGTGGCGCGGCGCAACGCGCGCAGCGGCGCGGTCATCTGCCAGGACACCGAGGCCTGCATGCGGCGGACTTTGTCCTCGCTCTGCCGTAGCGCCAACTCGAGTTCCGCCCCCCGCTGGGCCAAGGCGGCGGTGCGTTGCGCCTGCCCGGTCAGGCGGCGCGTAAGTTCGGCCTCGGCCTGCGCGCGCTGGGTGCGTTCGCGTTCCAGCACCACCTTTTGCAGCACGATTTCCCATTGGCGCCGGCGGACGATAACTTGCGCTTCGGCGGTCCGCCCGCAGGCCTCGCGGGTTTGGGCGCGCGCGGCCTCCACCGCACATTCCAGACGACCGAGCCGCGGGTCGCGCACCAAACCAGCGACGTGCGGCCAGAGGCGCTGCCACGCCGGATCGGCCGCAGCCAGCACCGGTGCGACTACGCCGGTGGCGCTGGCCAGTTCGCTCTGGCTGCGCGCCCGGCTGACCGGCGCCAGGCGATAATCAAAGAGTACGGCTGGCACGACCTCGAGACGATGGTGGCGGCGGACGAGTTGCAGGAAGAACTGCCAGTCTTCGTCGATGATGTGCTCGGGGAAGCCGCCGAGTTCGAGGAAAACTTCACGCCGGACCAGCGTGTTGGTGTCGGCCAGTACGTTTTCGATCAACCCGAGTTCGAGGCACGCTCCGAGCGGCGCGAACACATAGCCGGGGTCGCCGGGCTGCTGATCTTCCGGGGCGCGGAAGGCCTGAAACGCACAGGCCACGGCCTCGGCGCCGGTTTGCGCCAGCGCCCGGGCGAGTGTGGCCACCATGCCGGGGCGGAAACGGTTGTCGGCGTCACAGAAAAGCACGGCATCGCCGGTGGCCTCGCGGGCGGCGCGATTGCGCGCGGCGGCGGGACCGGCGTTGTCCTGCCGCAGGAATTTCCAGCCGGGCCGCGCGAAACGGCGCCCGGCCTCGGCGAAAGCCGCGATGGCCTCCGCGCTCTTTGAGCCGTCGTCCACGACAATGACCTCGTGCGGCGGCAGCGATTGTGCGGCGATCAGCGCAAGCGCTTCGCCAAGCAGTGCCGGCTGCTCGTAGTATGGTACGCAAACGCTGACGCGCGGCAGAGGTGAGCTGGCCCGGGCCCGTTGTAGCAGTGCACTCACTCGCGCTTCCGGCGGGACATCGCCGGCCAGCAGGTTCCTGCACAAGGTACTCGGCAGAGCGCCTCCTTCCGCCGCGGGCAGAGGCACCACGGTGACATTGGCGGCCAGCGTCCAGCCGGCGGAGCGCAGCCAGGCCAGCACCGTTTCGCTGGCAACCATCACGCCATCGGCATTGGCGATGGCCTGGCGCTCGAGGAAATCGCCGGCGATGTCGATGCGGCCTTCAGCCGGAAATCGACCGGCCTGCTGGCGGCGCAGCTCGGCCGGCGCATCCAGTGCGAGGACGATCCGGCAGCCGGTCAGCGCCGAGCCGCTGCGGCGGGCGGCCAGGGCGGTGGCGGCATGCGCAACGTCGCCGAGGAACAGGGCCACGGAAACATCGAGCGCGCCGAGCGCGTGCGCCACCTGCCAGCCGGTGCGGTGGGCGGGCACGGCGGGCATGATGGGCGCAGTGAATGGCAGGGGAAATTCGTCGAGATGGCGGTAGGTCGCGCCGGCATCGCCAGCGGCATTGCGCAAGATGGCCCGCACCTCCGCGGTCTCCGGTCCGGTGTGCAGCAGGACCGTCTCTGCCGGCTCGCGACCCAGTGCGCGGGCCATCGTCCAGGCGTGCCGCGCCAATGCCGGCACCGCCGGATCGGCGGGCGGGTGCAGGTCGTGGACGATGAGACAGACGCGGTTCATGCCGGAGAGGTTTTCGCTGCACGAAAACCTAATGTCGATTTCGTTTCGGGATGTTTTCTCAGATGCCAGAGAGGCTTTGTTGCCGCTCGTTCGCGAACAACCATAATAGGTGAAATAACAGTCAGGCCAAGATCGGGGGCGTTCTCAGGTTCGCTGTTCCGGTTCCGAATCCGTAAATTTAGGTTTTGGCGCGGCCAAAACCTACACCCGCCAGCCGCGTTGGAGCAGGGCGTAAACCAGGGCGCTGTCGAATTGCGCGCGGCGCATGGCGGCCTGTAGTTCTTCATCGGTCGGTGCTCGCCCCAGGGTGCGCAGCCGAAGCCGGTCCATTTCGGGAACGCCATGCCGCGACATCCACGCCTGGGTCTTCTGCCGCGGGTGCAGGCGGAACTGGCCAAGAAACCAGGGCAGCCGGGCGAAGCGCGCACCGGCGGCGGCGAAGCGCAACAGCAGGTCCCAATCGAGCGCGAAGTGGAACGATGCGTCGATGCCGCCCACGCGATCCCAGATGCGTTTGCGCCAGAAGAGTGTTTCCTGCGGCACAAGGTCCTGCAGGCGCAGGTCGTCGCAGGTGCGGCGCGGCGTGATCCAGCGGCCGATCTCCTGGCCGTCGTCGTCGATCAACACGCGATGCCCGTACACGACATCGACCGCGGGATGCCGGGCAAAATAGTCGGCCACAAAACGCAGTGCGCCGGGCATGAGGACATCGTCGGAATTGAGATAGGCCATCACGTCGTCAGGGCCGCAGTCGGCCTGGGCGAAACCACGCACGACGGCGTCGGCCTGGCCGGCGTCAGGAGCGCTCTCGGCATGCTTCAACCGCGTGGCATGGCGCCGCATGATGTCGGCACTGCCGTCGGTTGAGCCGCCATCCTGCACGATGAAATCGAGGCGCACGCCGGGCTGGTCGAGCACGCTGCGCATCGTGGTTTCGAGGAACGCGGCCTGGTTGAACGACGGGGTGACGATGGTGACCTTGGGCAACTGTTCCGCGGGCCGGCGCGAGGCCGGTAAACGCTCGGGCACGACCGGCCGCGGCGCATGCTGGTCGAAATCGCCGATGGTCAGCCAGCCGCGATGCCGGACCCAGGTGAGGAGAAATTCCTGCTCGGCGCCGGCCAGCGTGTCCCAGGCGCGGGGCCGTCCGCGCCACGCGTCGAACCAGAAGCATGCCCACCGCCAGCGCTCGCGCCAGGGGTTCTGCGCCGGTGGATCGAGGGTGAAGGTCTGAAAAACCTGCCACGGGCCGTCGCCGAGCCGCGCTTCGAGCCGGCAGGTGCAACGACGTGGTGGCAGGGTAACGGCGATTTCGAAGCCCGACGTGTCGCCGCCGGTTTCGCCGAACATCGCCTGCACGTCGGGCCGTTTACCGCCGATGAGGCCCGGGCTTACCTGGCGGCCGACGCGGGCCCGCACGGCGGTCACTGAACCACTCTGACGGTGGTAGCACCAGCCGCGCACGACGATGCGTGAGGCGGTGAGAGTGGAATTGGCGGGGGTGTCGACCCAACTGCGAAACGCGGAATCCGCGGAGGCCTGGTTCATCGTGATGCTGGGGCGGAGCTCACCAAGGCCTTGGCCGGAAGGCAACGTAACTGTGGCGGCGGCCATAGGACCGCAGGTTTTTCGAGGACGGCGGTCCTAGATCGCCGCTACAGGTCGGAGGACCATGATCGGTAGGGGCGCAGACTTGCTGCGCCCTTTCCTTCT
>DATJPQ010000170.1:0-7320 GCA_035506315.1 Opitutaceae bacterium
TCGCGGTCGCCGAGGAGGGCGCGCGACTTGGCGAGCTCAGGGTTCCAGTCGGGCAGGGGAGCGCGTTGCGGGAGCGGCGTCAGGGCGCCCCGCACCCGGGAAAGGATGGCTTCGCGGTCGGTGTTCATGATGTGCGGAAGATTTTACAGGAGGGCGCAGAGGAAGCAGAGATAATTACCACGGATGGCACGGATCGGAATGGATATGATGCTCGAAAGATACGGAAATTTCTGGCCGCAAAAAAGCACAAGAATATTGCAGGTAATCGCTGTAACTTGCGTCGCGCCCATAGGCGCGCGAAAGTGGTTGGCCGGAGCCCCAAACGTTCTTTGCGCATTTTTGCGGCAAATCGGATCGGTCCACTTTGCATTCTCCGCTACCTCTGCGGCCTCCTGTAAGAAAAGGGTTCATCCGGATTTCTTGCTGGTCAGGAGTTTCTCGCGGCCGACGAGGTACAGGTAGCCGACGAGGACGGCGTAGGGCAGGAGCGAGAGCGCGTCGGAATGCGGGCCGTTGAAGAAGGGGTTGTTCGCGGTGGACCAGGTGTTGAAAAACGCGTCCACCGGAACCAGCACGCCCGCCAGGAACGCGATGCCGATCCCGGCGATCGCTCCGCCCGCAATGTAGCCGGATGCGAGCAACACCCCGGGGCTCTTGTCGCTTTCGGCGGCGAGACCCTCGGCGTCGAGGTGCGCGTGGCTCGGTTGCTTTTTCCAGTACCGGTCCACCAGCCAGCGGATGATTCCGCCCACGAGGAGCGGCGACGAGGTGGAGAGGGGCAGGTACACGCCGACGGCGAACGCCAGCGACGGAATACCCGACAGCTCGAGGGTGATCGCGATGAAGACCCCAAACAGCACGAGGGCCCACGGCAGCTGCCGGTCGAGAATGCCCTTGATGATATAGCTCATCAATGTGGCTTTGGGGGCCAAAAATTTGCGGACCTCGGTGCCGTCGGGGCGTTTTTTATAGACGCCATTGATGCCGGGATCGACCAGCCACACGGCCTCGCCGCGATCGTTCACCAGGTATTTGCCGGCGGGGCCGCCCGTGGTGTCGGTCTTGTGCCACACATGATAGGTGGCGGAGTCGTCGCGGGCCTGCGGGCCGGTCAATCCGGCCGTGGCGGTCAGCGGCGCCACGTCGGTATGCAACCCGGGTGCGACCTGCGCGGCCGGCATGTAAACCGTCTCGTTGTCGTTTAGCTGCAGGAGAATCGGACCCAGGACGAGCGCCGACGCGAAAGCGCCGACGAGGATGGCGTATTGTTGGAGCTTCGGCGTGCCGCCGACGAGGAAGCCGGTTTTCAAATCCTGCGACGTCGTGCCGCCGTTGGAGGCCGCGATGCAGACGATGGCACCGACCGAAAGCGCGGTGACGTAGTAGCGCGAGCCCGTCCAGCCGATGACGAGGAAGATCAGGCAGGTCAGAAGCAGAGTGGCGACCGTCATACCCGAGATCGGATTGGAGGAAGAACCGATCTCGCCGGTGAGCCGTGAGGAAACCGTGACGAACAGGAAACCGAACACGACGATGAGCAAAGCCCCGAGCAGGTTCATGTGCAGCGGCGTGGCGAACACGATCGCCGCCATCAGCACCACCAGGCCGATGCCGACAAATTTCAACGACAGGTCGCGGTCGGTGCGAACGACCTCACCGGGTGTCGCGGTGCTCGGGGCGCGGAAAATCCGCAGGTCGCCCAGCCCGCCCTTCATGCCATGCCAGATCGTCGGCAACGAGCGGGCGACGCTGATGATGCCGCCGGCCGCGACCGCACCGGCGCCGATGTAGAGCACGTAGGCGTTGCGGATATCGTCGGGAGCCATCGTAGAGATCGGGTCATGGCCCGGAGCCAGCGGCCCTGCGACTTTTTCGCCGAAAAACTTGATCATCGGGATCAGCACCAGGTAGGCGAGCACACCGCCGGCACACATGATCGAGGAGATCCGCAGCCCGATGATGTAGCCCACGCCGAGCAACTCGGGCGAAATCTCCACGCCGACCGAACCGCCCCGGAAGGGGGCGCCAAAGATTTTCTCCGGGATGTCCTTCCAGCCCTTGAGCGCAAGATTGAGCGTCTTGTAGAGAAGGCCGACGCCGAAGCCGGTGAAGATCACCTTGCCGCCGGCGGACTTTCCCAGCCCTGCAGCGGTCGCGACGGCCATGTCGCGTTGCGCCGTGTCCGACGCCGCGGCGCGGCTTTCGGGGGAGGCGCCGGCGATGAGGACGGCGGCGCAGGCCGTGCCCTCGGGGTATTTGAGTTCGCTGTGGTCCTTGACGATCAGCGCGCGGCGGAGCGGAATCATCATCAGGATGCCGAGCAGGCCCCCGAGAATGGCGACGAGCATCACCCGGGTGATTTCGAGTTCGAACCCCAGGATGAGGATGGCGGGCATCGTCGCGCCGAGGCCAAAGGCGATCGACTCTCCGGCCGAACCCGCGGTTTGCGAGATGTTGTTTTCGAGGATGGTCGCGTCGCGTCCGCCGAACTTCGACCATGCCCGGAACAGGGCGAGCGAAATCACCGCCACCGGGATCGAGGCGCTGACGGTCAGGCCGACCTTGAGCACAAGATAGAGCGACGAAGCACCGAAAACGATGCCGAGAATTGTGCCGGTGACGACTGCGCGCAGGGTAAATTCCCGCATGGTTGCGACCGACGCGGGAATGAAGGGTTCGAAATTTTTGGGTGAAGACATGAAAAGATGCGAAAAGGATGCGTCGGTATGCGCAACTAGCCAGTGGCAGGAGCGAGTTTACTCGCGATTTGCCCGGTGCCAGCGCCCGGGCGATCGCGGCTACATTCGGAGAAAGTCATTTCTTGGCCACATCCGGCGGGCTCGGGCGGTTCTTGAACCATTTCCGGAAGGCGCCGCCGCGCCACGGGGGCAGCGTGCGATGGTCGTCCCAGTTGCGCAGCGGAGCGATCTGGAGGACTCGCGGCAGATGGCTGGCGATGCCGACCCCGAGGCCACCCAGCTTGAGGGACGTCTTCCACGCGAACGGCTGGCTTGCGAGCAGCGACCAGGCGCCCATCGGCGGCGTGCCCGACGAGGGGCCGTGGGCGAGCTTGTTTTTGTTGCGCAGCTTCAGGAGCAGGTCGGGAATTGGAATGTTGACCGGGCACACCTCGTTGCACGCGCCGCACAGGCTCGATGCCTTCGGCAGGTCGGCGAGTTCGGCGAAATGCTCACCGGCGAGCAGCGGCGACAACACGGAGCCGATCGGACCGGGGTAAACGGCCCGGTAGGCATGGCCGCCGGCCTGGCGGTACACAGGGCACACGTTGAGGCAGGCGCCGCAGCGGATGCAGCGGAGGATCTCGCGGCAATCGCTGGCGAGCACCTCGGTGCGGCCGTTGTCGACGAAGATCACATGCATCTCCTCCGGCCCGTCGACCTGCGCGGGCGCCTTGGGGCCGCGGATAAACTCGGTGTAGACCGTGAGCTGCTGGGCGGTGGCGGAACGGGCGAGGAGGTTGAGGAAAAGGCCGAGGTCGCGGTCCCGCGGCAGGATTTTCTCGATGCCGACGAGCGCGATATGGCACTTGGTGGCGGCGAGGCAGAAACGGGAGTTGCCCTCGTTGGTCACGACCACAAGGCGGCCGCTCTCGGCCACGACGAAGTTGGCGCCGGTCATGCCGACGTCGGCGGCGAGGTATTTTTGCCGCATGAACTCGCGGGCCCGCCGGGTGATGACCGTCGGATCGTCATTGTAGGCGCCGAGGCCGTGTTTTTCGAAACTCTCCGCCACTTCGCGGCGATTCTTGTGGATGATCGGCCGCACGATGTGGCTGGGGCGGTCGTGATCGATCTGGACGATGAATTCACCGAGGTCGGTCTCCAGGCATTCGATGCCGTTTTGGTGCAGGAAGGGCTCGAGGCCGATTTCCTCGCTGACCATGGTCTTGGCCTTGACCAGCCTGGTGGCCTTGCGCGCCCGCAAGATCGAGAGGACGGCATGGTTGGCCGCCTCGGCGTTGGTCGCCCAATGCACCTGGGCGCCGTGGGCGCGGAGCTGGGCTTCGACGGCGGGCAGGTACGTATCGAGGTTTTCGATGACGTGCTGCTTGATCTGGCCGGCGAGCCGGCGGAGGTGGTCCGGCTCGGGAAAGTGTGCCTGGAGCAGCGGCCCGCGTTTTTCCTGGGTATTCTTGGCGCTTTCGTAGACCGAACGCTGGGTTTCCGGGCGCAAGTCGGCCGCGAACTGGTCGATGGATTTATGGGACATGGGCATCAGAGCAAACCGCCGTTTTTGAGCGCGTCGCGCAGCACCTGGGCGATGTGCTGCGTCTTCAGGGGAGTACCGTCCTTCCCGGCGATGCCGCCGAGATGCATCAGGCAGCTCGTGTCGACACCGACGAGGAGATCGGGCCGGGCCGCCCGGATGTGGTCAAGTTTCAAGTGACCCATCGCGGACGAGATGTGGGGCAGCGTGACCGAGAATGTGCCGCCGAAACCGCAGCATTGCTCGGCTTCGCCGAATTCGACCAGCTTGACGCCGGCGAGCGAGCGCAACAACGCGCGGACGGCGTCGGCGGTGCCGGTGCCGCGGGCATGGCAGGAGCGGTGAAAGGCGATCGAGGCGTCGTAACGTCCCGGCCAGGAGGAGACGCCGAGGCCGTTGACGATGAAATCGGTGAATTCCCACGCGCGGCGGCCGAGTGCCTCGATCTCCGGGAGGTCGGGCTCCCGGGCGAATTCGAGCGGCGCGCCGTGGTAGAGCATCGCGGCGCACGAGCTGCTCGGCACGATCACGGGCGTGTCGCCGGCGAAGGTGCGCACGGTGTGGCGCACGACGCGGCGCGACGCCGTCCAATCGCCGGCGTTGAACGCCGGCTGGCCGCAGCAGATTTGCGCCTCGGGAAACTCGACCGTGCAGCCGAGATGTTCGAGAACCTCGACGGTCGCGCGGGCGGCATCGTCGTAAAACGCATCGCACAGGCACGTAGCCATCAGATGCACCCGTTTGCCGGTCGGACGCTGGCGTTCGGAGTTGGACATGACGGAAAAGTGCCTCCCACGCTGTGCACACGCATCGCCCGCGCAAACTCAAAACGGGAAGGATGCGCGCGTTTTTGGTAGATTTCGCGAAAGCGAACCGCCACGCTGCGCGGCGCATATTCCTTCAACCCAACGCCGCCATGGCTTCACCTTTATTTATTGCCGCCGTCGATCTCGGTGCCACCAGCGGTCGCGTCATGCTGGGAAAGTGGGCGAAAAACCGCCTCACGCTGACCGAGGCGCACCGTTTTCCCAACGCGTTTCGCTCGCTCGGATCGCACGACTACTGGGACATCGGGACGCTCTGGCACGAAGTGCAGACGGGCCTCCGCAAAGCGGGGGCGGCGTTGCCGCGGGGCGCCCGACTCGCCTCGGTCGGCGTCGACACCTGGGGCGTCGATTACGTGTTGCTCGACGACGCCGGCCGCCTCGTGTTTCCGTTGCACGCGTACCGCGACGGCCGCACCCAGGCCGGCCTGAAGCATCTCGGCGGCACCCGTGCCGCGCTCGAGCGGATTTACGCCGCCACCGGCATCCCCAACGTATTTTACAACTCTTCGTTGCAACTCGCCGAAGTGGTCGCCAGCTGTCCGGCGATCACCGATCTGGCCACGCACTGTCTGTTCCTGCCCGATTACATCAATTATCTGCTGTCGGGCCGCATGGCGAACGAGCTCTCCATTGCCAGCACGTCGCAGTTGCTCGACGTGCACTCGACGGACTGGTCCCGCGCGACGCTCGATTATTTCCACATTCCGGCCCACTGGTTCTCCAAGCCGGTGCTCGCCGGCACGAAGCTCGGAGCCGTGCAGAGCCTGCCGGAGCTCAAGGGCACGCCTGTGATTGCGGTGCCCGGGCATGATACCGCCTGCGCCTTCGACGCGATGCCCGCCGCCCCCGACGGCAACGACCTCTTCCTCAGTTCGGGCACCTGGTCGCTGGTCGGCTTCGAGAGCGACAGCCCGGTGCTCGGTGCCGAGGCGCTCGCCGCTCGCGTTGCCAACGAACGCATCGGCGACGGCCGCTACCGGCCGCTCACCAACGTCATTGGTTTCTGGCTCCTCGAGGGCGTAATGAAGGACCTGGCCCGGCGCCCGCAAAGCGAACAGGAGCGTGCCGTGCTCAATGCCCACGCCGCCCGGCTGCCGGCACCCAAGTCGCTGCTCAACGTGGCCGATCCGGCGTTTGCCAATCCGCCCTCGATGCGCGCGGCGATCGATGCGCAGTTGAAACGGCACAAGGTGGCGCCGCCGGGCAACCTCGCCGGTTACCTGCGCCTGATTTGCGACTCTCTCGGCCGCGGCCATGCCGATGCCAAGGCGGCCTTCGAACGCATGACCGGACGCCAGTTCAAACGCATCCTCGTGGTCGGTGGCGGCTCGCGGAACCGTCTGATGTGCCAGGCCACCGCCGACGCCGCGGGCATCCCGGTGGTGTCGTTCAGCCTCGAGGGCACCGCCGTCGGCAACATGGCCCGCCAGCTCATCGCGCTTGGCGCGGTGAAGAACCTGGCGACGTTCCGCCGTCTGCTCGGTGCGACCCTGGCCCAGCAGATCTACGAACCGCGTGGGTGAAGTTTGCCAATTGCCCACGTACCGGTAATTTCCTCCGCCTTTTAGTCCGGTCATTCACGATCACTCTTCCAATGAAAACTCGCCTGTCGCGTTTCTCCCTTTCCCTCGCCGTCCTGCTCGTCGGCCTTAGTCTGCTGACGGGCTGCCAGACGGAGGCCTCGAAGGTGCTGAACCTTACCATCGCCGACCACGGCCGGGCGGTGAGCGTCAAGAAGGGCGAGCCCATCCAGATTGTGTTGGAGGGTAATCCCACCACCGGACTCACGTGGCTGGTCGATGATTTGGATGTGAAAGTGGTCGCGCTGGCCGGCACGCCCTCGTATGCGCCGTCAAGCGATGCTTTGGGTGCTGGCGGCAAGTTCACCTTCAACTTTACCGCTCTGGCCCGCGGGCAGACGAACATGCGGATAATTTATATCAAGCCGTCCGAGCGGGGCCGTGATCCCGACAAGACCTTTGCGATCATGATCACCGTCCGCTGACGGGATGGGCAACCGGGCCTGCAGGCCCAAAATCCGGGATTTTGCAGGGCAGCGAGTTTGCCCGTTCGATAGGGCCTTGAACCCGTCGAAGGGCTCGCGCTCTGACGTACCGCGCGAGCAAGCTCGCCGCCTACGGGGAACAAAACTTCCGACACCGGCGCCATGGCGACGAATCGGAGGTGGGAAACCATCTACGTAATTCTGCCTTTGCAGAAACCTCAAGACTTCCAGGCGTCGAGCCGATGCACGACCTATCTTATA
>DATJPQ010000171.1:0-11779 GCA_035506315.1 Opitutaceae bacterium
CTTTGTGTTGAACACCTTTGACGCGCGCCGGATGCCAGTGCTCTACGGCTGCATCCTCACCGCTTGGTCCGCGGCCGGCGTGGTCGGCCCGCAGGTCGTCGCCCGATTGAAGGACCATTTCGGCCCGGCAGCGGCGGGCCGCGCCTTCGCCCTCGGCGCGGGCCTGCTGGCGCTGGGCTTCCTGCTATCGCTCCGGCTACGTGATCGGGAACGGACGGCTGACGGAACTTAGCCGTACGTGTTAACGTGTGGATGCCCTGGTAGGGGCGCAATCTTGTTGCGCCCTTAATTGCGTTGGAGGGCGCGGCAAGACTGCGCCCCTACGAGACAAGTCTCGCCGAACGCGGTGACTGTCTTGGGTGGAGCGGCTTGACCTCAAGACGCTTTTCTTGCGGAAGCGCCGAGCAAGCGCGTTGGGTCTTGTCTCCGGCCTAAACAGGGGTCAACGCGCTCCACCAGCTTGGTAGGGGTGCAATCTTGCCTGCCATGCCGTAGCTTGGAGCGAAGGCTGGTTGCGCCCTTAGCCCCCTACAAAAATCACTTCACGTCTGCTCCCATGCCCAGGAGCAACTGCTTCAGGATCGACCGATGGCACCGTTCCTCATGTTCGCAATAGCAGCCCACCGAAAACTCCGTCGTGTGGGAAAGGACCGCCAACAGCTCCAAATCGTGCCTGGCCTCGGGCTGCGCCATCTCCGTCCGGTACTTCCGCTCAAAAGCAGACCATTGCGCTGGCGTCACCACTGCGTGTCCTAGTTTCATCGTAGCCACCGAAGGAGCGAGATTCGGAAACCAAACGTCGTACCAGTTCTGGGTCGCAAACTGAGTCTTCGGCACACCCCGCGGCGGCCGACGTACCGTACCGATTCTGGTGCCTTCTCCGGGTGCGCGCGGACTTCCCAAACGGACAACGCGAATGCTCATGGGTCGATGATTTTTCCGAAACGCATTATCCACCCTTACGTCGACGGACGTCAATGGAACGCGGGGTGCGGCGTTGGAATGGCTACACACGAAACGAGACCGCAAGCCCTGACTTGGATCGGGCTTGGTCGCCTATGTTCTCGGCGCAGCTACAGCTTGGTAGGGGCGCAATCTTGCCTGCCATGCCGTAGCTTGGAGCGAAGGCTGGTTGCGCCCTGATTGCGTCTGAGGGCGCAGCAAGACTGCGCCCCTACGAGAAGGATCGGCTTTCTTTTCCGCTGAAGAATCCCACACCGCAAACGGCGCGCCTACACTACATGCAGCACGGCGTAGGAGCGTTTTCCTTTTCGGAGCAGAAGGTATTTCCCGAACAACAGATCGTTCGTCGTGGCGGCGCGGTTCACGTCGGCGATGCGGACGTTGTTTAGATAAATGCCGCCAGCCTCGACGTCCTTGCGCGCCTGACCTTTTGACGGGGCGAGTCCGGCGAAGACGGTGAGTTCGGTCAACGGCGTGCCGGCGCCGACGAATTTGGCCTTTTCGATGTCTTTGGTCGGCACTTCGCCGGCGACGTCCTTGAAGAGTGCTTCCGTAATGCCGTCGAGTCCGCCGCCGAACATGATCTCGCTGGCCCGCACGGCATCGTCGCGGGCCGCCGTGCCATGGACCAGGGCCGTGACTTCGCGGGCCAGCGCTTTCTGGGCGCCACGCGCGCCGGGATTCTTCGCGTGTTCGGCGGCCAGCGCCTCGATCTGCTCGCGGGGCAGCAGGGTGAATTTCTTCAGGTACTCCACCACCATGCTATCCTCGGTGTTGATGAAGAATTGGTAGAAACGGTATGGGCTCGTTTTCTCCGGATCGAGCCACACGGCACCGCCCTCGGTTTTGCCGAACTTGGTGCCGTCGGACTTGGTGATGAGCGGAAAAGTGAGGCCAAAGGCGGGCGTGCCGAGTTTCCGGCGGATGAGATCGGTGCCGGCGGTGATGTTGCCCCATTGATCCGAACCGCCGACCTGCAACTCGCACTGCATCGCTTCGCGCAAGTGGTAGAAATCGAAAGCCTGGAGCAGCATGTAGCTGAACTCGGTGTAACTGATGCCGTTGTCGCCCTCCATCCGGGAGCGCACGCTGTCCTTGGCGATCATGACGTTCACCGAAAAGTGCTTTCCAATGTCGCGCAGGAAATCGAGGAAGCTGACCGGCGCCGTCCAGGTGGCGTTGTCCACGAGGCGGGCGGGATTGGCCTTGGCCTCGAAGTCGAGCAGGCGCGTGAGCTGGCGCTTGATGCAGGCAATGTTGTGCGAGAGCTGCTCGCGGGTGAGGAGATTGCGCTCGGCGGACTTGCCCGACGGGTCGCCGATCATGCCGGTGGCACCGCCAGCGAGGGCGATCGGGTGGTGGCCGGCGAGCTGGAAGCGCCGCAGCATGAGCTGTCCCATGAGGTGGCCGACGTGCAGGCTGTCGCCGGTGGGATCGAAGCCGCAATACAGCGCGATCGGGCCGTTGGCGAGGCGCTGGGCCAGCGCGTCGGGATCGGTGCAATCGGCGATGAGGCCGCGCCATTGGAGATCTTCGAGAAGGGTCATGGACGAATAGGTCAGCGGATAGTCAACGGTTCAACGCCGCTGGCGCGCAAGAGCGTTTCTTATTAACTTGTGGCGTAACTCAGTAATGCCGCTGCTATCGGCAAATTCGGTTTGCCGCGGTGGCGGCGCAGGTTCTACTTCACCAATATTTTCCCGGGCACGAAGCGCGGGAAATCCGATCAACCTTAAGTCTCATCACCATGCCTATTCCCGTTGGTTCCAAGGCTCCCGATTTCACTCTCAAAACCAAGAACGCCGAAGGTCTGACAGACATCAAGCTGAGCGCCAATTTCGGCCAGAAGCAGACGGTCCTGTTGTTCTTCCCGCTGGCCTTCACCAGCGTGTGCACGCAGGAGATGTGCGACATCAGTTCCGGGCTCGGCCAGTTCTCCGGCCTCGACGCCGATGTTTATGGCATCAGCGTCGACAGCCCGTTTGCCCAGGAGGCATGGGCCAAGCAGAACAAGATCGGCGTGACGCTGCTCTCCGACCTCAACAAGACCGTGACCAAGGCCTACCAGGTCGTGTTTCCGAATCTCGCCGGCGTCGGCGACACCGCGGCCCGCGCGGCCTTCGTGATCGGCAAGGACGGCAAGGTAAAATACGCCGAACAAACGCCGACGCCGAAGGATCTGCCCAATTTTGCGGCCGTGAAAGCCGCCCTGGCCAAGTGATATGAGCAATCCTCCCAATCCCTTCGGCACGCTGCAGACATTCTCCGCGAACGGCGCGACCCATCGCTTTTATTCTCTGCCCGCGCTCGAGCAGGCCGGCCTGCCGGTCCAGCGCCTGCCGGTTTCGATCCGGCTGGTGCTCGAATCGCTGCTGCGCAATTGCGATGGCCGGCGCGTCGCCGAGCCGGCGGTGCGCGCGCTCGCCTCGTGGCGGCCCGACACGCCCCGCACCGAGGAGATTCCCTTCGTGGTCGCCCGGATCGTGCTGCAGGACTTCACCGGCGTGCCACTGCTCGTGGATCTCGCCGCCATGCGTTCCGCGGTGCAGCGGTTGGGCAAGGACGCCAAGCTCATCGAGCCGCTCGTGCCGGTCGATCTGGTCGTCGATCACTCGGTGCAGGTCGATGTCAGCGGCACGCCCGAGGCCTTCGCCCGCAACCTCGAGATTGAATTCCAGCGCAACCGGGAGCGCTACCAGTTTCTCAAGTGGGGCATGCAGGCCTTCGACACGTTCAAGGTGGTGCCGCCGGGCATCGGCATCGTCCACCAGGTCAATCTGGAGTATCTCGCCCAGGGCGTGCTGACGGATGCCGCCGGTGTCTGCTATCCGGATACCCTCGTCGGCACGGATTCCCACACGACCATGATCAACGGCCTCGGCATTGTGGGGTGGGGCGTGGGCGGCATCGAGGCGGAGGCGGGCATGCTCGGGCAGCCGGTCTATTTCCTCACGCCCGACGTGGTGGGCGTCCACCTCACCGGCGCGCTCCGTGAAGGCGTGACGGCCACCGACCTCGCGCTGACGGTCACGCAGATGCTGCGCAAGGCGAAGGTAGTGGGCAAATTCGTCGAGTACTATGGCCCGGGCGCGGCGGCGTTGCCGGTCGTGGACCGGGCGACGATCGCCAACATGGCGCCGGAGTACGGCGCCACCATGGGCTTTTTCCCGATCGACGCCGAGTGTGTCGCGTACCTGCGGGCCACGGGCCGCACCGCGGAGCATTGCACGCTCTACGAGGCGTACTATCGGGCGCAGAATCTCTGGGGCATGCCCGAGAAGGGGCAGATCGACTACTCGCAGGAGCTGGAGCTCGACCTCGGCTCGGTCGTGCCGAGCGTCGCCGGGCCGAAACGCCCGCAGGATCGCATCGAGCTGCCGAATCTCCGGCGTGATTTCTTCCGCGCCTTCCAACGCCCGGTGGCCGAAAACGGCTTCGGCAAGAGTCGGGCCGAGCTGGGCAAAATCGTGCCGGTGTCCTCCAACGGAACCTCCTATCACGCGGGTGGCGGCAGCTGTGCGCCGGTTTCGCTGACCGGCGCGGTGGCGGCGGGCACGAATCCCGTCACCGAGCGCGAGATGCTGGTGAACCGGCCGGCGCCCGACAGCGTCGCCGCGCCCGCACCGCAGGTGAAGGGCAAGATCCGGCACGGCTCCGTGCTCATTGCCGCCATCACGAGCTGTACGAACACCTCCAACCCGAGCGTCATGCTCGCCGCCGGCCTGCTGGCCAAGAAGGCGGTGGAGAAGGGCCTCAAGGTCAGCCCGGTCGTCAAGGCGTCGCTCGCCCCCGGCTCGCGGGTCGTCACCGACTATCTCAAGAAGACCGGCCTCCAGAAATACCTGAACAAACTTCGCTTCAACCTTGTCGGCTACGGTTGCACGACCTGCATCGGCAACTCCGGCCCGTTGCACCCGGCGATCGAGGAGGCGGTGACCAAGAACGACCTCATCACCGCGGCGGTCCTGTCCGGCAATCGCAATTTCGAGGCGCGGATTCATCAGAACATCAAGGCCAACTTCCTGATGTCGCCGCCGCTCGTGGTGGCGTACGCGCTCGCCGGTCGCGTCGACATCGACCTGAGCTGCGAACCGCTGGGCACGGCCAAGGACGGCACGCCCGTGTTCCTCGCCGATCTCTGGCCCACGCTGGAGGAGGTCCGCACGGCCATGGAGTCGGCGCTCAAGCCGGAGGTCTTCCGCAAACTCTACGCCAATTTTGCGGCGCAGAATCCGAAGTGGAACGAGATTCCGTCGTCCGTGGGCAACAGCTACGAGTGGGACCGTCAGTCCACCTACATCCAGGAACCACCATTCTTCGAGGGCTTCAACCTGCAGGCCGGTCCGATCGCCGGAATCACCGGGGCGCGCGCCCTCGGCATTTTCGGCGACTCGGTCACGACGGACCACATCTCGCCGGCCGGCTCGATCAAGCAATCCTCGCCCGCCGGCAAGTACCTCCTCGAAAACGGCGTGAGCTGGGCGGATTTCAACAGCTACGGTTCGCGCCGCGGCAACGACCGTGTCATGACGCGGGGCACGTTTGCGAACGTGCGCATCAAAAACCTGATGCTCGGCGGCGAAGAGGGCGGGCATACGCTCTATTTTGCCCGTAACGGAACCCGTGGCGGAACCGCTTCCGGTTCCGCCGGCGCCGAAAGCGGCGCCGCTACAACCGGGGAGAAACTGTCCATCTATGACGCGGCGATGCGTTACCAGGCCGAAGGCACGCCGCTCATCGTGATCGCGGGCCAGGAATACGGCACCGGTTCGTCGCGCGATTGGGCGGCCAAGGGCACCCGGCTGCTCGGCGTGAAGGTTGTGGTCGCACAATCCTTCGAACGCATCCACCGCAGCAATCTCGTCGGCATGGGGGTGCTGCCGCTCCAATTCGTGGAAGGCACCACGGCGCGGACGCTACAGCTCGACGGCCGGGAGACGTACGACGTGCTGGGTCTCGATGCCAGCCTCAAGCCCCAGCAGAATCTCACGCTGCGTGTCACCCGGACGAATGGCGAAGTCCTCGACGTGGCAGTGCGTTGCCGCATCGATACGCCCATCGAGATCGAGTATTACCAACATGGAGGCATCCTGCCTTACGTCTTACGTCAGATTGTCGCGCGCAGCTGAATTCGGTTGATTATGGATTCAAACGGCCGATCTGCCTTCGGTCCCTAATCGTAACTCATGCCCGATCCTGCCGCCAAACCCATTTATCTCGTCGATGCATCGGCGGACCCGGTGCTGGTGCGCATTGAGGGGCGCGCCTGTTTTCAGAACAGCGCGTGCTTGCGGGACTTTTTCGTCGAGATGCGCCGGCAGGGCAAAAGCCGCTTTGTGCTCGATTTCCAGCACTGTCAGAACATGGACAGCACCTTCCTGGGCGTGCTGGCGGGCGCGGCGCTCGAGCTGCGCAAACTGCAACCGCCCGGCAGCATGGTGCTGACCCGGGTGGGGCCGCACAATCTCGAGCTTTTCCGCAACCTCGGCCTGCACCGCCTGCTCATGATCGACGCCGGAGACTGCAGAGCCGGACCCGGCCATGGCACCACCCCGCTGTCGTGCGCCGGTCGCACCGAATTGGAAAACGCCCGCCTGGCGCTTGAGGCCCATGAAAACCTGGTGGCGTGCGACGAAGCCAATCGCAGCAAATTCCAGGACGTGCTCTCGTTTTTGAAGAACCGGGTGGAGCAGGGCTGAAATCGCGTTTGCGTTCGTTTGGGGCGGCGGCTCACAGTCTGGCCCTGCCATGCCCACCGCCACTGCACCTGTCGCCACGACCCGCCTCGACCGCTTTTCGCTGCCCGATGCCGGCGGACATTTCGGCCCCTACGGCGGCGTGTTTGTGCCCGAGACGCTGATGACCGCCCTCGAAGAACTCGGTGCGGCCTACGCCAAGGCGAAACACGACCCGGCGTTTCAGGCGGAATTGCGGAATTATCTGACAGAGTTTGCCGGCCGGCCGACGCCGCTGTATTTCGCCGAACGGCTCACGCAGCACTGCGGCGGGGCGAAAATCTATTTCAAGCGCGAGGATTTGCTGCACACCGGCGCGCACAAAATCAACAACGCCCTGGGCCAGGCATTGCTGGCGCGCCGCATGGGGAAAAAGCGCGTGATCGCCGAGACCGGGGCCGGCCAGCACGGCGTGGCGACGGCCAGCGTCGCCGCCAAGTTCGGCCTGGAATGCGTCGTCTACATGGGCACGGTCGATATGGAGCGGCAGGCGCTCAATGTTTTCCGCATGCGGCTCATGGGCGCCGAGGTGCGTGGGGTGGATGCCGGACAGAAAACCCTCAAGGAGGCGATCAACGAGGCCATGCGTGACTGGGTGACCAACGTGCGCACGACCCACTACATTCTCGGCACCGCGTATGGCGCGCATCCGTATCCGATGATGGTGCGCGATTTTCACCGCGTGGTCGGCCTCGAGGCCAGGGAGCAGATTCTGGCCCGGGAGGGGCGACTGCCCGACGAACTCATCGCCTGCGTGGGTGGCGGCAGCAATGCCATCGGCCTGTTCTTCGAATTTCTGGAGGATCTCGGCGTCCGCATGATTGGTGTCGAAGCGGGCGGACGCGGCATCAAGCGCGGCGATCATGCCGCCCGGTTTGCAGGCGGCCGCCTGGGTGTGCTGCAAGGCTGCAAGACCTTCCTCCTGCAGGATGCCGACGGTCAGGTCGACCTGACGCACTCGGTTAGTGCCGGGCTGGATTATGCGGCGGTCGGACCCGAGCATGCGTTCTATCGCGATCGCGGCCGGATCGAATTCGCCTACGAGACGGACGACGAAGTACTGGAAACCTTCCAGCTGTGCTCCCGGTTGGAAGGCATCATCCCGGCCCTCGAGTCGACGCATGCCCTGGCCTACGCATTGAAGCGCGCCCGCACGCTGTCGCCGGACAAAATCATCGTCGTCAGCCTCTCCGGCCGCGGCGACAAGGACGTGCAGGAGGTGGCCCGCCTGCTGCAAGTGGCAAGTAACAAGTAACAAGTGGCAAGTATGGCGGAAGTAACGAGACAGACATGAAAGAAAACCCCCGAGACTTGGTGGAAAGAACTTTTCGCTTTGCACAAGCAGCGCGTGCTTTCGTGAATCGTCTGCCACGGGGGGTGCCTTCAAATTACGAAGACATCCGTCAACTCGTTCGTTCGTCAGGATCGGTCGCGGCGAACTATCTGGAGTCCCAGGAAGGTTTAAGTCGGAAGGATTTCTTTTATCGGATTAAGGTGTGCAAAAAAGAGTCCCGTGAATCGGGATTGTGGCTGCGATTAGTGGAGCTTGGAGCAGATGCCTCTTTGACCGTAGAACGCGATCGGCTCGCCAAAGAGGCGGATGAGTTGAAACTCATTTTTGCGTCGATCGCGGCAAAGGACGACACCGACGGCGAGGCCTGACGGATCTAGTCTTGTTACTTGTCACTTGAAACTTGTTACTTCCCCTAAATGAAAAGCATGACCGGCTACGGTAGCGCGACGACCGCGCTCGGCCCTCGCACGCTCACGGTCCAGGTGAGCTCGGTGAATCGCAAGACCCTCGACCTGACCTTCTCCCTGCCGGACGAATGGGAAAGCCTGGAGCCCGCCATCGGCACCGCGGTGCGGAGCTACGCCACCCGCGGCAAGGTCCATGTGAACATCGAGCTCACCGGCCGGCCGGGTGCCTCCGAATACGAGTGGGATGAGGACGCGATTGCCGAGGTGCTGGACCGGCTCGCCGACCTGGCCGCGAAGCGCGGTCTCACCTTCACCCCCACGCCCGAGCTGCTGTGGCAGGTGGCCAACGCCCAGCGCACCCAGGCCGAGCTGCCCGACGCCGAAACCGCCAGGCCCCTGGTGCTTGAAACGCTCGATGCGGCATTGCGCGCGTTTGCGGCGATGCGGGCCAAGGAGGGCGAGGCTCTGCTCGTGGATTTTCTCGCCCGCACCGAAGCGCTGCGCCGGCACGCCGAGGCGATCTCGGCGCGGGCGGCCCTGGTGGCGCCGGCTTATCGCGAACAGCTGCTGAAACGCCTGCGTGAGGCCGGGCTGGAGCTCAAGCTCGATGACGAACGCGTGCTCAAGGAGGTCGCGCTGTTTGCCGACCGTTGCGATGTCAGTGAGGAGATCACGCGGTTTCGCAGCCACCTCGAGCAGTTCATCACCCTGCTGAAATCGAACGGCGAAATCGGCCGCAAAGCGGATTTCATCCTCCAGGAAATCGGCCGCGAGGTGAATACCACCGGCGCGAAAGCCAACGACCTCACCATCGCCAAGCACGTCATCGAGCTGAAAAACGAGCTCGAGCGCATCCGCGAGCAGATCGCCAACGTGGAATAAGTAACAAGTTTCAAGTAACAAGTACCAAGAAACCAGAACGGCTGTTTCGATCCGGTCCTGCCTGCTCGGCTCTTGCTACTTGATACTTGCCACTTGTTACTTGGCGCCATTTGGCGCCACCGGCGCCCTCAGCGAGTGCCAGAGATAGATCGCCACGCCGACCGTGATGCCCGAGTCGGCGATGTTAAAGGTCGGGAAAACGTAGCTGCCGAAATGGAAATCCAGGAAGTCGATCACATGCCCGTGCCGGAGCCGGTCTACCAGATTGCCGACAATGCCGCCGCAGAGCAGACCAAAACTCACCTGGACGAGACGGGCGCGCAGACCGAGTGCCCGCCGCCAGAGAAAAATCGCCAGCAGCGTCACGGCGGCTCCCGCGGCCAGCATCGCGCTCTTGCCCGAGAACAGGCTCCACGCCGCGCCGGTGTTGCCCACGTCGACGAGATGGAAAAAGCCGGGGACGACGACCATCGCCCCGGGTTCGCCGTAGGTGGGGTAGGGCAGGCGCGATAGAATCCACGCCTTGCTCGCCTGATCGGACGCCACCACCACCGCGGCGATGGCCAGCAGAAGTTTGTAAGCCAGCACCCGCCGTAGGGGCGACCCCGGCGTGCTGACCGTTACGATGGATTTGAGCGTGTCGGGCGACACGGCGGGAAGGGGCGCTTACTCGTCGCCGCCGCTGTCGTCTTCCGAGATCTTGGCGCCTTCTTCGCCAGCCTCGCCAAAAAGCCCGGCTTGCTGGCGTGAACGGTAGCTATTGCGTTCGATTTCCTTCTGCGCCTCGGCGGAGAACCGCGCAAACGGCACGGCGAGGAGGCGTTCCTTGGCGATCGGTTTGCCGGTGCCTTCGCAGATGCCGTACGTGCCGGCCTTGATCCGTTGGATGGCCGCTTCGATTTCGGAGAGCGCCTCCTGCTCGTTCGATACGAGGCTGAGCGCAAAATCGCGGTCGAACGTGTCCGTGCCGGCGTCCGCCATGTGCTGACCGTAGCTGGAGAGGTCGCCGGCGTCATCCTTGGCGGAGCGTTTCAGCGTCTCCTCGGTGTGCTGGTCGAGCTGACCGGTCACATGACTGCGGAGATCGATGAGCAGTTTGTAGTAACGGCGATATTTTTCGGGGATATCCTCGTCGTTTTCGATCGTCGGATTGGCTTTTTTCTTCGGATTGAAGCCAAGCACGTCGGCCAGCGATGCCGGCTTCACGTGATTGGGCGCCGCGGGCTTGGCGGGCTTGACGGGCGCATCGGCCTTTTTGCCGTGCTCGCCGGCCTTGACGGCGGACTTGAGGGTTTTTCCCTCGGCATCGCCCTTGGTGACGTTCGTCTTCGCGATCGCGCGAACCTCATCGAGGCTGAAGGCGATGGGTTTGCTGATCTTGCTCCGGGCGAGCACGCGACTGCGCAAATCCTCGCGGGAGGAGGCCTTGTCGGCGGCATCGGACTTGGCCTTCACCGTCGGTTTGGCCTTGGCCGCTGGTTTGGGTGCCGGGGCTTTTTTGGCCGGTACGGCAGGTTTCTTGCTGGGCTTGTTGGGCGCGGCGGATTTTTTGGTGGGCACGGGAATTTTCCTTTTGGCGACGGGCGCGGGGTGGCCCGTACTTTTGGCGGACTTTTTCGCGGGGGGGTGTTTCTTGGTAGCCATATCGGGAGATTTTGGGGTGAGGTTTAGCGTAAAGCTTCGGCACAGCGCGGACAGACTTCGCCGTGTTCGCTGCCCTGCAGGGCCGGCACCCAGCGCCAGCAACGCGGGCAACGCACATGGCCGTGCTCGGAACTTGGGCGGACATCCACCTGGAGCGCCCCGGAGGCAGGCGTGAGGATGACCTGGGATACGATGAAAAGCTCCGGAAGAAAATCGCGGTGTTTCTCGAGCACTCGGAACGTTTCGGCGTCGGCAGCACACGTGAGGGTGACGGTCGCCTCAAGCGATTTGCCAATCTTGCCCGCCTGGCGCGCCGGTTCCAGCGCCTCGTTCACGGTTGCCCGTACGCGCAGTAATTCGGCGACTTCGCCCTCGATCGCGGGATTGATCCAGGCCTCCGGCGCGACCGGCCAATCCTGCAAATGGACCGAGCCGCTACCAAATTCCTGCTTTTCGTTGGCAAACGACCACGCTTCGTCTGCGGTCAGGCTGAGGATGGGCGCCAGCACCTTCACGAGTACGTCGAAGATACGGTCGATCGCCGTCTGGGAGGAGCGTCGCAGCGGATGATCGGCGGCCAGCGTGTAGAGACGGTCCTTGAGGATGTCGTGATAGACCTGCGAGAGCGTGCCGGCGCAAAACTGGTTGCAGAGCTGCGTCACGCGGTGGAACTCGTAGGCGTCGTACGCCTCGGTGCAGGCACGCAGGAGCTGCGCGGTCTGGTGCAGGGCCCAGCGGTCGAGCGTGTCCATCTCTTCGACCGGCACGGCGTGGCGGGCGGGATCGAAGTCGAACAAGGTCGAGATCTGGTAGCGAAGGGTGTTGCGGATCAGCCGGTAGGCTTCGCTCGCGTT
>DATJPQ010000172.1:0-5437 GCA_035506315.1 Opitutaceae bacterium
GCCCAAAACTCGCCGCTATCGCGGCGCGTTTTGATGCCGCTGTCGCGGTTGCCGAAGTTCCTCCTGGTCCTCCTGTCCTACAAACCCTCGTCGCGGAAATTTATGGACCGACCGAGGTGGGCCGGTTGAAACTGGCGGATCGTGTGCGCGAGATCTACCGCGCCACTCCCGGCGTCGTGGACATCGACTGGTATGTCGAAGCGTCGCAGCCGAAGACCGTATTCCACGTCGACAAGGCCAAGGCCGCGTTGCACGGCATCACCGAAGCCGCCATCGCCCGCACCGTGCAGATGGCCGTGCAGGGTTACCCGGTCACATTGCTCCACGCGCCCGGCGAGCGGGAGGATGTGAACATCGTGCTGGAGTTGCCGCGCGCCCTCCGCGCTCGTCCCGATGACCTGCTCTCTCTGCCCGTGCGCTCCGAGACAGATCCGTCAGGTTCGCTCGTGCCGCTGCGCGAACTCGTCACCGTCGAGCAGACGAAGAGCGAGCGGAATATCTACCACAAGAATCTCCAGAACGTCACCTACGTCACCGCCGACGTGGCCGGCGTGATTGAGAGCCCGGTGTACGCCATTCTGAAAATGAACCGTGCGCTCGCCCGGCTCGACGCCCGCGATTTCGGCGGCACGCAGCCCACGGTGAAGATCTACAACGCCACCATGCCCACCACCGACGCCGAGCCCGCGATGAAATGGGACGGCGAATGGCAGGTGACGATCGAGGTCTTCCGCGACCTCGGCCTGGCCTTCGCCGCCGTGTGCATCCTGATCTACATGCTGATGGTGGGTTGGTTTAAAAACTACACCACTCCGCTCATCATCATGAGCGTGATACCGCTCTCCCTCATCGGCATCCTGCCGGCGCACGGTTTGCTCGGCGCGTTTTTCACCGCCACCTCGATGATCGGTTTCATGGCCGGCGCCGGCATCGTGGTGCGCAACGGCATCATCCTTGTCGATTTTATCGAACTGCGTTTGCGCGAAGGCCTGCCGCTGGCCCAGGCGGTGATCGACGCCGGCGCGGTGCGGTTCCGCCCGATGCTGCTGACCGCGCTCGCCGTCATGGTCGGCGCGGCCGTCATCCTGCAGGACCCGATCTTTCAGGGTCTCGCCCTGTCGCTGATGGCGGGCGAAGTCGCGTCGCTGCTGATCAGCCGTTTCGCCGTGCCGCTCATCTACTACATGGCCCACGCCGGCAAAACCGTTTCGACCTGAAAACCGGAATTGAACCACAGATGCACACGGATTCACACCGATACGATCGAAGTTCGGGTCTGAACCCGGAATTCTCCGCGGATTTCGCTGATGGTCGCGGATACCAATCTGGTCGGTCTGGTTTTATCCGCGTTTATCCGCGCTTGCCAGCCGAAGCCTTGGCGTAGGCTGGCCATCCGCGGGAAAGACTTTTCTGTTCCTTCCGTTATCTCCTGTAAAAATTCGCCCTCCCCCCTCCGGATTAGCGAGCATCAGCGCCCATTAGCGGTTACGAAAATTTCATCCCGAAAAATTCCCATGAGTCTTTTCTCTTCCCTCTTTCAATCGGGCGGATCCGGCGTCCGGCGCGTAACGCCCGCCGAGGCCGCCCAGCTCGTCGCCGATGGCAAGGCCGTGCTGGTCGACGTGCGTGAGCCGGACGAATGGGCGGACGGTGTCGCCGCGCCCGCCGAGCTGCTCGCGTTGAGCGACCTTACCGGCCCGCGTCAGACGTGGAAACCGTTTTTGGAGAAGAACCGCGACCGGGAGCTGATCCTTTACTGCCGCTCGGGCGGACGCTCCGGCCGTGCCGCCCAGCTCCTCGCCAGCGAAGGCTTCCGCACGGCCAATGCCGGCGGCTTCAGCGACTGGGCCCGTGCCGGCCTGCCCACGCGCCGGGTCTGATTCATCCTAAATTTCGGGCTATTCTCGTCACAGAGTCCCTAGCGCGACAAAGCCGCAACCAAGGCAACGGAGTTGAGACACAGAGCGCACAGAGAATTATGTCGAGGGCACAGAGGAATACAGCTGCCTCCGTGACCTCCTTCGAACTCCGTGTCCTCTGTGGCCAACTCTGTTTTCTGGGCTCATTTCAAGCCTGCCGCCGTTCACCTTCCGAACTCCGCCGCGATGCGTGCGGCTTTGGTACGAAGTTCCGTCCGGCAGGCTGCGCCGCCCTGCGCGAGATGGCGGCAGACTTGGGGACGCCGGTCGTAAACTTCGCAGAAAAACACCGGCGGCGAACCCCGCGGCGTCGTGACCTGTAGCGCGGCGCAGTGCCCGTCTTCCATCCGCATGAAGGCCTGCCGGCCGACCTGGCGGGCCAGGCGGTCGGCGTCGGCGCCGAGGCGGGTCCAGTCGGTTTCGCTCACGCGCACATAGGTGCCCGACTTGGCGAAGCAGCACACGCCGCAATGCAGACAGTTTTCCGGAATCTCCATCGCGCGCGGATGAAAAGCATTCCGGCCGACCCGGCAATCCGGCATTGCGCGGACTCTACGCGCAACATCGCCAAAACTAAAACACCGAACGGACTTTAACCACTAATGGACACTAATGGGCACTAATTTCTGATTTTACAGGAGGTAACAGAGAAGACTTTTCCGCGGATGACGCGGATCAGCGCGGATCGAAGCCTTAATAATCTGCGACCATCTGAGATATCTGCGGTTAAAAATGATTGGGACTGATCGGATCGGAATTGAACCGCAGATTACGCAGAGAGCGCAGATCAACGCCGAGATAGAAACGAGCCATCAAATTGATTGGAATCTGCACCGATTGAGATCCGCGACCATCAGCGGCATCCGCGGAGAATTCAGAGTTCAGATCCGATCGGATCTGTGTGAATCTGTGTTCATCTGTGGCTCAAGGCTCGAAAGATCGACCTCGGATCGTCCTCTGCGAGCTCCTGTAAAAATTCCGATCAGACCGGGATCAGCGGCCATCGGCGAAATCCGCGGAGTTTATTGGCCACAAAAAACACCAAGACTTGCTTGGGACTTCGACCATCGGCTCCTGCGCGCCTATAGGCGCGACGCAGGGCAAAGCGATCACGAATGATTTCTTGTGCCTCTTTGTGGCCAAAAATTCCTTCCCGCCGATTCGCGGTTTCCTTTCACACCGTTTTGCCTAGTGTTTTCCCTGCATGAAATCCGTAATCTTCGTGTCATTGCTGTTTCTCGCCGTCGGCGCGGGCTGTTCCCGCGCAGCCGAGGCCCCCTCCATCGCGCCCGCCGAGGCCGCCAACCGCGTCGCCTCCGGCCAGGCCGTGCTGATCGACGTGCGCGAGCCCAAGGAATGGGCCGAGTCCGGCGTCGCTGCGCCCGCCACGTTGCTGCCGCTCAGCGACCTCAATGGCGATCGCAAGCAGTGGAAGGAATTTCTGGAGAAGAACCGCGACAAGGAACTGATCCTTTATTGTCGCACCGGCAATCGTTCGGGCCGCGCCGCAAAACTGCTCGCCGAGGAAGGCTATCGCACGCTCAACGCCGGCGGTTTCCACGACTGGCAGGCCGCCGGTCTGCCCACCCGGAAGGTGGACGCACCCCCCAAGCCCTGACAGACCATGGGCAAAGCATCTGATTTTACGGACGAGGTCGCGGCCATCGGCGCGCACATGTTCAAGGTCCGGTTCCCGTTCGTGGCCGAGCTGCGGAATTACACGGGGAAAAAATTCCGGTCGGACCTGATCGCGGGCGCCACGCTCACGCTGGTTTCCATCCCGCAGGCCATCGGCTTTTCCCTGATTCTCAACCTGCCGCCCCAGCCGGTCATCGCCGCCGTCATCATCGGGGGTTTTGTCGGGGCGCTGTTCTTTTCCTCGCACCACCACGTTTTCGGCCCCACCAGCTCCATCAGCCTGATCGTCGCCGCGACCATCGCGGCCAATCGCGGCCTGACCACGCTCGAACCGATCGAAATCGCGATCTACCTCGCGATGCTGATCGGTATCGTGCAACTGCTCGCCGGCCTGCTCAATTTCGGCGAAATCACGAAATTCATCTCCCGCTCCGTGGTGGTGGGCTACAGCACCGGCATCGGCGTGGTGCTGATCGGCAGCCAGCTGCACAATCTCCTGGGTTACGACGTGGGGGCGGCGCAAAGTTTCCTGACCAATGTCAGCCAGGCCGTGGTGAACCTGCCCACCATGCATGTCAGCCTGTGGGCGGTGGGGATCGGCCTGATCACGATTCTGATTTTCGAGGCGGTGCACCGGCTACGCCCGTCCTGGCCCGAAGCGCTCGTCGGGCTCGCCCTGCTGGGGATCGCGGCCCGGGTGTTCACTTGGTATGTCCCGGAGGCCCCGTTCCGCATGGTCAAAGACGAGGGCTCGCTCAACGCGATCATCCCGGCCTTCGCGGGTTTCCATTTCGGACCGCGCAAGCTCCAGCTCCTGCCCGAGCTCGCGGGTACCGCCATCGCCATTTCCTTCCTCGGCATGCTCGAGGCGGCGTCGATCACCAAGGGGCTGGCGGCCAAGAGCGGCCAGAAAATCGAGCCCAACCAGGAACTCATCGGCATGGGGGCGGCCAACATCGCGTGCGCCTTGTTCGGCGCCGTGCCGGGATCGTCCTCGTTTGCCCGCTCGGCGGTAAATCACCAGAGCGGCGGGGTTACGCAGTTTTCGTCCATGCTCAGCAGCGTGATCGTGCTGCTGGTGCTGCTGTTTGCCACCCCGGTTTTTAATTTCATCCCGATCGCCGCGCTGGCCGCCCACCTGATCCGGGTGGGGGTCAAGATGATCAACCGGCACCAGATCCGCATCGCGTGCCGTTCGACACGCTCCGACGCCGTTGTCTTCGTCGTCACGCTCGGGGCCGCCTTGTTCCTCAAGCTGGACACCGCGATTTACGTCGGCGTGGGTGTGGCGCTGGCCCTCTTTCTCCAAAAAACCACCACGCCGACCCTGGCCGAATACGCGCTCAACGAGCGCGGCGACCTGGCCGAACTCGCGGACCCCGCGCAACGCGCCCACCCGCAGATCTCCATCATCCACGTCGAGGGCGAGCTCTACTTCGGGGCGGCGGATCTTTTTCAGCAGGAGGTCCGTCGCCTCGCGGAGGACCAGAACATCCGCGTGTTCATCCTGCGGATGAAAAACGCGCGCCATCTCGATGCCTCGACCGTCATGGCGCTGGAAAACCTGCACGACTACCTCCGCCAGACCGGGCGCCATCTGCTCATCAGCGGCAGCAACCGCGACGTTTCCCGGGTGCTCGAGAACAGCGGCCTGCTGCAACAAATCGGCGAGGAGAATATTTTCCCGGCGGAGGCCAACGTCACGATGTCGACCCGCAAGGCCTTGCAGCGCGCGAAGGAGTTGTTGCCGGCCGGCGGTGCCGAGGTGCGCATCTTCTACGACGACGCGCACCTGCCCAAAGATGCGCCGCCCGCTCCGCCGGCGCCGACGGCGGCGGGATAGGCGGGTGCAGGCGCGGACGCCCCCTTGTAGGGGCGCG
>DATJPQ010000173.1:0-3033 GCA_035506315.1 Opitutaceae bacterium
GGCGTCGCTGTGGGCAGAGCTGTCGCGGTTGATGGTGGCGATGGCCGTCTCGAGCGAATCGACGACGCGCACGGCGAGGATGTAGTCGAGAAACTCGGTCGTGTAGTCGGCCTCCGTGGCGGGTGTGGCGGCGAGGCCGGCCCGCGCCAGGACGGCGGCGCTGGCGGGATCGCAGCGGAGCTCGACGATACGGAGTGCGCGGGCGGCCTGGGGCAGGAATTTCTCCGCAATGTCGCGATGCACGAGGAGCTGCTCGGCGGCGTTGCACACGCCGGGGCGCTGGCACTTGGCGTTGACGAGGATCTTCTCCGCCATCGCGAGGTCGGCCGCGCGGTCCACGTAAACGAAGCACACGCCCTTGTAGTGCTTGATGACGGGGATGGTGCTGTTTTCCGCGACAAAGCGGATGAGGCCCTCGCCGCCGCGCGGGATGATGCAATGGATGAGCGTGTCGAGTTTCAGCAACGTGGTGAGCGCGGCGCGGTCGGTCGTGGGGATGAGCTGGACGGCGTCGGCGGGCAGGCCGGCGTGCGCGAGCGCCTGTTGCACGAGGGCGGCCAGGGCGGTGTTGGTGTGAAAAATTTCCTTGCCGCCGCGGAGGATGGAGGCGTTGCCGCTTTTCAGGCAGAGGATGGCGCAGTCGATGGTGACGTTGGGTCGCGCCTCGTAAACGATGCCGATTACGCCGATGGGTACGCGCACCCGGCGGATGGCAAGGCCGTTGGGCCGCGTGGTGCGGTCGAGCTCCTCGCCCACGGGATCGGGCAACGCGGCCACCTGGCGGACGCTTTCGGCGAGGTGGGCGAGACGGGCGGGATTGAGCGTGAGGCGGTCGATCTGCGCGGCGGTGAGACCGCTGGTTTTCGCCTCGGCGAGGTCGCGCTGGTTGGCCGCAAAGAGGGCGTCAGCCGATGCCGGCAGCAACCCGGCCAGCTTGAGGAGCGCAGCGTTTTTCGCGGCGGTCGACGCCGTGGCGAGCACGAGCGACGCCGCGCGGGCGCGCTGGGCGATCGTGGTGACGAGTTGGGCGAGATCGGCGGACATGACGGGTTAAGAAACCACGATAGCCACGAAAGACACGAAAGAAAAGAGACTGGAGGGTGAAACCCTCCAGTCTCCTCGTCGGGATAATTCACAGTGGCCCCCCGGAAAAGCGACACGCTGTGCAAACGCCGATTCTGCCCTCCGCACTCAAAGAAGGTCCGCGCTATCGACCAAACCGCCTGGCGGTTTTGATTTTAGCCCGCATTTTCCCATAACCAATGGCAGTCAGAACGCGCTCTCGGAGGCGAACGCTCAGGGAACGCATGCCGAGCGTGAGAAATGCGGGCTAGTCGAACAGCGTGCCCTTGTTGAAGCGCCAGACGGCGACTGCCATCACACCTACGGTGATCGCGGCGAGGATGCCGGCTTTCGGCAGCACTTCGAGCAGCGACACGCCGGCCCAGAGCACGTCGGTGAAGCCCTCCATCGCCCAGTAAACGATGGTGAACTTGCTGAATCTCTGGATGTAATCCGGCATCATGCTGGTCGGGAACCAGGCGCCGCCGATCGCACTCATGGAGAGAACGACAAGGGTCGAAATGCCCTGGGCCGCCGCGGCGCTCGGCGAGATGGCGGCGACCAGCATGCCGAATGCCGAGCAGGCGGCGGCGGCACTCAGACTGACGGCGAGCAAAGGGATGGCATGCTGGAAAATTTCCAGACCGAAAAACACGCGACCGGCGAGGAAAAGCACGGTGATCTGCACCAGTCCCAGGATCAAACCGAAGAGAAACCGGGCCCCGATGATGTGGGCGGGCCGTACGGGTGAGGAGAGCAGACGTTGAAAGATGCCGGTCTGCTTCTCCTCGAAAAGCGTGGCCGCCGAGCCACTCACGGCCATGAGCAAAAACATGATCGCGTAGCCGCCGACGGTGCGTGCGGCCATGGGGTTCGAGACCTGTTTTCCCGCCACCTGCTCGGTCTCGATCTTCACGATTTTCGAAAAAACATCGGTGACGGCCGCAGCAGCCGGTTTGGCGTCAGCGGGCGCGGCGATGGACTTGGCGTCGGTGTCGAGGCGACGCAGGCCGGGGTCGATCGGTTTGGCGGCCGGTTTTGTGGTCTGCCCGAGGGCGCTGAATCCAAAATCGGCCGAGTTCATGCGCGCGAAGATTTCCTCGCGATCGCCGCCAAAATTGTCGGCGACGGTATTGGCGATGGTGCGGTTGAAGGCTTGCAGGCGCGGGCTGCCGAGAAAGCGGCGCGCCTCCCGCTGCAACGACTCGCCGAGCAGATCCGGCACGTGGGAAAAGACGGTCTTTTGCAGGAGGCCGTTGACCATCTGCGCCTCGATTTCGCTGCGCGGATTGGTTAGAAATTTCATGTGCACGCCGAATTCCTTTTCGGGCAGCAGGTCGGCGGGGAGAATCAGGGCGAAACGGTAGTCGTTGTCCTTGATGCCGGCGCGAACGTCGTTTTCGGTGAGCGGACGTTTGGAACCATCGGCGTTCCAGTACTCCGTGATGATTTGCAGTCCCTTCTCGGCTTTTAGTGCAGCGATGAGTTTCGTGGCGGCGGGCTCCTTGCTCAGATTAACGACGGCGAGAGGAATGCCGCTGGGACCCTTGTTCTGATGCGGATAGAGGCCGAAGATGTGACCAAAAAGATAGATCAGCGCGATCGGCACGAGGAAGGTGATCGCGACCGCGGCCTTGGCTCGAGAGAACGACAGCAGGCTTTTGCGGAGCAGGATGAGGACTTGGGACATGGGAAAAGTGAAAGGGAAAGTGAAAGGGAAAGTGAGGCGGAAGGTGAAGGAGGTGGAAGGGGAGCGTGAGGAGAAAAGTTAGTGGATCGGTATCGTTCCGGAGGATCGTGCCACTTTCACTTTCACCCTCACTTTCACTCCCGGAGCGTCCGCCCCGTGAGGTGGAGGAAAACGGCTTCCAGGGAGGGTCGCTGGCTCGTGAAGAGGCGCGGGGACAGGCTGAGCGATTCGGTGAGGGCGAAAAACGCGGAGAGCGGGTAATTGGCACGCGGGCGAAATCG
>DATJPQ010000174.1:0-11902 GCA_035506315.1 Opitutaceae bacterium
CAGCTGTCGGCGCGGCTGACGGCGGAGCAGGTGGCTTGGGTGCTGAACTGCCAGACGCATGATGTGCCGGTGTTGGTGGCTGCGCGGTTGCTCAAGCCGCTGGGCAATCCGACACCCAACAGCGTGAAGTATTTCGCGACAGGTGAGGTCTTGGAGATGGGAAATGACCGGGTCTGGCTCGCGAGGCTCACAAACGCAATTAGTCTACACTGGAGGGATAGGAACCTTCATAAGAAGGACCGTTTCCCGATCTTGGCGCAAGAGAGCGGACTGGCGTAGGGATGCTACCGGTTGCCGCAATAGGGCTGGGAGGCCTTCGGTTCACCCCGGCGTTTGAGAATAAGTTCGTCAATCTGACCAGAGGGAGGGGACCTCTTGGATAACCAAGTGGTGCTGCATTGCCTGATTGCCGTCTTCCCATTGGCGGTCCCAAGAGATCTGGGCAAGGAGGGTAGTGGAGACGGCGTTATCACCGAGAAATCTCACTCAGAACCTCCAGACGCCCCCCACACACACGGTGTTGGCAATCACCTTGTTGGGGGAGTAGTTTGGTTTGCCAAACGTGTAGTGGACGATACGTAGGCTCACCGCTGCATGTTCCGTGAACCAAAACGCCCCGCCGACACCGTAGTGGAACGAGTCATCGTCGATATTCAGTGAAACGTTGTAGTACGGCCGAAGGAAGTCGCGCATCTGCAAATTGGCCGTAGAGTGAGTGAGGCCGGCCAAGAGACTGACATCAATATGTGACGCGACGGGGATCGTTATGACTGGCGTTACGCGGTACGCCCGTAGGGAATACGTTTGCCACTGCGCGTCGGCCGCAGCAGATCCCGAGTGAGGATCCCGCGGTAGAACCCCTGTGGAAAAGGGTGAGAAATCGACATACCCGCACTCGATCGCTCCCCATCGCACCAGTTGTGCCCCGATGGCCAAGTCCCAAGCGGATTTCGTCCCTGACTTGATGCCTTGATCGAGGTATGGGCCGTAGGTTGACGCGGATCCGGCGTCTGCCCGGTAGGTTCCGAGCTGCCCGAGAAGATAGAAATGCGGTTGGGCAATAACCGACCCCGCGGCTAGCAAACACAAGACGACCCACAAAGAAGTTTTCATGGTGCGCCCCTGGCTGGAGCCAGCGCAACGTTAGTTGAAACGATTTCCTCCTATAATTTCTCAGTTAATTGTCAATTGAGCGGAAGATAGAATTAGCTTTGTTCGTGCAAACAGGAAGTTGGGCTATGCTGAACGTTTTTGGAGGCGGTGATGGCCCCAACGCACCTTGATATTGCGGCCCTGGCCTTCGGGATGGCGCCAGTTGGCGCCGTCGATTCGGCACCACCATGGGCTGTGCAATACTCGCAGGCGAACCGCCGAGGACTTTTGTTTGGCAGTCAGATGGCCGTAGAAAACGAAGGACCAACCGAAACGTTCGGCTTCCATCCTGTAACTCGCGGCATTAAGAAAGTCATTGAATTGTTCATTTGTCACGCAAGTGGCATCGATCCAAAATGGGACTAGCGTTACCGGATGGGCTGGTCCCTCACCATCCTCGGGAAATCCATAATCGCCGTCCGTGCCCATTGTGAATTCACCCCCCGCCAATAGTTGCATACCGTCAGTTGACCCTGATTGGTGTGCGCGTTCCGTCTGCTGAGCCCCGAGGCCGAGCTGTCGCTTTCCACCCGGGAGCGCGCGGCCTTCCGCAACCGGGCGTTTCGGCTCGGCTTGACCGCGATGAGCGCCGGCTCGCGCACCAATCCCGGCGGCTACTCCGGCGCGCCCGATTCCCTAGAACAGTTCGCCACCGACGACGGACGTGCCCCGGCCGAGGTCGCTGCCCACCTACGTCAGGAGGGCTTGGAGCCGATCTGGAAGGACTGGGATCCGATCTATGACGGCCGCACCGCCGTCCGGAGGTGATTGCGGCTTCAGGTCGGCGCCCCTTTGCGGTGACTTTGCCGGTCAGGACAACGGCGCTTTGAGCAAACGCACCGGGCGGCCCTTCGAAGCTCAAATCCCCAGCAGGCGCCGCACCTCGACCAGCAGCTGTTTCAGCGGCGAGGTCTTGCTCACATAGGCGCCGACTTTCTTGCTCAGGCGCTCTTCCGCCACCTGAGGGTCAAATAACACGCCGGTGAGCAGAATGACCGGCATGTCCGGCCGGAGCACCTTCAGTTGCTCCACGAGCTGCAGCCCGTCCCCATCTTCCAGTTGCAGGTCGGTGATCATGAGGTCGGGGGCCTCGACCTGCGTGGCTTTCCGGGCTTCGGCGGCGGATCGCGCCACCGTCACCCGGAAGCCTCGGGTCGTAAGATACTCCTCCAACAACTCCAGGATGGGCGTTTCGTCGTCGACCAAGAGAATGTGCTTTTTCACGGAATTGCCTGTTTGTCGGCCAAGGGTGTTGGTTCCGGGCGTCGCGGAGGAATCACGTTGCTCGTGGCGGGACCGCGGCACCCTGCAGGATGATGACGCCGCCCACCACCTGGTCGCGGTCGCGCAGTGGAAACGCGTCGAGGCGCACCGGCGTGGTCCCACCCTGGCGGTTGGTGACGACGGCCGGTTGGGAACGCAGGTCCCGGCCGTCGGCGAGCGCCTGGGCGATGGGGTCCGTCAGCGGAAGTTCCGCCCCCACCTTCGCGGGCTCCAGCTGGACGACGCGTGCGAGGGGCTGGTCGACCAAGTCGGCCGCGGTCCAACCAGTGAGGTGGGTCACGGCCGGATTGAGACGTGAAATATGCAGCGGCTTGGTGACGACCAAGACCAAGTCGGAGATGGAATTGATGATGAGCTGGCTATAGCGGAGTTGATGCTCCAGTGCCTGGTGGGCCCAGCGATCCTCCAAGTTTTGTGCCACGAGCTGGTCGTTGGTAGCTTTCAATTCGGCGGTGCGCTCCCGCACCCGGGCCTCCAACCTTTTGTTGGCGTCCTCAAGCACTGCGGCGGCCCGCCGCCGTGCGGCGAGATCGTCCCAGATCAGCCAAGCCGCACCGCCGAGGAGCAGGATATCCAAGCCCGTCCCCGTCAGCACAGTCCACCGGGTCGTCTGGGCCTGCAGGTAGGACGCGGTGTCCTGCGCCGCCAATAAATCGTTCTGTTCGTCCTTGAGGTGTTGGAGGCGGCGGATGATTTCGTGCACAGCGGCACCACCCGCATCGTCCGCCAGCAACTGCGATACCGTTGCGCTGGAGCCCGCGGCGCGCGCCCGCAAGAGTTGTCGGGCGAGGCCGGCGCGCCGCTCCAGCAGCGTTTCAATCTGCATGACCTCCTGGGACTGCTGCGGGGCACCCTTGGTCAGCGCGTGGGCCACGTCCACATGACCCGCCAGATCGGAGAAGGCCTCCTGACAGGTTTCGTGATCGCGTGGATCGCCGGTCAACAGACAGGTGCGCAACGCCCCTTCCGCGGCCTGCAGGCTCGTCTCGATGGCTTCCACTTCATTGATGACCGCGTGCGTGTGATTAACCCAGTCACTAGCGGCGATCGACCGGTTGAGGTTGCGCAAGGATTCAACGACCACGAAGGCGAGCACGGCCAAGATCAGGCCCAGGATCACCAGCAAGCGCCGGAAGCTGGGGTCGGCTGTGCCTGCCGGATTTGGACCGTCAGTTGACATAGATCTTGGAGAAATGGGTGGCGCCCAGCGCCGGATCGTTTTTTGGGGGATCGGTCTTTACGACCGTCGCCCCCCAGCTCTTGGCCTCGGTGACATACGAATACGTGAATTCTGTCGCCGAGGTCCAGTTGGCGTCGAACGACGACGCCACCCTCGTGGCGATCTCGCGCAGGGTGGGCCCGGAGCGGGCCAGGGTGAAAAACACGTCGCGGTTGTTGTAGTCTAAATAGGCCTTGGCCTGGGCGACGTAGCAGACCGCGTGGGGAATCCGGCCGACCAGGCGGACGTGTATCAACCGGGTCGCATATCCCTTGGGTTTCAGCACGAAATCGGCCAGCACGGCATAGTCGTCACAGTCGCCCTTCTCGCGGGCGAGGAACACCTCCGCCGGCTGCACGGGCAAACTGAGTTCGTAGCCAAAATCGGCGAAATAGTTGGCAAACCGCTTCGGCGTCAGCCGCGGGTCGTGCTGCAGCTGCGCCAGCGTCACGGCGCGGGTTTGAAATGCGGTGAGGCACGCCGCGGCCACCGCGAGCACCGCCCAACGCGGCCACCCTCGGGCTCGACGCCGGTGATCGGCCTGCTTGGGAAACGCCTGGGCTCTCATCAGCGGCACCACGTTCAAGAATCGGCTCCAGCGGAAAACATGATTCCAGAAGATGCCTATCGGGGAAGAGCCTGGGGCGCCGATGCCGCGGCGCCGGTGAGCACGTTTTTCACGGCGCGGAGCAGTTCTTCTCCGGCCATAGGCTTCTTCAGCAAGGCCAGTCGGCCGGGCTCGGGTTTGAGTTTCAGCGGCTCCGCCTCCAGCAGGCCGCTCATGGCCACGATCCGCACGTCGGGATTGATCGCCTGCAGGGCCGCGATCACCTCACCGCCCTGCATGCCTGGCATCATTAGGTCGGTGGCCACGGCGGCGATCTCGGCCCTGCGCCGGCGATAGACATCGACCCCGGTGTGCCCGTCGGCCTCGACATGCGTCCGGTAGCCGCACGCCTCGAGCAGCGATCGAACCACGGTGCGGATGCTTTCTTCGTCGTCGATGATCAGGATCAACTCGCCCTGCCCGAACGGCATCGCCGACGCCGTGGTCCGCGCCGTTGCGGCCGCGGCAGCCACGAGGGCCGGAAAGTAGATTTTGAATTCGGTGCCGCGCTGCAGTTCGCTGTTGATCTGCAGAAAGCCCTGGTGGCTCTTGACGATGGCGAGGACCGTGGCCAGGCCCAGGCCGGTTCCGCGGCCGGGCTCCTTGGTGGTGAAGAACGGGTCGAAAATGCGACCCAAAATCTCCGGTGGAATTCCCGTGCCCGTATCGGCCACGGTGATCAACACGTGGGGGCCCGTCCGCGCGCCAGGACTGCCCCGCGCCAGCGCCTCATCCACCGCCACATTGGTCGCGCGCATTGTCAGGCGCCCGCCGTCGGGCATCGCGTCCCGTGCATTCACGCACAGATTCACGAGCACCTGGTGGAGTTGCGTGGCGTCGCCGCGGATGGACCAAAGGTCGTTCGGCACGTCCGCTTCAATTGCGATCGATCGCGGCAGCGTTTCCCGGAGTAGTCGGGCGACATCGCAGATGGTCAGCTTCGGCTGCAACTCCGCCCGTCCGCCATCCGCGCCCCGGGCAAAGGTCAGCACCTGCTTGACCAGCGCGGCGCCGTGCTGGGCGCTTCCGATCAGGATGTCGCACATGCGCCGGGTCGCGGCGTCCGTCGCCTTCTGCTGCAGGAGTTCGGCCGACATGAGAATGGGCGCCAGCGCGTTGTTGAGATCGTGCGCGATGCCTCCGGCCAGCGCCCCGAGGCTCTCCAGGCGCTGGGCGCGCAGATATTGTTTCTCCAGGCGCCGCTGCTCGGTCACGTCGGTGTCGATGCACAGAATGTGTTTCGGGGCGTCGCGCTCATCCCGCACCAGCGTCCAGCGCGCCAAAACGTCGATCTCCAGGCCGGCTTTGTTGGTCACCCGGAACTCCCCCGTCCAGTCCCCCTGCTCCAGTAACAGCCGCTTGCCCTCGAAAAACGGCGCCTTGTCCCGGTCGCGGAACTTGAGATCGCAGGAGCGCTGGCCCAGCGCTTCCGCGGCGGTATAGCCAAAGATCCGCTCGGCGGAGCGGTTCCAGTAGAGCACCCGGTCGTCGAGATCGCGGACGTAGATGGCATCCTGGGCCTTGTCCAGCAGTGCGGCCTGTTCCCGCAGCCGCTGATTGGCGGCCCGGCGCCGTGTGGCTTCGCGCGCCTCCGCGAGGGCGCGGCGGATGGCGGGGATTAGGCGGGCCGGCCGATCCTTGAGCACGTAATCGGTCGCTCCCCGCTGGAGCGCCTCGACCGCGTTATCCTCGCCGATCGTGCCGGAGAGGAAGATGAAGGGTACATCAGGGCGCTCGTGATGCGCCAGACCCAACGCCGCCAGGCCATTGAATCCGGGTAGCGAGAAATCGGACAGGATGAGATCGGGTGAGTCCGTCCTCAGGGCGGCGGCGAACTCTTCCTCGGTCTGCACCCGAACGATGTGACAATCGCTCCACTCATCCAGGAGCATGGCGCTCACCAGTTCGGCGTCCGCGGGGTTGTCCTCCAGATGCAGGACCCGCGGGACGATGGGGGGACGGGAATTGGAGCTCATGGCAGAAGAGATTCAGGGTGTCCGGCGCACACTGCCGGGCGGCGCCTCATTGTGCACGGTCCAGAAAACCCCGATCTGCCGCACGGCCTCGATGAACGCCTGGAAGTCGACCGGCTTCACCACGTAGGCGTTGACGCCCAGCTCGTAGGCGCGATTTAGGTCCGGCTCCTCCCGTGAGGAGGTCAGCATCACCACCGGGATATTCTTCAACGTTGGGTCCTGTTTGATCGTGCTCAGCACCTGCAATCCGTCGACCTTGGGCATCTTGAGGTCCAGCAATACGACGACGGGTTGGCTGTTGCCGCGGAGCTTGAAGCGCCCGCGCTGATAGAGATAGTCGAGGGCTTCCTCGCCGTCGTTGGCGACCACCACCTCGTTCGCGAGGTTGTGTTCCGCGAGAGCGCTCAGGGTGAGCTCGACGTCCTGCGGGTTGTCTTCGGCCAGGAGGATGCTGTGGAGTTCGTTCATTGGGGCGAGGGAGGTTGCGGGTGGATTCAAGGAGTGAAAGGTAGGCTGAAGTAAAAAGTGGCACCTTCGCCGACGCGGCCTTCGGCCCAGGTCCGTCCGCCGTGCCGTCGGACGATGCGGCGAACGTTGGCCAAGCCGATGCCGGTGCCTTCAAATTCGCTCGCATTGTGCAGGCGCTGGAAGACGCCGAAGAGTTTGTCGGCGTATTTCATGTCAAAGCCGGCGCCGTTGTCGCTCACCCGGAAGACATGCTCCTTGTTCCCGTCAGATTCCGTCCGCACCTCGATCCGGGCCGGCGATCGTTGGCGCGTATATTTGACGGCGTTGCCGAGCAGATTGATCCACACCTGCCGCAGCATTGCCGGGTCCGCCTTCACGGCGGGCAGATCTCCCACCGTCCAGTCGACCTCTCGTCCCGCGACTTCCGGCTGCAATTCGGCCCACACTTCCTCGACCAGTGCCCGCATGTCGACCCGGGTTTGCCGCATCTCGACCCGCCCCATGCGGGAGAAGACGAGCAGTTCATCGATCAGCGTGCCCAGCCGGCGTGCCGCCTCGGCAATGGTGCTTAGGTAGCGCCGGCTCTGGTTATCCAAGACCGGCTCGGCGCGCTTGCGCAGCAGCTCGGCGAAGCCGTCAACGTGCCGCAAAGGGGCCCGCAGGTCATGCGAGACCGAGTAACTGAACGCCTCCAGTTCGCGATTGGCCGCTTCGAGCTGGGCCGTGCGCTGCACCACCCGCTGCTCCAGCGTCTGGTTCAGCTGCTGGATTTCATCTTCGGCCCGCTTGCGGTCGGTGATGTCGTCGATCGTGACCACCGCCATGATCGGCCGGCCGGCACCGTCATGGACCAGGGTGCCCCCGTAATCGAAGATCCGTCGCCAGTCCGAATTGAGGCGCCGGATGCGCACTTCCAGATTGCGCAGATTTTCGCCGCGCAGGATTCGGGCCAGCGGCCACTGGTCCAGCGGCAGCACGGTGCCGTCCAGGTTCGACAGCTCGAAGATGGTCGCAAACTCCGCCAGCTGGCGGCGGCATTCTTCCAGGCTCCCGAAGCCATGCAGCTCCAGTGCCGCCCGGTTGAAATGCAGCAGCTGCCCCTCCAGGTTGGAGACCGCGAGACCCTCAGCGAGATTCTCCACGATCGTCTGGAGCTGCGCTTCGTTGGCGCGCAGGGCTTCGTTCTGGTTCTGGATGCGCGTGAGCATCCGGTTGAACGAATCGGTGAGCCGGCCCACCTCATCGTGGCTCCGCTTCACGGCCCGCACGGAGTAGTCCTGGCTCTCGGAGATTGCTCTCGCGGTCACCTCCAGGGCAAGGATGGGACCGGACACTTGCGCCTGGAGCACGACGGACAAAAAGTAAGCGAGGACAAAGGAAACGACCATGACCAGCGCGACAATGGCCCCGTAGAGGCGCAGCCGGTCGTAGAGCACGCTCAGGTCATACTGCAGGAAAAGTGTCCCCAGACGCTTGCCGTCCTGAATCACCGGCTGAAAGCCGTCCAATTTCGCACCCGCCAGCCGGTAGCCGTCGGCCGCCGGCGTTGCGGGAAAATCGCGGTCCGGGGCGGAGGCGGGGTACCGGGCGAAGAGCCGCCCCTGGCCGTCAAACAAGGCAGCGTGTTGCACGTGCGCCTCCGCCTTCAGCGCGGCGAGGATGTCCCGCGCATCGCTCGGATTGTCGAACGCGAGGGCGGCGGTGCTGTTGGCGGCGACGATCTGTCCCAACGTGGAAAGCTGGGCCACCGTGCTCCTGCGGAAGACGACAAACTCACTGGTGAAGAACGCCGCACAGGTCAGCAGCGCCACCACCCCACTAACCAGCAGGATGATCCCCAGCAGCTTGCGCCGAATCGGCAGATCTTGGAAACGCATGGCTCAATTCTCCGTTGCCACGATCTCGGCCGGACGCAGCAGGTTGGAACTGAGCGTCAGATGCGCGGCCTTGGCCGCCCCCAGATTGATGCGGAATCGGATTCGGTTGTCCGCGGTGACAAGTCCGATCATGCCGCCGGCCCGGGCGAAATCGCTCGCGTCCCCCACCGTGAGGATGCTGCGGCCCTTGAGCGCCTGGAGGATCGGCCCCAGTTCGGAAGAGCCGCTCGGGCTGATGAACAAAATTTGGCACGCATCCACGTCCTCCACCCGGGCGTATCGCCGCACGCGCAGGCCTCGGTGGTCCACCGATTCGCCGCTGACGATTTGATCCAGAAAGGCGCCGAAGGGATCCTTCCCCAAGACCCCGATGACGAGCGGTGCCTGCGGACTCGCGAAGGTCCCGGGTGGCCACTCCACGAACTGGGCGAAGTGGTAGAGAAAGACGGCCTTGAGCTGGTATTCCGGGGCGACCACGGGCTGGGCCCGCAGGCCGGATCCGACGGAAGTGAGCCCGAGGGCGAGGATCAACGCGGCCCCGGCCGACCATCGGAAACGGCGGCCTGAACCGCAGCTTCGTCTGGGCCTCAGTAGCGCCACGTTGCCTTTCCGTACACGGTGCGCCCGATCTCCACGGCGGTCGGGCCCGGGGCGCCGAATTCGGCATGCGCGTGGTGCAGCAAGTTCTGCCCCACCAGGGAGAGTTCCAGCTGGGGGACCGGATGCCAGGCCAGGCGGCTGTCCAGTTCGTAGTAGCCGGGCACGACCTCCGGCGTCGGCCCCGAATTGGTCACCAGTGAATCCACCCAGCGGAACGCCGCGTTCCACTCGATGCCGGCGGGCAGGGTCACGGCGGATCGCACCGACCACTGCTGCTCGGGGTCGGCCGTCTCGTTGAGCGCCGCATTCAGGTCAAACTGCCCCGGCTTGACGCGCAGATGCTCCTTGAGCAAATCGTACCCCGCGTGCAGGCGCCAACGGGAGGCCACCTGCCAGTCGCCGCTGAACTCCAGCCCGTGGGTCTCGCCCTCCAGATTGTTGGCGAAATAAAACGGGAGGATCGTGGCGGGGGTGATGCTGGTGCTGCGCACGTTCCCGTAGTCATTGTAGAAGGCCGAGAGCGCGAGCGCCGCCCGGTCGCCCAGCTGGGTGCGGTATCCCAGCTCGTAGGCCACGACCGTCTCCGAGGTGAAGTCCTCGCTGCCGCGCAGGACCGTCCGGTAGGGAGCCGCCGGTTCCGCCAGGTCCCGGTCCACACGCGACGGGGTGCGCACCGCCCGCGACACGGCGGCCCAGACCATGTGCGCCGGTGTCGGGTTCCAACGCAGGCGGGCGCTGGGCTCGGTCTCAAAACCGGTGTAGTCGTTGTGTTCGACCTTCGACCCGAGGGTCAGGAAAAGGTTGTCCCGCAGCTCGGCCTCGTCTTGGAGGAAGCCACTGTAGAGGTTCAGATTTCGTGCGGCGGGAACAAAGGCGAGCGCCGGGGCGTTGATATTGGCATCCTCGGTCAGGCGATAGCCGAGACCCCACACCACATGGTGGCGCCGAGTGGCCCAGAACCGGTGCTGAAACTCCAGGTCGTAGGTGTCCAAGTCGTCGGTCAGAATGCCGGCCGGCGCCGACACGAGGCCCGGCAGCGAAAGGGCCGGGATCGGGTCCACAAAATGCGTGTGATCGTAGTAGAGCTGCACGCGGAACTCCGCCTGATCCGCCAGCGTGTGCACCCAGCGTCCCAAAAGGTTGTCGCCGCTGCTGACGGAGGCCCCGCCGGTCTGCAGGCCGTCGCGGTCGCGGTAGGCGTCCCCCTGCAGCGTCAGGGTGTCCGACGGGGCGCTGAGATCGTCAAGGCGGAAGCCGCCCTGCCGCGAATTCCAAGCGTCCGCGCCGTCGCGCCCGCCCATCAGTGTCTCCCGGCCGAAGTCGGCGTATTTGCCGTAGATCCGGAAATAGACGTTGGGAGCCAGCGTGCCCCCGTAGCGCAACGCCGCAAAACCCGGCAACTCGGTGCCGCCGCCGCCCTCGAGATACCAGCCCTGAGTGTCTTGGGCGCTCTTGGTGATGATGTTGACCACGCCGTTGACCGCATTGGCGCCCCAGAGCGTGCCGCCCGGGCCGCTGACCACCTCGATCCGGTCGACATCGGCGAGCAGGTAGTCCTGCACGTTCCAGTACACCCCGGAGAAAAGCGGCGTATAAACGCTGCGCCCGTCGATCATCACGAGGAGCTTGTTGGCCAGCTCGGTGTTGAAGCCCCGGGCGCTGATCGCCCAGTCATGCGAATTCTTCTGGGCCACCTCCAGATTGTCCGCCAGCCGCAGCGCCTCGGGGAGCGTCGTGGCGCCGGAGCCGCGAATGTCGTCGCTGCTGATCACCTGGATGGCCGACGCGGTCTCGGAGAGCTTCTCCGGAAATAAGGCCACGGATGTGACCTCGATATTCATCAGCTGGTCGAGATTAAGCGCCTTGAGTTCGTTGGCGGAGGGAACAGTCCCCTGGGCCGCCGCCGTGCCGACGCATTCCAGGCAACCTGCCATGAGGATCCCAAACCAAAGGGCCGTTGGTGTCTTTATGGCGGTAGGCCAGCTTCGGCGAACCGCCATCGGTCTTTTTCGGTCGAGGTCTTGGTCAGGGTGCGACATGATAGAGAAGACGGACAGAGGGCGAGACAGGGCCATGGCGTCGGCCCGAGGGTCTTTGCCGCGCCATTGGCTCGCGCACCGCCAATCCGATCGAGCCGGAGCGACTGGACCGCTACGTGCCTGGAGCCAAAGCATTAGGATCTCAGTGTTTTCACGCGGAGCGCGGAATCAGCGCTCGTCCGACCGTGCGCGGGCCGTACTGAGCAACTAGATTTCTCTTAAATCACTAAATCGGTTTCTCCAATTGTCAAAAAATCGATGATGCAGTAGCTCCGCTTACATTAACATTCATAGTGGGGGACCTAAGATTCGAGAACGGGCCATTGCGTGAGCGATGCTGTCCCCGAACCGTGCGATTCGGTGTTTCAATCCAAGGCACCGGCGCCGCCCAAAACCTGAAGGGCGCTGTTCTTTCCGGTATCCGCGATCCCGATCCTCGATGGGCCCGCCTTCGCCCTCGCATGCGCGGGGCTACGGCGTGGCACCTTTCGCATCGCGAAAGGTGGAGGCGCGGGCCGGAATCGGCCGGTTTTCGTCGCGATTGCAGCTCAAAAATGGCCAATTCTCAGAGGTAACCAAGCATAATCGGCGACTACTGGGGCATACCGATCTTAACTCGTTTGGTGTCCGTTTTGGTGTCCGTTTGGCGAGGAGGATTCGAGGCCCAATTTTCGGAAGGC
>DATJPQ010000175.1:0-3805 GCA_035506315.1 Opitutaceae bacterium
CTGCACCGTGCGGCTGATCTCGTAGGCGCCGGGCATGAAGACGAGGAAATCGCCGCCGGTCTGCGCCGCCACCCGTTCGCACTCGCGCGCCGCCACCTCCCACACCGGCTCGTGCTCGAAGTTCACCGTTTTTGCCTGGTACTCGATCCGCACCGGGAAACTGCGCCCCTGCGACGCCAGTACCTCGCACGGCGCGAGGTAGTCGCGCAGCGCTGCCGCCTCGAGCGTTGCCGACATGACGACTATCTTCAGGTCGGGCCGCACGGTCTGCTGGATCTGCAGGGCCCGTGCCAGCGAGATGTCGCCGTAGAGGTGACGCTCGTGAAATTCGTCGAAGATGAGCACGTTGATGCCGCGCAGCCGCGGATCGAACGACATCTGCCGGAGCAAAATCCCCTCGGTGACGTAGCGGATGCGCGTCGCCTCGCTCACCCGCGACTCCAGGCGTATCTGATATCCGACGACGTCGCCCAGCGGGGCGCCGACCTCCTCGGCCACGCGCTTGGCGAGCAGGCGCGTCGCCAGCCGGCGCGGTTGCAGCACCACGACCTCGCCGCCGTCAAGGAAACCGTGGCGCAGCAGCATTTGCGGCAGCTGCGTCGATTTGCCCGAGCCGGTGGGCGCCTGCACGATCAGCCGCGCCGGCGCCGTGCGCAGCGCGGCCACGATGGTGGACTCGAGTTCGTAGATGGGCAGATCGCGCGGCGAGGGCATGGGCTAGGAGTTTGTCGGGCTTTGACTCAAAGGGCGGAGTCCACTCGCAGTAAACGCCGCGAGGCCACCTGGCCAGTCCGACAAACTCCTTAATCCGCCGCGAGGCGGCGGAAGATCGAGCTGAATACCGGGTTTTCTCGGCGCGGAGCGCTGGTTAAGGAGCCTGTTGAGGCAGATTCCCGCCATCGCAATTAAAACTCCAGCTGAAGACACGATATTCATTTGTAGGCCTGACAGGCTCCTAGACCCAGCAAACAGCGGGCAGCGGCCGGCGTGCAAGCCGGGGTTGTTGGCAATCCGCCGCCCGAAGAGGCATCGCCCGCTCGATCGGAATTGCGCTCTTCCGGTCGTTTTCCCACGTTTCCGCAAATACTTCCCATGCATAAGCGGCAAATTCAAAGGATTGGTGCGGTGGCGTTGATTGGTGGCGCCCTGGCGCTCGCCGCTTACGCGGTGCTTCTGCCTCTGCTGGTGCCCGTCGCGTCGCTGGCGACGAACCTGAATCCAACCGTGCTCAGTCCCGTGTGGAGACCTCTCGCGCTTTGCGCCTTTGCCGGAGTCCTGCTCATGGCCTTTGGCTTCGGGGCGGTTTACAGCCGGTTCTATCAACCTGCGGGATGGCTGGGGTTCGCCGGCTTTCTGGCGATCGAGCTGGCCTACTTTCTGCAGGCCGCAAAGGTGACTTGGGAACTGTTTGTCTATCCGGTCATGGCGGGAAATGAAGCCTCGGCTTTCCTGCTGCGCAATGGGTACCTCAGATCGGCCGGGCCGGTTGTCTGCTTTCGCCGCCTGGCGGGCCTCAGCATCCTGGTGGGCGTGGTCCTGTTTTGTTCGGCGGTCCTGCGGGTCCGGGATTTTCCCAGGGCGGCCGGCGGGCTCGTGCTGGTCGGTGCGTTGGTTTATGGCGTCGGTCCCTTCCTGTCCGTGTATGTCAGCGTGGCGGGAATTTTCGTCTTTGCCGTCGGGTGCGCCGGGCTGGCGTCGGATTTATGGCGCGGCGCGGAGCGGTCGGCGGGCAACGGAAGTTGACCGGGGTACCGACGAAACGAATACCACAACCTCGCCTGCGCAACCAGCGAAGCCGATTCAGGGCCGGCCTGCGGGCCGGCCCTGGCCGGTGAATAACTCGTGGATAACGTTGTTCCCGGGTTATTCACCGCCCAAACGGGTGAAAAAGTTGTGAAGAACAAATCCTTTCTTTTCTGCGAGATAGCAGCATGTTCCCCCCTCGTTCTTTGGCAGAACAGTCGAAAGCGCGGCGGCCTGAAAAACCCGCCGAGAGCACGACTGGGATAATCCCGGGCGACCGGGGAAAGACTTGCGGCAGCTGGAGCCGAGGAGTCCCTCTGTGCGGGTGCAAGCCCGTGCGGCAGGCAGATGTCACCAGCTCCTCTGGACGGTGTCACGACCGTCTAGGCACGTGAATAGGAGCTGCGCGGCAAGGTGCGATTAGAAACCGTACCCGAGCCGAGTCAGGCCCGCAGGAAGTTTCGACCTGCGCGCTGACACAGTAACCCAGAGGGTTTAGGTTGCTACTGTGCTAACTAGCACGCAGCCACGATGTCCGGCGGGACAACCCCGCCAAAAGGCCCGGCGTCCTTGTGACGCAGGGCGCGTAAGGGCAGCGGGGCGGCGGGGAGCGAGCGCGCCTGGCAAAGCGTGCGAAACTCCTCATTGGGGCGGCGCGAAAAACCACGTCACCCAACTGCGATATCAAGGCAACCTGAGAGTTAAGAGGTCAGACCCGTAACGCGCGGTCAACGCCCGGTCAAAAGCCGGGGCCGCCCGCGTGGTAGCGGTGGAGACGCGACAGATCGAAAGATCGCAGGCGTGTCTGCACCCCGTCTGGCGAGCCGCCACCGGCAGGTGGTGGCCGAACCGGGCGTAGAGGCCTCACTCGACAAATCGTGGCCAGCAATGGCCGCGACGGTCCCGCCATGAGACCGAGAGCATTGCATGCCGCAGTGAGTGGCGTCGGGGAGCACACGGCCCGCGAAAGCGAGGCGCCCAATGTGTGCGCCGGGAAAGAGCGAGTGGCGCACGCCCACCCCCAAGTTTGGCCCCGGGACGCAAGTCCCGGGGCCTTCTTGTTTTTGGCGGCCGGCGTGGCGCCGGCCGCCATTGACAAAGAAAAACGATTCGGCGGTGCTGGGTGGTATGAGTCGCCCACCTTTCTCCTTCGTTCTTTTCTTTCTTTTGCTCCCGGCGGCCAACGCCCAGCCGGCCGTCGATCCCGCCCAGCCAACGGGCGCCATTCCGCTCTGGCCCGAAGGCGCTCCGGGCAAGCTCGGCGACCGGCCGCAGGACCGCCCCACCCTCACCGCCTACCTGCCGGCACCGGAGGCGCGCAGCGGCGCCTCGATGCTCATCCTGCCCGGCGGCGGCTACGCGCACCTTGCGGATCATGAAGGAGCAGGTTACGCTGAATGGTTCGTCAAGCAGGGCATCACCTGCTATGTCCTGAAATATCGTCTCGGCAGCAGCGGCTACCACCATCCGGCGATGCTGCAGGACGCCGCCCGCGGTCTGCGCCTGGTGCGCGCCTTCGCCCGTCGCGACGGGCTCGACCCCGCGCGCGTCGGCATCATCGGCTCATCGGCGGGCGGTCATCTCGCGGCCACCCTGCTCACGCATTTTGATGCCGGTAATCCCGCCGCCATCGATCCGGTCGAGCGCGAAAGCTCGCGGCCCGATCTCGGCATCCTGTGTTATCCGGTGATCACGATGGGCGATGCCACTCATGCCGGTTCGCGCCAGAATCTGCTCGGTGACAAACCGCCCGCCGATCTGGTCGCTCTCCTCTCGAACGAGAAGCAGGTTACCGCCCAGACTCCACCCTGCTTCGTCTGGAGCACGGCGGAGGACAAAACCGTGCCGGTGGAAAATAGCCTGATGTTCGCGGACGCACTGCGTCGCGCCGGCGTGCCGTTCGATCTGCACATTTATGAGAAAGGCCCCCATGGTCTCGGGATGGGCCGCCCCGGTCACCCAGCCCCGCCTTGGACCGATCCATTGCTATTCTGGCTGCGCTCACACCAGTTTGTGAAATAGGCCCTCATCCGTAAAGGTCGGAAATACTGCTCACAATTTT
>DATJPQ010000176.1:0-2851 GCA_035506315.1 Opitutaceae bacterium
GACTTCGCCGACCGCCTCCACTGCGACGAGTGCCGCGACGACCACGACCGCCATCGCCTCGGTGGCCGCCGCCGCCGCGCAGGCTGCGCCCGGCCAGGCCGCGCAGGTGGCCAGTGCCGCCGTGCAGGCCGCACCGGCACAAACCGGCGTCGTGACCTCGGCGGTTTCGCAGGCGGTTCCCTCCGCCTCGACCGCGGTGGTTAATTCGGTGGCGCAAACGACCGGCCAGTCCACGGCGAGCGTCCAGACGCAATCCGATGCGGCGCAATCCCAGGGCGCCGTGGTCGTCAGTTCGGTGACGACGACGAATAGCGCGATCATCTCGCAACAGACGACCACGCCGACTCCGACCACGCCGTCGCCGGCACCCACGCCCGTGTCGCAGCCAACTCAGACCCAGCAACAAGCGACGACCACACCGGTAATCGATCCCTCGGTCACGACGCCCGTCAGCCCGGCGGGCGGATAACGGTAATCGGGGGACGGATGATCGCCCGCCTCCGGCGGGCGAACCTCACCTTCGGCGGGCGAGCCTATGGCGTTACGTCCGTGCTCCCAGGCGCACCTGTAACGGCGGTCTACTTGTCTCGCCAAAACCTTGGCGACGGCGGATGACCGCCGAAACGTACCGTAACGGTATCAGGATTCTGTCGGCGCTCATAGAGCGCCGCTACAGAATTCCATTCCGATTCAAGGCTGATCGGCGCGGCGCACCCCGGGGGCGATTCTCCGGTCACGGCATGGGCAAAAAGCGCACGCCAAAAGGCGAGAGCACATGGACCGGCTGGCCCACCGCCGACAGGTGGCCGGTGTTTTCGTCGACGCGAAAGACCACGGCATTGTCGCTGTTGTGATTGGTGACGATGAGCCAGCGGTGGGAGGGATCGAAGGCGAAATTGCGCGGAGAACGGCCTTGCGAGGGGACGTGTTCGAGCAAGGTCAATTTGCCGGTGGCCGCGTCGATGGTGAAGACGGCCAGGCTGTCGTGGCCCCGGTTGGTCGCGTAGAGAAACCGGCCGTTCGGATGCACGTCAATCTCGGCGCAGGCGTTGGTCCCCGGGAAACCAGTCGGAAGCGTGGAGATGGTTTGCAGCGGGGAGAGCGCGCCGCAGGAGGGATCCCAGGCAAAGACGATGACGGTGCTGGCCATCTCGGTGAGCAGATAGACGTGACGGCCGTCGGGATGGAAGGCGAGGTGGCGCGGGCCGGAACCGGGGGCGACCTGGACAAAGGGCGGGTTGTTCGGCTGGAGCGAACCGTCCCTGGCGTCGAAACGGTAAACGAACAGTTTATCCAGGCCGAGGTCGGCGATGAGGGCGAACCGGTTGGTCGGATCGAGCCGGATGCTGTGGGCATAGGGGTGAGTCTGACGCTTGGGATCCACGCTATGACCGGTGTGCTGAACAAGCGCGGTGCGTTCGCCGAGACTGCCGTCGGGCTGGAGGGCGAAAACCGCGGCATTGCCGCCCTGATAATTGGCGACGAGCGCGTAGTGGTTGGTGGCATCCAGGGTGATGTAGCTGGGATCGCCGCCACCGCAGGGCACCTGGTTGATCAGACGGAGACGGCCTTTTGCGGGATCGATGGCAAAGGCACTGATCGTCTCGCCCGGCCATTTGTTGGCATAGTCGGTGGAGTTGCACGCATAGAGGTGGCGGCCATCGGGATGGATCGCAAAAAACGCGGGGGCAGGGGATTCGACGACCAGTTCCGGTTTAGTCAGCGCACCCGTGGCGGGATCAAAATGGGCGACGGAAAGGCCGCGAGTGGGACCCGCGGTATGGGAGCCGAAAAAAACCAGGTCATCGGCCGCGGCCGCCGGCAGGGTGAGGAGCGCGGCCAGCAACCAGACCGGGGCAAAACGGAGACGGGATTTGGGCAACATTTCCATGATACACTCCGGGCGTCTTATTGGGGCGAACCCGACGGGAAGGCAAACGCGCAAAAGCAGGCCCGGGCGTTTGACAGTAGGCGGGATCAGCACACCTAGTTAACCTTGTCCGGGAAGCGAAATAGGCGCGGCTTCTTCATCGGGGTCTGCGTTTATCCCCTCGCTTCCCGGGCATGGTATTTCTTCTTCCCAAGCCAACGAAAGAGTTCTCATGCATCGCTCGTTCGCCTTGCTCACCACAGTCCTGGTAGCGACCACCGTGGCCCGGGCCCAGGATTGGGTCAAAGCACGCCTCGATGCCTCTCCGCGTCATCTGGAATGGGTGAAAGTCCCCCAAGGCAAACGCCAGGTGGAGTCGTTCGTCGCGTATCCTGAAATAAAGGACAAGGCCACCGCGGTGGTCGTCATCCACGAGATCTTCGGCATGACGGAGTGGGTGCGCGGTGTCGCCGACCAGCTTGCCGAAGCGGGCTACGTCGCGATCGCCCCCGACCTGCTTTCGGGCATGGCGCCCAACGGCGGCGGTTCCGACGAACTCGGCGCCGGCGTCGGGAAGGCGATCGCGGCGCTGCCTCCGGAGCAAATTACCGCCGACCTGAAGGCGGTGGTCGACTACGTGGCGAAACTTCCGGCGTGCAACGGCCGGGTGGTCGTCGCGGGTTTTTGCTGGGGCGGCGGACAGACGTTCCGTTTCGCGACGAACAACCCGGACATCAAGGCCGCGTTTGCCTTTTACGGCCCCGGACCGACGAACGTGAACGACCTCGCGCGCATCCGCTGTCCGGTCTATGGCTTCTACGCCGGCAACGATGCCCGGGTGACCGCCACCGTGCCCGAGTCCATCGAGCTGATGGCCAGGGCCGGGAAGACTTACGAGCCGGCGACCTACGAGGGCGCCGGCCACGGATTCATGCGGGCCGGGGAGGCGCCACCGGCCGCCGAGGCCGATCAAAAGGCCCG
>DATJPQ010000177.1:0-4015 GCA_035506315.1 Opitutaceae bacterium
CGTTGCTGCTCGATACGCCCCTCACCCCGCAGCAGCACGACTGGGTGGAGACCATCCGCTCCAGCGGCGACAATCTGCTCACCATCATCAACGACATCCTCGACTTCTCCAAGATCGAGTCGGGCAAGCTCGAACTCGAGCGCGAGCCGTTCGATGTGCGCGAAACGGTGGAGAGCGTGCTCGATCTGCTCGCGGCGCGGGCCGCCGAAAAATCCATCGAATTGCTGTGCGAGATCGCCGACAGCGTGCCCGGCACCGTGCGGGGCGATGCCACGCGGCTGCGCCAGATTCTCGTCAACCTCCTCGGCAACGCCCTCAAGTTCACCCCCCAGGGCGAAATCGAGCTCACTGTGCGGGCCCAGCCGCTCTCGGACGCGCGCACCGAACTGCAGTTTGCCGTGCGCGATACCGGCGTCGGCATCCCGCCTGAGGCGGTCGGCCGGCTGTTCCAGTCGTTCAGCCAGCTGGACGCCTCGACCTCCCGCCGCTTCGGCGGCACCGGGCTCGGTCTCGTCATTTCCAAGCGCCTGACCGAGCTCATGGGCGGCGCCATGTGGGTGAAGAGTTCACCCGGGAAAGGCTCGACGTTCAGCTTTACCTTGCGCGGCGAGATCCTGCCCGGCAAGGCGCGCCTCTATCAGGGCGGTGGCGCCAGCCCGCTCGCCGGCCGGCGGCTTCTCCTTGTCGACGACAATGCCACCAGCCGGCGCATCCTCGCCACGCTCGTGTCCAAGTGGAACCTGTTGTCGCGCACCGCCTCCTCGGGCGCCGAGGCGCTCGCCTGGCTGCGCGAGGGCGAGCAGTTCGATGCCGGCCTGATCGACCTGCGAATGCCCGGCATGGATGGCGTGATGCTGGCGCGGGAAATCCGCCAGTTGCGCCCCCCCGAGAAGCTCCCGCTCATCCTGCTTTCGGCCCTGGGTCTGGGCGACGCTCCGGACCGGACCCTGTTCGCGATCAGCCTCACGAAGCCCGTCAAACCCTCGCAATTACGGGAGGCTCTCGTCGGCCTGATGGGCGGCGGGGTGCTGAAACCGGCTGTCGCCCCCCCGGCCTCATCCGCGCCGACGCCCCCGCCGGCCGGTCCAGCTGATGGTCATCACGACGAGCGCATCCTTCTGGCGGAGGACAACGTCGTGAACCAGAAGGTGGCGTTGCAGATGCTCCATCGCCTCGGTTATCGTGCCGACGTCGCCGCCAATGGCCTGGAGACGCTCGCATCCGCCCAACGCCAGCACTACGACATCATCCTCATGGATGTGCAGATGCCCGAGATGAGTGGTCTTGAGGCCACAAAAAAATTGCGCGCACTCTGGCCGGACGGTCCCCAGCGGCCGTGGATCATCGCCATCACCGCCAACGCCATGACCGAGGACCGCGAACAATGCCTCGCGGCGGGCATGGACGACTACCTCAGCAAGCCGATCAAGCTCGATGAACTAAAGGTCGTCCTCGGGCGGCGACAGCAACACCAGGCGTAACGTCACGCTGGCAGCGGCTGGATCGGGCCAGCAGCATACAAAGTAGCGGCCTCCCCGACCACCTCATCGATTACTCCACCGGTCCACTGTCGTCCGCACGACATAAAAATGTAGCAATTGCTACACTGTATGTATCACAGGAATATGGATGACTCGGCGCGGTGTGGTGTTTGCACTAGGTAAATTGGCCGAGATTCACGACACCATGCGACAAATTTTTGTAGCAATTGCTACAAAAATTTGTCCGCAATACGTCCGGGCCAACTGCAATTTATTCGTCGAAAATCAACCTGCGTCCCGCGCGCCGTCGACAGTGGCGCGACCTAAGGCATCGCGCTACCACGGACGCCAATGACCGGCTCAGGTCGCACTGCGCCGCAGTCGCTCCGCCGGCTTACGTTCCTTCGCCTGCCATCAGCCCGAGGCGGTCCGCGACCGCGCGCCAGAGCGCTACGGATTTCTCCGCCAGGATCGCCCTCGCCCGCACCACCTCGGCCTCGCGGGCCCGGCGGTTCTCCTCGGCGATCCGCGCCAGGTCGTCGAGATTGTAGAGATACACGTTGTCGAGCGCGGTCACCGCGGCGTCGACATCGCGCGGCATCGCCAGGTCGATGAAAAACAACGGCTGGGCCGGCCGGGATTTCATCGCGGCGGCGACCGCCGCCGCCGAGACCACCGTATGGGGCGCCGCCGTCGAACACACCACGATGTCGCAATCGCCCAACCGGGCCTCGCGCTGCTCGAAGGGCAGCGCCGTGCCGCCGAGCGCCACCGCGAGTTCCGTGGCGCGTTCGAGCGTCCGGTTTGCGACAACGAGCCCCGCTGCGCCGCGGCTCTGAAAGGCCCGGGCCGTTTTCTCGCCGATCTCGCCCGCCCCCAACAGCAGGATGCGCAGCGGCCCGAGTTCGCCAAAGATATTGACCGCCAGATCCACCGCCACGTTGGCCACGCTTACCTGCCCCTCGGTGATGGCGGTGTGCGTGCGCACATGTTTCGCGGCCTGAAACGTCTTTTGAAACACCCGGTTGAGCACCACCCCGGTGTGGCCCCGCGCCTGCGCCACCGCATAGGCCTCCTTCACCTGGCCGAAGATTTCCGTTTCGCCCAGCATCTGCGAGTCGATTCCACTGGCCACCTCGAGCAGATGCTGGATCGCCTCGCGGTTGCCCAGGCTCAGGCGGAATTTCTCGAACTCCTCCACCGCGAAATGCTGCCGCGCGCAGTAGGCCTGCTGCACCGCCGCCACCGCCGCCGGCGTCTCGGCCACTCCGTAAAATTCCACGCGGTTGCAGGTGTTGAGCACTGCGAATTCGCGCAGCCCGGCGATGCGCGCCAGTTCGGCGCGCAGGGCATCGATGGCCTCGTCCGCCAGCGCGAGCCGCTCCCGCACCTCGAGCGGTGTGCGCTGATGCGTGGCTCCAATCAGGAAGAGCCCGGCGGGATCGAGCGGAGCGGAACTCATGGCGACGTCGTGTGGGCCGGGCGCGCCGGCTGTTCCGGATGCCGGCTGCGGTCCACCGCCCAGAGCGAAAGCAGCGCTGCCGCGAACAGCCCGACGCCGATCCAGGCGAAACGCTTCCCGATCAGCCGGCCGCGCCGGCGCAGCCCGAGGGTGAGCGCGTAGGCGCACCATACCCCCACCACCGCTAGCAGTTTCAGGTGATCGACCTCCGCGCCCTGGCGCCGCCAATAAACCCAGCCCACCCCCAGCGCGACCGTCATGATGCTAACGCCCGCGGTGAGCAGCCGCAGGCTCATGTGATCCAGATCGAGGATCGAGGGCAGAAACTGGAACCAGCCGCCGGGGTGTTTCTCCTTCAACGAATAATTCCGGAAGAGAAACATCGCCGAGGTCAGGGCGAGCAGCGCAAACACCCCGTAGCTGAACATCGCCAGCGCCGCGTGCATCGCGATCCAGGGGTTGAGGCTGGAAATCGCCGTGCGGCGCACCGCATCCCAGGCCGGCACGGCGAGCGACACCGTCGTGACCGTCGTGGCGAGGCCCGCCGTGAAATAGCCCAGCAGGCTCAGACGAAAGGTGGCCCCAATCACGAGGTAGAGCGTCGTGGCCGACCAGGCGGTGAACTGGAGAATCTCGAATATGTTGCCCAACGGACAGCCACCCATGGCCCGCCCGCGCAGAAAAAGCCCCAATGTCTGGAGCAGGTAACCGGCCACGATGATCGCATACATCGCGACCCGCGAGTGCCGCCGATGCCGCAGGAGCGAGATGGTGCCAGACAAAAACCCCGCCAGGTAGCATCCTGCGGCAATCCAGAGCCACTGGCGGTCGGTGAGATAAGCAAACATGGGGACGCGCCACCGTACGCATCCCCGGCGACGGCGCAAGTCCGGGGAGGGTGGCGGCGACTTCTGGTGCGTTGTAGGCCCGGGCGTTGACCGGGCTGCCTATCCGGCGTAGGGCCGGACCTCGCGTCCGGGCCGTCCGGGAAATGCGGCCTGCCGGCGAGCGGCAGCCCTACAAAATCGAAAAACGCCCGCACCCAATATTCTCCATCCCTCTAAGAAATCGC
>DATJPQ010000178.1:0-12756 GCA_035506315.1 Opitutaceae bacterium
CGCCTCACGCCGACTGAAACCACGGGGGGCGCGACAACGTTTTGACTCCATAACATATCCTGGCTGGCCGCGCCAGCCGGAGCCTGGCTCTTCATCAAAGAATGGGGACATGGGGCAGTTGAACCGCCACCATGTCCCCGATGATGATAGAACTAACACTGCCTGGATACCGCATCATCCGGGTGGAGAGCAACCATGAGATGCGAGTATTCCTCGAGGTGCTCAGAGCACCTGACGCCTGCCCTTGCTGCGGAGCCAGCAGGCTCCGCAGCAAGGGCAGGTATGAACGGCGGGTCCGCCATCTGGACTGCTTCGGCCATGCAAGTCGCTTGTTCATTGGCTGCCGGCGCTATCACTGCGTCGCTTGTGGCCGTACCTTCGTGCAACCGCTGCCCGGGATCCTCCCGGGCCGCCACAGCACGGAGCCGCTGCGAGAACACCTTTACCTGGACCACGACGACGGGATCTGCGCCTCCACCCTGGCGCGACGCACCGGTCTGGGACCGGCCACCATCGGACGCATTTATGCCCAGTTTACCGAGCGTAAAGCCAAGGAGCGCCTAAGCCTGGATTGCCCGCAGGTGCTCGGCCTGGATGAGCACACGCTGCATCGCCACCAGCGCTTCGCCACGACGTTTTGCGATCTGAAGAACCACCGCGTCTTTGATCTGACCCCGGGGCGCAGCGAGGCCGAACTGCGGCCCTTCCTGCAGACGTTGCACGGCCGCGACAAGGTCCGCGTATCTGCATCGACCTGGCCGCCTCGTACCGCGCGTTGATCCGGCGCTGGTTTCCCCACGCCCTGATCGTCGCCGATCGCTTCCATGCTGTGCGGCGGGTCCTGCAGCATCTGCTCAAACTCGCCCGCCAACTCTGTCCGGCGCTGGCCTGGAATCGCGGCTGGCTCGCGCTGCTGCGCACCCGCCACGACCGGCTCGACCCCCGGCAACGCGCGCGGCTCGCCCAACTCTTCATCCAGCAGCCGGCCTTGCACGGTATCCATGAACTCAAAGAAAAACTCTGCCGGCTGCTGTGCCTGAAAACCCTGAGCAAGGCCGCGTGCCGGCAGCACATCCCGCAGCTGCTTGAACTGATCGCCACGCTCAAAGCCAGCGGCCTCGCCCCGGCCTGTACGCTCGGCCAGACCTTATCGGAGTGGACCGAAGAGATCGTGCGCATGTGGCGCTTCACCCGCAACAACGGCATTACCGAAGGCTTCCATCGAAAGATGAAACTCATCCAACGCCGTGCCTATGGCTTCAGAAACTTTGCCAACTACCGCCTGCGCGTAATCGCCCAGTGCGGCTAACTCCTAACTAAATCACACCACCCAAACACAGCCCCCTCCCCAAACTTTGGTGTAGACCCAACTTTGGTGTAGACCCCAATTCATGGTAACCCCGACACCTCCCCAAACTTTGGTGGGCCCACTGGGATTCGAACCCAGAACCAAAGGATTATGAGTCCTCTGCTCTAACCGTTGAGCTATAGGCCCGGCCGGAGGGGTGGGTGAGCATCCCGGGAATACCGCGGGACGGCAACCCCGGGGCGCACCACCCATCGCGACATTTTGAGAAACCCGATTTTTCGCCAGAAAAAACGCAGGATGCCCGGCCCCGGTGATCGCGGCCGGACGGAAATATTTTGCCTCGGGCCGGCCAAATCGACTGGCTGCCCGGACCAGCCATGAAGCCTCCCCGATGTTCGATGCTCGGATTATTGGCGTTTGCCTTCACCGCCGCCTACGCGGTGGAACGTCTGCCAATCGAGGATTTTTCCCGCGAGCCCACGACCGCCCACGCCCAGCTTTCGCCGGACGGCAAACGGCTCGCCTTTTTACGCGAATATGCGGGCGAACCGGAGCTGCACATTGCCGGCATCGACGACAAGCAGGTGGCGCGGCTCGATCTGGGCGAGGCGACCCTGGCCAACGATGCGCACAAGAGCGTGTGGAAGTATGCCTGGGTCAGCGACCGCCGGCTGGTGATCAGCACGGTCGTGTGGGACAATAGTTTATATGGGGTGATCGCGACGGACTGGGACGGGAGCCGCGGGGTTCCCATCAGTGGGTACGAGGACAATAAGATCAATATCAGCATGTCCAAGCAGTTTTTCAGCGAGATCCTCCACCGGTTTTACGACAAGGATGAGACGGTCCTGATGCTGGACCGGCACGAGGGGGGCGCAGGCAATCCGAACCGGCCGGATATTCTGAAGGTTGATACCACGACCGGCCAGGCCGCCCTGATGGTCAAGAATCCGGGCGAGGTGGCGACGTGGGGCGTGGATGCCAGTGGCGTGGTGCGCCTGGGCATCCTGTCTCACGGCGAATCGTCCGGCGCCATCTACCGTGAAAACGAGGCGGCGCCCTGGAAAACGATCCTGCCCCTGCAGAACCGGGCCGGCCAGATGCGCGCGATCGGGATCGATGCCGCGAGCGGCAAACCGCTGGTCGGAGCGCTGACGCCGGAAAAGCGCTGGACCATCTTCCCGCTGGATCCGGCCACGGGCACGATGGGAGCGCCGTTGCTGGCGGATCCGGAATACGACATCGTGCCGAACCGACCCGGGCCCCAGGTGGATGGCGTCGCGTTGGCGACCACCATCTTTTCCCCGAAAAAAGGGGCGCTGGTGGGCATCCGCTATTATACCGATGCGCCGCGGGTCAAGTGGTTCGACAAGGATTTTGTCACGGCACAGGCGGCGCTGGACCGGATGTTGCCCAACACGGTGAATCTGTTTGTGAACGAATCGTTGGATGGCGGACGAATGCTCTGGCTGGCTTTCTCGGACCAGGATCCCGGGCTCTATGTCTTGGTCGATCGGGAAAAGCACAAGATCACCACCCTGGCTCCGCGGATGTCCTGGATCAAACCGGCGCAGATGGCGCCCATGCTCTCCGTCAAATACCAGGCGCGCGACGGGCTCGTCATCCATGGGTTCCTGACCGTGCCCGTCGGCCACCAACCCAAGGATCTGCCGCTCGTGGTGATGCCGCACGGCGGACCGTGGGTGCGCGATGTCTGGGGATTCGATCCCCTCGTGCAATTGCTGGCCAACCGCGGCTATGCCGTGCTGCAGATGAATTACCGCGGATCCCCCGGCTACGGTGAGGAGCTTTTCGAGAAGGCCCACCGGCAGATCGGAAAGGCCATCCAGGACGACATCGAGGACGCGACCCGCTGGGCCATCGCCGCCGGGGTGGCCGACCCGAAGCACATCGCCATCATGGGCGCCAGCTATGGCGGCTACTCGGCGCTGTTCGCGCTGGGTCGCAATCCGGAGCTCTATTGTTGCGGAATCTCGCTGGCGGGGGTGACCGACTGGCCGGCGATCTACGACAGCCGGCGCGGCGATTCGGATTACAAAGAGGCCAACAAGTACTGGCGCCGGGAAATTGGCGATCCCGACAAGGACCAGGAGGCGCTCAAGGCGATCTCACCGGTCAACTTTGCGGACAAGATCACCGCGCCGGTCCTGATCATCCAGGGCAAGGACGACCACACCGTGCCGCGGGATCAGGCCAAACTGATGATCTCCGCCCTGGGCAAGGCCGGGCATCCGCCGGAGAGCCTTTTCATCTCCAATCTCGGGCACAGTTTCGGCGACGCGAAGCAGCGCCTGCAGATCTACAAGGCGATCGACGCATTTCTGGCCAAAAACCTCGGGCCGGGGGTGCAATGATAAGACCGGGCATCTCCCGCGCCGTAACCGGCGCGGCTGCATTCCGAGCATAGCCGTCGTGGTTATGCGGCGAAGCCCGGCGCGATCACCGCGTTCAACCCAGGCTACGGTTCTATTCTATTGCAGAGCCAGGATCTCCTGCAACATCCGGGCCACAAGCCAGGAACCCATGGCGGTCAACCGGTGATTCCCCTCCGCCCCTGAGCCGGGGGACAGGAGCCGGTGCTGAATCCAACGATCGATGAGCGGTTCCGCGCCACAGCGCCCAAACGCGGCGCGCTGGGCATGGCCGGCCATGACTCCCGCCATGATTGGCTGCAGGACCGCCTCTTCCTCCGCGACCCTGAGGCTCCCCTCGAGCGCGGGGCGCACCCGCGTTCCGGCCAGGTATCGCGGATAGTTGCACATGCGATAATCGACTCCGCCGATGTTGCCGGAAGCCGACGGCCCCAACGCGATGAGAGGCTCCCCCCTGGTGGCGTGACGAAAATACAGGTTTCGATCCTCCGGCCGCGCGAAATGCGCGAAATGGTTTTTTTGATACCCCCGCTTGAGCAGGACTTCCTCCGCCAGGTTCAGCATGAGGCAGTCGCGCAGGTCGTCCCGGCGGAAATGCGGAAATTTGCGCAACAACTGGCGGTTCCGTTCCGAGAGGTTCAACGCATAGGTGGAAAGACCGTGGATGCCGATGCCGGCCAGCTGTTCGATCGTATCCAGCCAGCCCGGGAGAGTCTGCTCCGGCAGGCCGTAGATCAAATCGACCGAGGTGGTGAATCCCGCGGCCATCGCGGCCTGGAGCTGCGGCAACAAATCCCGGGTGGTCACCCGCCGGCCCAATTGCTGCCGGAGCGGCTCCTCCAGGGTTTGCACGCCGACGTGGAGCCGGGTGAACCCGCAGCGGCGCAGGTGGCCGAGCGCGGCATTGTCCAAGCCTGTTTCGGTTGTCTCCACCGCCCATTCGGTGCGGGCATCCACGCCGAAATGGCGGGTGAGCGCGGCGACGATGGCGTCGAGTTCCCCGTCATCCAGACAAGTGGGGGTGCCTCCTCCGAAATGCACCGTCGTGACCGGCCACCGCTCCGCCGGGGTCGCTGTTCCCCACTGGCGAATGTCCGCCAGCAACCGCTGCACGAACTCCCCCCTTTTTCGCGCGGCAGTCCTGGGTATGCGCAGGGAGTGACAGTCGCAGAACAGGCACTTCTGCTCACAGAATGGCACGTGAAGGTAGATCGACACGGGCGTTCCCGGATGTTCCCGGGCCGCGGCCCGGAGGGTCTCCCAGGCTTTTTCTCCATCCTGGTCAAAGCCATGATCAACCCAGGGTGGGGCGGGCAAATCCCGGTCTTCGATGGGATAGATCGCTCCGGCGGTCACGACGTTGTTGACGATGCCTTCGCCGGCCACGCGGCCGGCCAGCGGCGCCAGCATCTCCTGGAGGCGGGTCTTCATGGCGGCCGGCTCCGGGTATGCCCCGGGTGGCGTAACCACCCCGGATTTTCCCGCCCCCGGCCCGGCCGCGTGCCAGATCCATTGCAGGGCCAGCTGCTGTTGCACCCGGCAGCGGAAAGTCCCGCGGTAATCTGTCTGCGGCGACGGGCAGCCATCCGGGCAGCTGCGCGCACAGTTGAACTGAATCAGGCAGTTCCGGCAGGCGTCCGGCACGGTCAAAAATTGTTTTTGGAAGCGGGCCACCACCTCCGCAGCCGGATGAAACCGCCCCGCCCGGAGATCGTACGCCGCCGGAACCGCCTGCATCATCCGGTTTCCGGGGGCGCCGTCATTTTGTTCATACCGGCCGCGCAAACAGCCCGTGACGCGCCCATCGTCGAGGAGCCGGAGCACCTGCCGGTTCACCTCGCAAAAGGGGCCGTGGAGTTCGTCCAGACGGGGCGTGGAGGTTTCAACCTCAATTCCCCTTCGGGTGCCCAACCGCTGGGTCTCGATCAGTTCATGGACGAAGAGGCCGGCCTGTTCCGGACGAAACTCTCCGCTTTTCATCCCGTACGCGGGCTCCAGGCGTAAACGGCGGATCCCCAGCGCAGCGGCATATTCCACCAGACGACGCATCTGGAGCAACGTCCGGGGTGTGACTGTCGCCCGCATCGACAGGTTCACCCCGCGCGCCGTCCAGAAACGTGCCACTGATTCGACGGACCGGGAGGAGGGCGCGTGGTCACGCCGCGGTCTGGCGGCGTTTTGTACTTCCGGCAGACCGTCGCAGGAAAGATCGATCGCGTCGAAATTGTCGGCCAGCCAGCCGGCCTGGCCCTCGTCGAGCTGTCCGTGCGTGGTGGCGTGGGCGTAGAGCGCGACCGCGCGCCTCGTGGCGGCGGCACGGGCCGCCTCGAGGCAATGCCGCGCCTCCGTCCAGGTGCGGGCGGATTCGCCCACGCCATGGATCGAAAGCACGAACCTGCCGCCGCCGGCCGCGCAGTTGCCGGCCACCCAGTCGCACGCCGCCTGCAGCACGGCCCGGTTCAAGGGCGCCGCCTTCGCCCGCAGCGGCGAGCCGGCGTAGCAATAATCGCAAGCCAGCAGGCAGGGACCGCGGAGTTCCACGGTCAGGGCCACCGGGAGGTACGGCCGGGCGGCCAGGCGCTCCCACCGGTCCCGAACTTCCCCGGCGGCCAGCCGGAGTTCCTCCGCCAGTGCAGCTGTCTTCCGGGCCAGGGGCCGGCCCCCGGAGGGGGGCGTGCTCCAATGCACCGCCAGGGCTTCAACCGTGGGGAGGTCGGCCGGCACGACGCTGCCCGGCACATGGAGCATCGCCCGCTCGTGTGCGTCCTCGATCGAGAACACCGGCAGATGCGGATGCAGTCTTCGTACTCGCAGGCCCGATACCATTTTGTCCCGGTTTCCGGTGTCGTTCTCCGTCCTCAGTTGGGCCGCCAGTAGTGGCCGCCGCCGCCACCCCCACCGCCTCCACCTCCGGAAGGACGGGAAATGGTGTTGCACGTGCAGACCTGGTCGCAGGTGCAGACCTGATCGCAGGAACAGGCGCTGCCCCGCATGACCCTGGTGGTGTTGGAGGCGCGCTCGCCGCCGCTACTGATTTTGTCACCGACGGTGATGGCGTTGCACACGCAGGTCGCCCCCGAGGGCAGGCCGCGACCGGCCGGAATCCAGATCGTGTTGCAGGTGCACACCAGATCGCAGGTGCAGACCGCCCCGGCCAGAATCCGGCTTCGGTCGTCATAGCCATCGAATTTGTTCAGATCTTCCAGCAGGGCCAGGTCGAAGAGCACCCATTGCCGCTTTTCTCCCTCCAGTTCCCAGAGCCGGAGAATTCCATTGCCGTCTCCCGAGGCCAGCAGTTTGCCGTCCGGACTGAAAGCAACGCCCAAAACATAGGCTTCATGTCCGTTGAGCGTGCGCCGGAGCTCTCCGCTGGCGGCATCCCAGAGTTTGATGGTTTTGTCCCCGGATCCCGAGGCGAGCATTTTGCCATCCGGACTGAAGACCACGCTGTTCACCGCCCCCTCATGCCCGGCGAAAGTGTGGCGCAATTCCCCGCCGGCCGCATCCCAAAGTTTGACCGTTTTGTCCCCGGATCCAGAGGCCAGTAATTTACCGTCCGGGCTGAAGGCGACGCTGAAAACAACCGCGGCATGCCCGCTGAGCGTGCGTTGCAGCTCCCCATTGGCGGCACCCCATAGCTTGATGGTTTTGTCCCTTGATCCCGAGGCCAGCCGCTTGCCGTTTGGGCTGAAAACGACACTGCTGATGCCATTGTCATGTCCCGTGAGGGTGCGTTCTCGTCTTCTTCTGTCCGTATCCAAAAGTTTGACCGTGCCCTTTTCCTGTTTGGTGACATCCCAGAGCATGATCGTCCTGTCGTCGGATCCCGAGGCCAGCAGCCGGCTGTACGGATCGATGGCCACGCTGCAAACCCGGTCTTTATGCAATTCGAGAGTACGCTCCAAATCTCCGTCTACATACCATAGGTAGACTGCCTTGTCGTCAGATCCCGCGGCGAGTCGCTCGCCGTCCGGGCTGAATGCCACGGAGCGGACATCTTTGCCATGCTGGGTCAGCGAGAGCTGCAGTTCCCCGCCGACGGCATCCCAGAGTTTGACGGTTTTGTCCGCCGATCCCGAAGCGAGCCGCTTGCCGTCCGCACTGAAGGCGAGGGAGTTGATCGAACCGCCATGCGCCTTGGGCAAAGATCCCGTTGGCTGGTCCGTCACCAACATTTTGTTCCCTTTTGGTCTGCGGCCGCCCGAACATCCGCTCAGTCCCACCGCCGCGCCGGCAGCCACGGCCGCGGCGGCACCGAGAAATCCGCGGCGGCTCAGTTGGTAGCCGCCGGCCTCGCGCGTCAGCGCGAATAACCGCGGTTCGTCGTCTGGCGCGGACGTTCGCCGGGCTTCGTTCGATTTATTATGCAGATCGTTTGGCTGCTCGTTCATGGCGGGGTTTCCTTTCGTGTGGGGGTTGGATTCGTCATTCCTGCTCGATGTTATTCAGGGCGGCGGGCTCAAGGCTGTTCATCAGGCGCCGGCAGATCTGGCAGTCATGACATTGCTGGCCGCAGGACAACAGATATCGGGCCAAACCCTGGGAGATGGGAAGTTTGTCCAGCAGCGAAGCCGGGCCTCCGCCGATCTCGTCCGGCCAGAGCGCGGTGCGATGCAGGTACGCATCGCAGACCCGCAGGTAATGCGCCGGATCCTGCAACGTGGCCCGCCCGGCCAGCTTGTATTCGTCCGCGAACGCATCCAGCCAATGCAGGTGCTGGGGGAGCACCCAGGCGCCGGTCACCCGCCGCCAGGGCTGCTCCGCGAGCAGCCCGGCACAGAGCGATTCCGGATGGCTGTCGCCGTAGGCCATCTCGTAGAAATGCCGGGCGCGCAGCGCACAACCGAACAGGCACCCTTCGTTGACCAGCAGCCGCAGTTTTCCCGGAAACGCCGCCCGGATTTGCCCAAGCCGGTCCGGCCAACGGATCAGCCCCGATCCCGGCACCAACGCATCGAATATCCCGGCCGCCCCCCGGGCCTGCTCGGGCGTCACGATGTTCATCAGCACGGAGGCGGTCAGGTGCAGCCGGGGAAAACGGCTCCGGATCAGCCCGGCCAGCGGCAGGTCAGCCACGGTGGCGGACGTCACGCCATGGACCTCCACCAGCCGCGTCAGCTCGTCGAGAAGGCCGGGGAAGACTTTTTCGGCCGGCGCGGGCAGGACCACCGGATTGATGAGCACGTTCTTCGGCAGCCACCGCTGGCGCATGAACTCCGACAGATGGCGCTCCGGCTGCACGGGGCGGCCCGTCGGGATGCGGCCGTCCGGCAGGGGAAAATAGACGGACGAGATGCGCGACCCGTGGCGTTCGGCCAGATTCTGCCAGAAGTCCGCCGGCTGGTCGATGTACGGCAGCACCCAGGACGGCTCTCCGGTCGCCGGAGCGGAACGCGCCCGCCGATGCTCCCGTGGTCTGGCCGCCACCGGGATGGCGCGGGTGATCCCGGTGGCGCGGAAGGAAGCTCTCGCCGCCGGTGCGCGCTCCGTTTTGAGCAAAAGAGGGTTTTCCTCCCAACCGTGGCACCGCCTCAGCCCCGCGGCCGCGCATCCCCCGTTGCACCGGCCCCGGGCCCGCCAGTCGCAACGGCGGCAATGGGCGAACAGGCCCAGGCCGCCGGGCACGGCGAGGCGTTCCTGAAAACGGCGGACCAAGTCCCCGGTTTTCGCGCAACCGCTGACTGGATACTGGGTCAGGTTGCCGAGGGCATAACAAGGGATGGCGGTCAGGTCCGGCAAAATGTCCGGAATCGGGCCGCACTGCCCCCCGACCTCGTTCGCCGCCGGTCCGGCGTGCTCCCAGAATTCCGGCGGGAACATGCAGGGGACGAAGCCGCAATCGAAGGAAAAGGCGATCTGCCGTTCCCGGGCGTCCTGGAACAACTGCAGGATTTCCCGGCCGACCGTCGCATAGTGCCTGGGATGGAGAAAGGCGTTGTCCGCGCCCAGGCACGGATGGGCCAGCCCCAGGCGCACCGTGCGGCGAAGCCCGTACCGGTCGATGAGGGGCAGTACGCTCTCGATCGGCAGTCGCGGCCGGTAAATGTTGATGCCGAGTCCGGCGCGGGGCCCCAGCGCCTGCAGCGTTTTCTCCAGTTGCCCGCTAGGGCCGGTGGCCGGCAAGGGGCAGGGCGTGTTGATCAGCACGGAGCAGCGATCGGGCGGCAGGGCCTGCAAGGCCGACAAGGCCGGGCCCGGCATCAGCCCGTTGCTGAAGACCCGCACCTGCAATCCCCTCCCGGCCGCCTCCTTCACCAATGAGGGGAACTCGGGATGGAGCGTCGGTTCCCCTCCGACCAGCCTGGCTTCGTCCACTCCCGACCGGCCCAGCAGCTCGAGCAGCGCGCGAAAATCCGCCGGCCGCATTTCCCGGCGCGACGGCAGTGCCTGCGCGAAACAGTATGTGCAACGCTGGTTGCAGACCTGGGTCAGGGAGATGTTGGCCATGGACGCAACCTCGCTTCCTCCTGCCAGCGTTTCAGGCATTGTTCCACCAGGGCTTCGGCCTCGGCGGGAGCAAGCGCCGCAATCCACCGGACCAGCGTCGCGGTTTCCGCCTTCGTCCGCCCACGGGCCAGCAGATCCCACACGGCGGCCTCGGGGTAGGCCAGACGCACCCACTCGTGGCGGAGGCTGTCCCCGACCGCGACGCCCTCCGGCTCGACCGTCCAGAGCATGCCCGGAGTGGTCTGGCAGCGGGCTTCGGGCTGGAACCGTGCGGCATTCATGTCTTCACCGTTCCCTGCCCCAGCCGGTCGTCGGGCTGGCGGAGCAGCGCCTCGCGATACGCGGGATTCGACAGCAACTCGTCGGCCAGCTCCTGCTGGCCCAGGTCGTCGAGCAACACGCCGGCCTGGATGAGCCGGTTGTGCCGGCAGACGCCGGTGTAGCCGGCGGCATCGGCGGGCCCCTTGTCTTGCAGGAGGCAGCCTCCTCCGCACCCGGCCCGGCAGAAGCAGGTCCGGCAGACCGGTTGTTCGGCGGACAGGCCCGCGACGCGATGCAACGACGACGGATCGATGGCGAACTGCCCATCCGCGCCGGCGCGGCCGATCTCGAGATCCAGGCCCAGGTCCTGCCAGCGCTCGGCGGGAAGATAGCAGCAGCGGACACGGCCGTCGGGCGCCACCAGGTAGGCCTGCTGATCGACCGGACAGAAACCCACCTTCGATGAGTCGTGCAGCGTCGAGTACACACATTCCACCCCGGCAGCGCGGATTTTGCGCCGGGCCGCCAGAAAGCCCTGCGCGAATGCCCCGGGATCGGCGAGCTCCAGTCCGCCCGCGCGGCACCCTCCGAAAAGCTGCATGGGCTCGAAGTCGATCACCGACGGCCGGTACTCATCGACAAACCACTCGGCGATGGCGGCCATGTGGCCCACGTTGGCCGCCGAGATGCAGCAGCGCAGGCAGATCTCGACCGGACTGTCCCGGAGCCGTTTCAGGGCGGCATGGACCTGCTGGAAGCTGCCGTGGCCGTTCGCCAGGGGCCGGTGCCGGTTCTGATCGGGCTCCATTCCATCCACCGAGAAGACCAACGTGTCGAAATAGTCGGCCGCAAAATCGAGCGTGGCGTCGTCGAGCTGCCCGTTGGTGGACGCCTCGAAATGGGTGCGCAGGCCGTGGGTGGCGGCCAGGGTGCGCGTGCGATGCACAGCCACTTGCACGAGATCGGGCACAAAGAAGGGCTCCCCGCCAAAGAAGTGGAGATTCAACTCCGTTGCCCCCAATCGATGCAACTGTTCGGCCCAGCCGTCGATGGCGGCAACGGCAATATCAGGCGGCATCGGCCCCAGGGCGGTTTCCTTGCCGCCGAAATCGCAATAGCGGCAGGCCATGGTGCAATCCCGGGTCACGATCAGGCCCAGAAACGGCGGCCACGGCGCGCGCTCCGGCATCCGGGGCGGGACGGACAAGGCTTCGACCAGCGGCGCCAGACCGCCGGCGATGGCTTGGGGGGACACGCCGTCCGCCGTCTCCGCCCATGCGGTCAACGACGTGACGGCTGCCGGGGAGACGACCGCCGCCACTCCGCGCCGGGGCGAGTAGATCAACCGCCGGTTTGCGACCGGCAGCACATGGAGATCTTCGATCATACGATACCTCAAACCGCGGTTCAGCTGGGCCGCCAGTAGTGGCCACCGCCCCATCCACCTCCCCCGCCTCCGCCGGAAGGTCGGGAAATGGTATTGCAGGTGCAAACCTGATCACAGGTGCAGACCTGATCGCAGGAGCAGACACTGCCCTGCATGACTCGAGTCGTTTCGGCCTTGCCCTTGCCGCCGCTCGCGATGCGGCCGACGGTGATGGTATTGCACACGCAGACTGCTCCCGCGGGCAGACCGCTACCGGCCGTAACCCAGATCGCATTGCATGTGCACACCAGATCGCAGGTGCAGATCGCTCCGGCCAGAATGCGGCCCCTTTCGTCATAGCCGCCCAATTTGGTTTGGTCGGCAGATGCATCTGGATCGAAGAGCACCCATTGCCGCATTTCTCCTTCGAGTTCCCAAAGCCGGAGGACGCCACGACGGTCTCCCGAGGCCAGCAATTTGCCGTCCGGACTAAAGGCAATGCCGTAAACCTCCACCTCATGCCCTTCAAACGTGTGTTGTAAATTTCCACTGGCAGCATCCCAGAGTTTGACGATCTTGTCTTCCGAACCCGAGGCCAGCGATTTGCCGTCCGGACTGAAGGCGACGCTATGAACCCAACCCCGATGCCCGTACAGTGTCCGCTGCAGTTTCCCGCTGGCGGTATCCCAGAGCTTGATGGTTGCGCCATCCGAAACCGAGGCCAGCAATTTGCCATCCGGACTGAAGGCAACGCTGTAAACCTCCATCTCATGCCCTTCAAACGTGTGTTGTAGATTTCCACTGGCAACATCCCAGAGCTTGACGGTTTCACCGTTAGAACCACCGGAGGCGAGCCGTTTACCATCCGGACTGAAGGCGACGCTGTGAAACCAACCCCATTCCCCGTTTAATGTTCGCTGCGGTTCTCCGCTGACGACGTCCCAGAGCCTGACGGTCAGGTCAATCGAACCCGAGGCCAG
>DATJPQ010000179.1:0-10277 GCA_035506315.1 Opitutaceae bacterium
TCTGGGACGCAAGGACGCGTTTGCGCCCACCTCTACCAGACCAGAAACGCGGGTACTCGGCAAAATTTGTTATTCCTAACTCGCCGCTGACTTCCTTGGCTCGCACGTTTCGTAGTTTCCATCCGCCGGCGTGCACGGCTACCGTTACGACGAGCGCCTACCCGCGGCTCGTCGATGACCAAAATACCGTCCGCTTCCTTTCTCGCCGTCTTCCGCGCCCAGGCCGACGCCCATGGCGCGATGCCGTTCGACCGTTTCATGGAGCTGGCGTTGTACGATCCGGCCGTGGGCTACTACCGCCGCGAGCAATCCCGCGTCGGTTATGAAGCCGGGACGGATTTCTTCACGGCGAGCACCAGCGGGCCGGTGTTTGGCGAACTGGTCGCGGCAGCGGGCGCTGCGCTCGTCCGGGCGCACGGCGGCACACCGGGCGATTTTGTTTTCGTGGAGATCGGGGCGGAGCCCGCAACAGGCGTGCTCGCCGGCGTGACGCATCCGTTCGGTGCGGTGCGCCCCGTGCGGGTGGGCGAACCGATCGAGTTGAGCGGACACTGCATCGTATTTTCCAACGAGCTGTTCGACGCGCAACCTTGCCGGCGTTTTGTGCGGCGCGCCGGCGTGTGGCGGGAACTCGGAGTGGCCGAGTGCGATGGCCGGCTGGTCGAGATCGAGCTCGGCGCCATCGCCGAAGCCTGGCTACCGGCACAAGCGCCCGAAGGTTATTGCTTCGATGCCCCGCGCGCGGCGGCGGATCTCGCCGCACGAATCGCCGCGCAACCCTGGTCGGGGTTGTTTCTGGCCTTCGACTACGGCAAGAGCTGGCCGGTCCTCGCCGAAGAGACGCCCGCCGGCACGGCGCGCGCCTACCACCGGCACACGCAAAGCAACGATCTGCTGGCCCGTCCCGGGGAACAGGATCTGACGTGTCATGTTTGCTGGGACTGGCTGCGCGATGCGCTGGTGCAGGGCGGCTTCGCCGCGCCGCAGCTCGAGTCGCAGGAAGCATTCTTCGTGCGCCACGCCGCCGAATATCTCGCCGCGATGACCGCGGCGGAGGGCGCCCGCTTCAGTCCGAAGAAATTATCGCTGCTGCAATTGCTGCATCCCGCGCATCTCGGGCAGAAGTTCCAGGCGCTGCACGCCTGGCGGGGATGAATGGCCCGGCCAGCCGCGTAACCGCGACTGCTACATTCATTGACTGCTGTAGGAGCCTGCTCGCAGGCGATTTTCCCTCTGCAATCGCGAGCAAGCTCGCTCCTACAACTGCACATGGTTTCGGCTTGGATCGATCGCACGGACGAGACGCCCATGCCACGATGCCCTCACCACCGCACTACAGGGCGCGGAAGACGATCGCGGCGTTCTGGCCGCCAAAGCCGAGATTGTTGCTGAGCACGGTGCGCACCGGCGCGGCGCGCGCGACGTTGGGCACATAGTCGAGGTCGCACTCCAGGTCGGGATGCGTGAGGTTGATCGTGGGGGCGATCGTCCCCGTCTGGATCGTCTTCACGCAGACCACCGACTCGATCCCCCCCGCCGCGCCAAGCAGGTGGCCGGTCATCGACTTGGTGGAACTGATCGCCACCTTCCGCGCGTGGTCGCCAAAGACCTGCTTGATGGCCAGCGTCTCGAACTTGTCGTTGTAGGGCGTGCTGGTGCCGTGGGCGTTGATGTAATCGACCTGGGCGGGCACGAGGCCGGAGTACGCCAGCGCGCGGCTCATGGCGAGCACGAGGCCGCGACCTGCGGGATCGGGTTGCGTGATATGGAAGGCGTCGCACGAGGCGGCATAGCCGAGGAGTTCGCAATAGATGCGCGCGCCACGAGCCCGGGCATGCTCCAGGGATTCGAGCACGAGCACCCCGGCGCCCTCGCCCATCACGAAGCCATCGCGTTCCGCATCGAACGGGCAGCTGGCCTGGGCCGGCGCTTCGTTGCGCGTGCTCATGGCCTTCATCGAACAAAAACTGGCGTAGGCAAAGGGCGTGATGGAGGCTTCGCTGCCGCCGGCGATCATCACGTCGGCCTCGCCGCGGCGGATGCAGTGCAACGCCTCGCCCAGCGCGTGCGTGCCGGAGGCGCAGGCGGAGACGAGGCCGAAGCTGGGTCCGCGGGCGCCGAGGTCGATGGCGATCAGACCGGGGCACATGTTGACGATGAGCGAAGGGATGGTGAACGGCGACACCTTGCGCGGGCCGCGCTCGGCGAGGACGCGCAGCTGGCTTTCGTACGTATGCATGCCGCCGATGCCGGAACCGATGATCACGCCCATCCGGTCGCCATCTTCCCGGGCGGGATCGAGGCCGGCGTCGCGCACGGCCTGGCGGGCGGCGCAAAAACCGAACTGGGTGTAGCGATCGTTGCGCCGCGCGTCCTTCGGGTCCATGTGCCGGGCGGCGTCCCAGTCGCGCACCTCGGCGCCGATCTGGCTGGCGTAGTCGGTCGCATCGAACTGCGTGACGCGGTCGATGCCGCTGCGACCGGCCACGAGGCCGGCCCAGAAGGCATCGACCGTATGGCCAAGCGAGGCGATGGCGCCCAAACCGGTGACAACAACGCGACGGGAAGCGGATTGATCCATAATCGGCATAAAAAAGCGTTCTACCGCGAATCCGCAGAGGGACGCAGCAGAACGCAGAAAGTTAAGGAAAGCTGTATTGGATTACTTCTGACCAGCTTTGCTTTTGATGTAGTCGATCACCTGGCCGACGGTCTGAAGTTTTTCGGCATCGGACTCGGGGATTTCGCCCTTGATCTCGTCCTTGAACTCTTCTTCGAAGGCCATAATTAACTCGACCGTGTCGAGCGAGTCGGCGCCAAGATCATCCAAAAACGAGGCAGTCGGCGTGATCTACTCCTCATTCACGTTAAGTTGATTAACGATGATCTCCTTAACGCGTTGTTCGATAGTTTTCGGGTCAGCCATGTTGAAAAGTCGCGGGTGATTTGGGTGATTTGGGAGGGTTCACATCGCCATGCCGCCGTCAATGGCAAAAACTTGTCCGGTTATGTATCCAGCTTCCTCTGAACAGAGAAAGGCCGTGAGGGCGCCAATCTCGGCCGCCTCGCCGAAACGCTTCAAGGGTACGGCTTCGAGGATTTTAGCCGATATCTCGGGGTTGGCGGTGAAGTCCGCGGTCATGTCCGTCCGGATGAAACCGGGAGCGACGGCATTGACCGTGATGCTGCGGGCGGCGAACTCGCGGGCGAGCGTCTTGGTCAGGCCGATCATGCCGGCTTTCGCCGCAGAATAGTTGGCCTGACCGGCATTGCCCATGATGCCGCTGACCGAGGCGATGTTGACGATGCGGCCCCATCGGGCGCGTGTCATCGGACGGGCGAGATGCTTGGTCCAGTGGAAACAGCTGGTGAGATTCGTCTGGAGCACGGTGTTCCAATCGTCCTCGGTCATGCGGAAGAGCAGACCGTCGCGCGTGATGCCGGCGTTGTTGACGAGGATGTCGATCACCGGGTGTTCGGCGAGAATCTGCTCGCACGCCCTGGCGATGGCGGCCCCGTCGGCGACGTCCACAGCCAATGCCTGGGCCTTGCCGCCGGCGGCGACGATCGCGGCCGCGGCCGCGCCGCACGAGTCGGCGGATTTGGATACACAGATCACGGTGACCCCTTGCCGGGCGAGGGCTTCGGCAATGGCTTTGCCAATGCCGCGACCGGCGCCGGTCACGAGAGCAGTTCGATTATTGAAGGTCATGGGAACCCGGTAAGTAGCGGGAAGCAGGGCGCGGGGGGCGAGGAGAAAATTCCGCGCCATGCGATCACCGGACCTCAGTATACGTCGCGCTGGTACCGTTTCTCTTTTTTCATCCGCTTCACGTATTCGACGGCCGCGGCGGCATCCATGCCTCCCTGCTGCGCGACGATTTCGTGCAACGCGGCGTCAACCCCCTTGGCCATGTGCCGGGCGTCGCCGCATACGTAGAAATGTGCACCCCCGGCCAGCCACGCCCAAAGCCCGGCCGCATTCTCGCGCATGCGATCCTGTACGTAAATTTTGTGCGCCTGGTCGCGCGACCAGGCGAGGTCGAGCCGGTGCACCTGGCCCCGGGCGAGGTAGTCGCGCCATTCGTCCTCGTAGAGGAAATCGCAGGCGCGATGCTGATCGCCGAAGAACACCCAGTTGCGGCCGGTGGCGCCGCTCGCGACACGATCCTGCACGAACGCCCGGAAGGGCGCGATCCCCACCCCGGGGCCCACCATGATGCAATCTTCCGCGCCATCTTCCGGTGGACCAAAGTGCGACTCGGAAACGAAGACGTGGGTCGGGGTCTCGCCCACCCTCACGCGATCGGCCTTGAACGACGAACATACGCCGACCCGGTCGCGATTGTTCGTCTGGTAGCGAATCACCGCCACCGTGAGATGAATCTCGTCGGGGAACACCCGCGGCGACGAGGCGATCGAGTAGAGGCGCGGGGTCAGCCGCCGCAAATGATCGACGAATTCCTGCGGGGAAAGCCGGGCGCTGGGAAATTCGGCGAGCAGATCGACAAAATGGCGCTCGGCGAGAAACGCCGCGAGCTGTGCCGTGGCCTCCGGAACCAGCAGGGTCGCGAGGCGGTTTTCCTCCGCGGGTACGGTCGCCCGCCCGGCCATGGTCTCGACGATCCGGCGGGTGGGCCCGGACAGCGCCAGCTTCGTGAGCAACGCCTCGCTCAATGTCATGGGTTCCGGCGATCGCGGCAGCATCACGGCTTCCTGGCCGGTGGCGCCAAGATGTTGCAGGATTTCGTCCACCTCGCTCGGGCGGTTATTCGGATATACGCCAAGGGAATCGCCCGCCTTGTACGTGAAACCGCTGCCGGCGATATCCACCGTGAAATGCCGGATCTCTTTACCCGACCCCGACCGGCTGAGCAACCGGTTCTCGGTGATTTGCGCCGGGAACGGGTTGTCCTTGTTGTAGAGGGCGGGTGCAGCGACCGAAACAGGCATACGTAGCCTAAACTGATGAACAAGCTCCCGCTCCGCGCAAGCTGGGTCGGCCGATTGCCGGCCCGGCTGTGAGCGGGCGCTTGCTACATCCCTCGCTTTGCCCCCATGTTGCAGCCGATGTCCGCCGAACCCATCCGCCTCCAAAAGTTTCTCGCCGACGCCGGGGTCTGCTCGCGCCGCGCCGCCGAGGCGGCCATCGTGGCCGGCGAGGTCTGGGTCAACAGCCGGGCGGCCACGCTCGGCCAGAAGGTTACGCCGGCGGTCGACAAAATCACCTTTCGCGGAAAATCCGTGCGCACCGCCGCGCAACCGCGGCTGACCCTGATCGTGCACAAGCCGCGCGGCCTTGTCTGCTCCAACGACGACCCGCACAACCCCGATACGATCTTCGACCTCCTGCCGCGCGAGTATGCCCGGTTTCGTTTCTTTTGCGCCGGGCGCCTCGACAAAGACAGCGAGGGCCTCGTCATTCTAACGACCGACGGCGATCTGGCACACCGGTTGATGCATCCCGCGAGCGAGGTCGTAAAGCGTTACTATGTGCGCCTCGCCCAGCCCTACCCCGCGGCCCGCCTGCCGGTGCTGCGCCGCGGCATCATGCTGGAAGGCGAGCGGCTGAAGGTCGAGTACGCCGCCCTCGTCAATCCGCGCGCCGACGGCAGCTCCGCGGTTCTCGACGTGCACCTGCACCACGGGAAAAAGCGCGAGATCCGGCAATTGTTCTTGGCGCTGGGCTACGACGTGAAACGCCTCCGCCGGTATCAGATCGGGGCGTTCCGCCTGAAGGGAATCCCATTGCGCGGCGCCCGACATCTTTCTACCAAGGAAATAGAACTCTTGTTTCAAACGCCGCGCGCGTTCCACCACGCGCCGGATTTTTCCCATCACGACCATGAAGACTAAGCTCGCACTCTTCGCCACCTGGCTGGCCGCCACCGCCAGCCTTGCCGCCGCGCCCCTCACCGCCACCACGGCGGTGCAAACCCGCCCCGACGATGCCGCGCCGGTCGTTTCTTATCTCAAGGCCGGCACCGAGCCCATGCCCGCTGCCGCCCCCGCGGCCCTGGCCAACACGCCCGCCGGCTGGATGGCCGTCGACCTCGCCGGCCCCTTCGAGGCTTACGTGGAAAACAAGGAAATCGGCAAAGGCCTCGATGTCCGCGTTGGCGCCTCGCTCTATCTCCAGCCCAAACTCGATTCCGGCGTGCTCACCACCATGGAGAAGGGCGACAAGGTGGAGATCACCGGCCTGCGCGGAAAATGGACCCAGGTGCACCTCGATAAAAAACTCATCGGCTACATCCGCCTGACCGGCGTTGCGTCGAACATCGTGGTCGCACCGGTGACCGACACCCAAGCCGCCGCGCCCGCCCCGGTTCCACTGGCGCCCACAACCTCGATCGCCGCCAGTCCCGGCCAGCCGGCGCCGATGGTCAGCCTCGGCGACAGTGGCTCGAGCTCGCTGCCGCGGCTCTTCCAGGGCAAATTCGCCTCCTCCAAGCGACCCTTCGCCCCGCGGCGTCCCTACGATTACCAGATCAACGACGATGCCGGCGTACGCTACGCCTACCTCGACCTCAGCAAGCTGCTGCTTACCGATGCCATCGAGAATTACCTCGACCGCGTGGTGGTCGTTTACGGCACGGCCAAAAACGTCCCCGGCACGAAAGACATCGTGATCGAAATCGAGAGCTTGCAGCTGAAATGACTCATCTAGCCGTGGACGGAGGGTAGCGGGTGGCGGGCATGGCCGGCGCCCCTGCCACTCATCGGCCCACGGCATCCGTTCCCCTCCTCCCTCACGCCCTCACTCCCTTACTCCCTTCCTCCCTCACTCATGGAACTCATCGACGGAAACAAAATCGCCGCCGACCTTGTCGCCGAGCTAAAAGCCGAGGTCGCCGCCATCACGGGCCGCAAGCCCTGCATCGCGCTCGTGCGGGTCGGCGACGATCCCGCCTCGGTTTCCTACGTGAAGAAAAAGGAGAAGACCGCCGCCGAGATCGGCATCGAAAGCCGCGTGATCCTGCCTCCCGTCACGACCACGCCGGCCGAACTGTTCGCGCTGATCGACCGCCTCAACGCCGACCCGGGAGTCGATGGCATCCTGGTGCAGTCGCCCCTGCCGGATCACTTCGACGAACTCATGGTGTTCCGCCGCATCTCGCCGGCCAAGGACGTCGACGGCCTCGGCACCATGAATCTCGGCAAGGTCGCACAAGACGACGACACCGGTTTCGTCTCGTGCACGCCCGCCGGCATCATGGAGCTGCTCGCCCGCCATCGGGTGGAGCTCAAGGGCAAGCATGTCGTCGTGCTCGGCCGCAGCCTGCTGGTGGGCAAACCCGTCGCCCTGCTCGTGCTCCAGAAAAAAGCGGAGGCCAACGGCACCGTCACCATCTGCCACTCCGCCACCGCCAACCTCCCCGCGCTCACGCGCCAGGCCGATGTGCTCATCGCCGCCATCGGGCGCCCCGAGTTCGTCACGGCCGACATGGTGAAACCCGGAGCGGTGGTGATCGATGTGGGCATCAACCGCGTGCCCGATCCTGCCAGGAAAACGGGCTATCGTCTGACCGGCGATGTGCATTTCCCCTCGGTTTCACCGCTTTGCAGCAAAATCACGCCCGTGCCGGGCGGTGTGGGCCCCATGACCGTGGCGATGTTGATGAGGAACACCTTCAAGGCCTTTCGGTTGCAATCGGCCGGCTAGACGTGTGCTTGCGCCGCGCCCTCATACCCGCTTTTTTCCCCTGATACATGGCCGCCCCCAAAATCCTGGTCGTTGATGACCAGCCCATCAACGTCCAACTCCTCAAGCGCAAGCTGGAGCGTGAAGGCCTCACCGTGGTGGCCGCTTATAACGGCCTTGAAGCGCTCGACCTCGTCGCCAAGGACAAGCCCGACCTCATCCTCCTCGATGTGATGATGCCGGACATGGATGGCATCGAAGTTTGTCAGCGCCTGCAGTCCAACGAGGAGACGCGCCCCATCCCGGTCATTTTCATCACCGCGCGTACCTCGAAGGAGGGCAAACTCGAGGGTCTCGGCGTGGGCGCGGTCGATTACATCACCAAGCCCATCGACCTCGACGAGACGCTCGCCCGCGTCCAGACGCAGCTCCGCTTCGTCGCCATCAATCGCGAGATGGCCGACCTGCAGCGCCGCCTCGCCGAGTCGCGCCGCATCGCCACGATCGGCGCTGTCACCCAAGGCATTGCGCACAATCTCAACAATCTTCTCGGCATCGTCATCGGCTACCTCGACCTCGTGAAGGCTTACTACGACAAGCCCGACCAGGTGAAAAAGAACGCCGCGCACGTCGAGGAAGCGGTGCAACGCATCGTCGCGATCATCAAGCAACTCAGTTCGCTCCTCGTGAAGTCGCGGCCGCCCGTGCTCAAGATGAGCCTGCAACGCGCGCTCGAGAGCGGGGTGGCGCGCTACCAGGGCGACTACAAGATCAGCCAGCCGGTCACGATCGAAAATCCGCTGGGCGAGCTAACCTTCGAAACCAACGTGGAGGTTTTCGAGGAAGTGCTGTCCAAGGTACTCATCAACGCCTGGGAGGCCTTCGACGACAAACCGTCGCACCTGCGGACCATCACCATCCGCACGCAACTCGTCGAAAAACCTGAGGAGGGAAAATTCGTGGAAATTCGGGTCGAGGATCAGGGCCACGGCATCGATCCCGAGGTGCGCGATCACGTTTTTGAGCCGTTCATCAGCTCCAAGCATACGGTCGGGGTTGGCATGGGCCTGACCATCGCCCGGCACGCGTTGCGCAACCTCGGCGGCGAAGTCACGCTGATCGACGGACCCAACGGCGGTGCCATCGCGATCCTTCTGCACCCGGTCGAGAAGCGGCCGCTGAAGAAATCGGAGGATTAGGCTGGAACCGCGGACTCGGCGCGGCCATTGCCCCCGGGGAACAGATACTGCTCCGGGCGGATTTTCACCATGAACAAAATCGCATTTCTCGGCGCCGGACGCATGGCCTCGGCCATGGTCGGCGGACTGCTGGCCAAGGGCGCCGCCAAGCCCGCCGACCTCGCCTGCACCAGCGGCCCCGACGATACCGCCCAGCAACTCTCGGCGCGCACCGGCATCGCCATGCACACCGATCTCGCGGTGCTGCTCGCCGGCGCCAACACCGTCGTCGTGGCCTGCAAGCCACAACAGCTCGCCAGCCTTGATCCGCGCCTCGCCGAACTGACCGCCGGCAAACTCATCATCTCCATCCTGGCGGGCAAACGCCTCGAACGGCTGGCGCAGGTCTTCCCCCGCGCCCGCAACCTGGTGCGCGTCATGCCCAATACGCCCGGCCAGATCGGCGCCGGCATCTCCGCCTGGAGCCCGTTGCGTCCGCTCGACGGCGCCGACCGCCGCATCGTCGACACCGTGCTCGGCGCGCTTGGCCAGGTGGTCGAGGTCGTCGAGGCGCAGCTCGATGCCGTCACCGGCTTGAGTGGCAGCGGCCCGGCCTACGTCTTCGAATTTGCCGCCGCCCTGCGCGATGCCGGCGAAGCCGCCGGCCTGCCCCGCGATACCGCCTACCGACTCGCGGTCGAAACAATCCTCGGCGCCGCCAAGCTCATGGCCCAGTCGAAGACGGAACCAGAGGAATTGCGCAACCAGGTCACCTCGCCCAAGGGCACCACCTACGAGGGTTTGAAACGCATGGAAGCGCACCAATTCCGCGCGATCATCCGCGAAACCGTCCTCGCCGCCACCGCCCGCTCGGTGGAGCTTTCCCAGGAAGGCTGAGTCCAACCCGCCGGTAGCCGCGAGCGTGAGCGAGTGGCAACACCAGGATTTTTACCACAGATGGCCTACAAGCAGCGGAACCGCAACCAAAGCAACGGAGTTGAGACACGGAGCGCACAGAAACGCGGGTCGAGGTCACAGAGGAATGCAGCTGCCTCTGTGCCCTCCCTCGAACTCGGCGCCCTCTGTGACGAAAAATCGTGCCCGGAAAACAAAATTCTGCGGGGGGTGAAATCCGTGGTCCAAAGATGACTCCATGAGCACGCTCAACGGCCGCATTCTCGTCACCGGTGGCGCCGGTTTCATCGGCAGCGCCCTGATCTGGGCACTCAATCGCCGCGGGCTCACCGACCTAGTCGTGACCGACTTCCTCGGCAACGACGAGAAATGGCGGAACCTCGTGCCTCTAAAGTATGCTGACTACGTCGAGGCGGATAAATTCCGTGCCCAAATCGCCGCCGATGGCGGGGCGTTCGGCGAGTTCTCGACCGTCTTTCACCTCGGCGCGTGTTCGTCGACGACCGAGACCAATGCCGCTTACCTGACGGACAATAATT
>DATJPQ010000180.1:0-15107 GCA_035506315.1 Opitutaceae bacterium
CGCCAGAAATCCGGCTACCCCCGGGGATGGCCCTTATCTTCGTACCGCTCGTTGATCGTAAGATTGGCCGAGAAGAACATATTGATTTCATCCGACCACGACGATGACAGCCTGCTGCTGCTGCGCCAAACGCAGGCGAGAGCGGTCCGGAACATTTCGTTGCTGTATCATTTGCCGACTGATGCCTGCAATTATTTCTGCAGCTATTGCTTCATCGAAAGCAAAATCGGGCATCACGCGTTCATGACAAAAGAGACCAGCCGGAAAGGGATCGAATATTTTGCCGGGCAATCGCGGAATTCGCGGGAAATTAAGGTTACATTTTATGGCGGTGAGCCGCTGCTGAACAAAGAGGTCGTCTATGATGCCATCGAATATATCCGCCAGCTGGAGGCCGAATCGAAGTTCAGCAAGCCGGTGGACATCAATTTGCTAACCAACGGCTCGCTGGTGGATCGGGATACGATTGCTGTGCTGAAGGAGCATCACGTCAAGACTTCGGTTTCGATCGACGGACCGGAGCAAATGCACAACCAGAACAGGTTTTGCGCGAACGGCCGGGGCAGTTTCGACGATACCATCAGGGGGTATCGATTGCTGCAAGACGCGGGATTGAAACCGGGTGTTTCCTGTACGTTGGGACAACATAATATCGACCGGTTCGACGAGTTGCTCGCCTTTATCATCGACGTCCTAAAACCTGCCGGCATGGGTTTCAATATCCTGCTGCCCAAATGGCATGAACCCTATGGCGAAGATGTGGAGGCCGCCACCGCCAAGATCATCGCAGCATTCAAGGTATTCCGGGAGCGGGGCATTTTCGAGGACCGGATGATGCGGCGCGCCCGACCGTTCTGCGCGGATTCATTCCATTTCAAGGATTGTTACGGCGTGGGCGGGCAGATTGTCCTGACCCCTGAGGGCCGGATCGGCCCCTGCCAGGCCTATCTGGGTTTGGACCGGTACTTCCCCGTGTCCGTGCAGGAACTACCAGGGGATATCAATTCTCATCCGATGTTTGCGCAATGGATCGAGCGTTTCACCCTGAATAATAGTGAGTGCTTGGCCTGCCGGGCGCTGGCGATTTGCGGCGGAGGGTGCCCTTATGCGGCCGAGGTGATGCACGGCTCGATCGATGCCATTGACCGGCGCGTCTGTCAGCAATGCCTGCCGATCTTCGATTGGTTGATCTGGGATCTTTTTGAACACCTGGATTTGTCGTCAAAGGAGGAACCGGTATGAAAAATGCAATGAAAACGAAAACAACAACGAGCCTGGGGAAGGAAAACTGTGCTACCATTCCCCAGAGACAAGATCTCATCGACGTAACAAGGAAACAGCAGGGAAGAATCCTGGGACGATTGCAGGATCCCATAAGCGCCAACAACATCGACTGCAGTTGTACCCTCTCCTGCAGCTGTGACTGCAGCTGTACGCTCTCCTGCAGTTGCGACTGTAGCTGTACGCTCTCCTGCGCTTGCCCCAGTTCGAATATTGCTCCGGAAGATAAACCGGCCAAACCATAGAACATCAGGTTGACCCCATATCGACCCCGATTTTTCCCTGTCGGGCCGAATGTTGTTGTTGTTCGTCTCGTTCGCGCCGGCCTCGGCCGGCCTCCCCATGAAACCGAGAACCTCAACCCGCGCTTTCTTCGCTGCCTGGCAAACCACCGCCGGACGTTCGTGGTTCGACCTGCTGCACGGCTACGTCTATCTGCGCTGGCCCTATTTCTATATCGCCAACGCCGTCGGCCGCCACCCGTTCTCGCGCGTCATGACTGCGGTCTACACGATCCTGACGAAACTTGTGCCCCGGCGGGCGCAGCGCTCGGGCGCTCCATCCACGATGGCAGCCGCACCCGGCTCGTTCGCCGACGGTTACCACGGCAAGGTCGTCCCGCTCGCCGAGGGCCGGAAGCTTCTCACGCTGAAATGCGATCTCACCATCCGGGTGCCGGAGCATGTGCTCCCGTTTACGACGGCCCGCGATATCGTCCTGCGGCATCCCGACCACATCGCCGTCCTCCAATGCCCATGCCGTTCCGCCCGGGCCAATCCCTGTCAGCCGCTTGACGTCTGCCTGATCGTCGGCGAGCCCTTCGTCGGATTCGTGTTGGAACATCATCCGAAAAAAGCGCGCCGGATCGACGCGACCGAGGCTGTAACCATCCTCGAGGCGGAGGACCAACGCGGCCACGTGCACCATGCGTTTTTCAAGGACGCCATGCTCGGCCGTTACTATGCCATCTGCAACTGCTGCCGCTGCTGTTGCGGAGCGATGCAGGCGCACCGTCACGGCATCCCCATGCTGGCATCTTCGGGCTACCTGCCCGCCGTGGATCATTCTCGCTGCGTCGCCTGCGGCACCTGCGCGAAGTTCTGCCAATTCGACGCGATTGACTACGTCGACGGCCGGAAAGTCATCAACGCCGAACGCTGTCTCGGCTGCGGGGTGTGCGTGACGAAGTGTCCGCACGGTGCCATTGCGCTGCATCGCGACCCGTCGCGCGGCTCACCGCTCGAAATCGAGCAATTGGTGGATTCCGCCGCCCGATTTTCCGCCTAGAGCCAAAGTCCGCCAGAGAACCGGCCGCGCGAATTCCGACGGTACCCCCAGCTCACACCGGCATCTTGCGCCGCTTCGCCACGACCGGCGCATCGGCTTTCGCTCCTTTATTGCCTGCCCCCGACGCCAATGGCTTGGCGAGTGTACGCCGCACCCGGTCGATCAGTTCGTCCTGACGGAAAGGTTTGGCCAAATAATCGAACGCCCCCAGTTCCTTTCCCAAACGGCGGGATCCGGCCGACCGCCAGACACTCGTTATGACAATGGGAATCGTCGCAGTGGTTTCGGTGGACCGTAAAATCTCACAGACCCCAAATCCATCGATATCTGGCAGCATCAGATCGAGCAGGATCAAATCCGGCCGGCGTGCGGCGACCTTTTCCAGGGCCGCCCGCCCGGTAAATGCCGTCATGACTTCATAACCGGCTTCAATCAGGTTCAAGCTGATCAAGTCGACGACATTAGTATCGTCGTCCACCACCAGAATTAGTTGGGGCATGGTAAGAGGGATTCGGGAATTTCCGCTAAAAAAGCAGAGAGAGCAGGAAGCACAACTGATTGCCTTACAATGACAAATTTACTAGAAACGCTAATTGCCTGAGCCCGATGCAATACGATGGCATCTTTACTGATTACCATTGTATGCGAGCGGTATCAGGCAGTCGGTGACTGATTGTTCTGACCTTTACGTCACGCGCTTTCTTTTCTTGAGCCGCGACAGGACACCCACCCGGGGATCGCGCCGCTTTGCCAATGCGACCAGCCGCTCAGCCACCGGCTCGAAACGGTCGGCACTTTCAGGCAGGTACAGCCACTTCGGCAGAACCGGATGAGGTGAAAGATCGGGAAACTCGGCGATCAGCGCATCATGGTGAATGCGCTCCGTGCAAACCAGTACGCCCCGCCATGGTTCCGCTTTCGCCGTGAAGTACAGCATCAGCCGGCCATCGAGGTAAGCCGCCTTCCCGCCGAACATCGGCCGGAGCACGAACGATGGATCCGTTTCCAGCGGCTCCCACAACCACTGATAGGGATGCACTCGTTGGGGTTTTCCGATCGCTGGCTCGCGCATGGTTGATGTTTTTCATTCAGCCCATTCCAAGCGCCAGCCGCACGACTTTTCTTGCGAGTACTCTTCGCCACACCGGGGTGTGTTTCAAAATCGGATTGTCATTCTGAACGCAGTGAAGAACCCATCGGGACACACCCCGGACTCACTACGGAATCTTGCTGGATCCTTCGCTGCACTCAGGAAGACAGCCTTCGCCGTCGGCCTTCTATCATCTGCCGTCTGTCGTCTGCCTTCTCCTTTCCGCTCTCCGCTTTCCGCCCTCCGCTTTCAGAAAATGCCTTGAGGCAGAGCGTGCGCCTTCCCATGTGTGACACCATGCACGCGCTCGATCCCCAGACCATCGCCGAACGGGTGCGCGATGGCATGTTCCCTGCCGATGCCGCCTCCCACGGGCTCGGCCTGAGCTTCCTCGCCATCGGTCCCGGCTTTGCGAAGATGACCATGACGATCCGCGCCGACATGCTCAACGGCCTCAAACTCGCCCAGGGCGGCTTTATCACCGCGCTGGCCGATGCGGCGTTTGCCTATGCCTGCAATAGCTACAACGAGCAGGCCGTAGCCTCCAGCCTCAGTGTCGATTTTGCGGCGCCCGCCCACCTCGGCGATGTGCTGACCGCCGAGGCGAAAGAGGTGTTCTCCTCCGGACGCACCGGCATCTACGACGTCGCCGTTACCAACCAGCACGGCAAGTTGATTGCCGTCATGCGCGGTAAATCCCACCGGTTGCGAGGCCATCCGGTCGTGACGCTCTAAGCCAGCCGGCACGCCCGGCTGGCGCTGCGCTGGCAAATCCATGACAGAAATGTCCGCGATTCTCAGAGGGAATATTACGTAATACGTATCATTCGGCTTGGCATATTCTCGGGGCTGTAGTCCCGAAGAATTCTCACCGCTCGGCCTGCGGACCGCCACTATCTCGCCACCTCGTGCGTTTTTGGCTTATCGTCGGCCGCTCCTGCCGCCAATCTTTCCCATGCGTTTTCTCGTCACCAACGACGACGGCATTGATTCCGTCTTTCTCCGCGAACTGGTCCAGGCCCTGCGCGCGGCCGGGCACGAGCTCACCATCGCCGCGCCAAAATCCGAACAGAGCTGGATCGGCGCCGCCAAGTCCCGCAACCGTGCCGTCTCATCGGAACGTGCCGACCGCGGTTTCGGTTGCCCCACGTGGATCGTCGACGGCACGCCAAGCGATTGCGTCAACATCGCCCTGGCGCACCTGGTGGACCAGCGGCCCGACGCCGTGGTGAGCGGCATCAATCTCGGCCTCAACACCAGCCTCTGTTTCATCCTGGCCAGCGGCACCGTCGCCGGCGCGTGGGAGGGCGCGCTGCACGGCCTGCCCGGCGTGGCCCTTTCGCAGGACCTCACGTTCGAGGTTTACGATCATCTCAAATACGCCGGCGGCACGCCCGACGCCGCGTTGCTCGCCACCCTGAAAACCTCCGCGACGCACGCGGCGCGCCTCGTGCCCGGCCTGGTCGCTTCGACCGCGCCGCAAAGTTTCATCGTGCACAACCTTAACTTTCCGTATCCGTGCCTCGCCGACAGCGCGTTGCGCCGCACCGTGCCGGCACGGGTCGTGGCACCCGGTTTGTTCGGCCCCGCCGCCGACGACGGCACCCACCGCATGATCTTCAGGTTCGGCGACGACCTCTCGCCCGCCGAGCCCCTGACCGACCGCACCGCCCTCGCCACCGGTTTCATCAGTCACACGGTGCTGGACTACACGCAGCTCGGCCGCACGCCCTGAGGGCGGGATTAGGCAGCAAAGCCGCTACCGTTGCAGACGACTTGAGGACTCTCCGTTTTTCGTCGCCTCCGTCCCTTCGGTCCCTTTGCCGTGTCGCCAAGGTTTTGGCGGCCCATTCACCGCACCAGCGAAAACCCGGCGCGCACGGCCGAGGAGTGTTGGTTGTACAAGAGCAGGCTCTCGCCGTAGCCGTCGAAATACTGCACCATGAAATACGACGCGAAATCGATGAGCCGCGAGCGCATTGGCAGCGTGAGATCGAATTGCATGCTGCCCTTGTCGAAGTGTTCGCCGAGCCGGCCGGTGAAGGACAACCCGAACCGTTCGTTCTTCCCGAAGGCGGCCCGAAATTCGCCATAGCCCCGGTATTTCGAGATGTCCGGATTGTCGCTCAAGTCGCCCACGTAGGCGTAAAACTTCGGCGACAGGATCAGATTCCAGCCGTTGATGTCGCCGAAGATCACGCCCGGGCGATAATAGACGATGTTGACGCTGCGCGAGGTGGGTCCACCGCGGCCGTTGGACTCGTGTTGAAGCGACAACTGTTGCCCCAGCCATTGCACCGGTCCGGGATTGGGGGACCTCGCCGCCTGCCATTCGCCGATGAGCTCCGGCATATAGCTGGTGTCGAAGAACGGGCTCGACTTGGCCTGGATATCCCAGAGCGAGCGTTGCGTGTACGCCAGATGTAATCCGCGCAGAGCGGGCATGCCGGCGCCGAGCACGCCGCTGTCGCTCAACAGCCGGTACTTGAAACTAAACTGGAATTTTGCCCCCGGAGCGTCGCGTCCGTAGATGAAATAGATCGATTCATGGGTCGAGAAGCGCCCGGCCACAGTGCGCTCGATCTGCGCCGCCACGGGTTGCGCAAAGGTGCCCTTGGCGGACTCGACCGTGGCCGGAGTTGAGGCCACGGCCGACGGCGTGGACGACGCCGCGACATCGAGCACGCAGCGCGCCGGCGCGGGTCGTTCGATTTCGAGCACCAGGCGGCCCCGTGCGTCCGGCGGCAGCCGCAGGATAAAGTTCCGTCGCACCGCACCACCCGCGGCGAGCTGCGCCTGCTCAACTACTGCTCCCTGCAACTCGACCGGCCAGGACTGACGCTCCGTGACGAGCCGACCCGCCAGCACGCCCGGCAGATCGTAGACGACCGTCGTCGGCGACAGATTCGCCACCAGCAACGCAATGCGGACCTCCTTCGCTGGTGGCACGGACCCCGTCGGCGCGAGCAGGCTGACCACGGTCTCCTGGGCGGAGGCACCGATGGTCGCCGCAAGAAAGCCAAGCATACAAAAGGTTTTCATGCTTCGCTTATCCTACTCGCCTAACGCTCGCCCGCCAACGGCTATCTGGCTGCCAGCGCCAACGTGGGTGCAACTCAGTTTCCGGACAACGCCAGCCGCCGACCCTCTCGCCCGGATACCAGAAAACTGTCGCTGTAGCGGCGGTCTATGACCGCCGGTTGTAGGGCGGGGTCGCCGAACCCCGCCGTGTGTTCGCCAAATTCTGTCGGCGGTCATAGACTGCCGCTACAGAATACTGTTTCGTGCCAGGCTTAGCGCTCCGTCCTGCACCATGGAGCGCTGGTGTCACCCTTCGGCCTGCCCCGCCAGTGCCTGCTGCACCATCAACTTCGTCACCGCAAAACGCGGCCGCGAAAAAGTCCACTTCCGCGTCCGGCCTTCTTCGAACACGGCGACCAACGTCGCCCGAATCGGGCAGCCCGGATCGGCGCAGGCCAGCTCGGTGACAGTCACGACCGCTTCGGCGTCGAGCCGCAGAATCTCCCGCGTCCACTCCCTGATCGCCGCGGTGTGCGCCGGATCGACGCCTGCCGGCGCGCGATCGTCCCCGGGCTGCGGGATGAAGTTGTGCATAATCTGGGAGCCAGTGTCGCCTGCGGATCGGCCGAGCGGTCCGGCAGCTTAAGCCTCGTTGAGCTCCTGAAAGCGGGCCAACAATTCCCGGGTGGGCGCGTTCAACTCTTCGACGTTCACCCGCTCCCGCAGCCGGGCGATTTCGCTGCGGAGCTCAGGAGTCACGGCCCCCGGCTCGCTGGCGACCAGCAATAGCACGTGGAGCGCCAGTTGAAAGGCGCTGCCGGCGATGGCATCCTGATTTTTCCCCTGATAGACGAGGCCGGCCTGCTCGAGAATGGCGGCATAGGCGATGCATTTGTTGCGCCCCGTTTCCGCCGATTCGCCCAACTTCAGCATGGGCAATTGCTCGTCCAGGGGCAGGTGCCGGAACTCGGCGGCGGGACGCACGAATAGTTTCTCCTGCGCATGCACCAGCGCAATCAACGCCTCGTCGAGCTTGCCCGCCTGCCGCAACGCCAGCGCCTGCGCCACGAACTGACGCAGCTGTTCGATCAGCCGGAGCAGGTAGTCCTGTCGTTCGCCGGGCATGGCCGTCCGCTTCGCGGCCTCAGATCCACCTGTCGACCATGGGATTCTTCATCGTGAGCATGAAGCAGGTGAACGTGTATTCGGCCACACCCAGTTTGTGGTACGGCTCGTCCTTGATGAACTCTTTGATCCAATCGTCGGAGTCCGCCCGGATGACCAGCACCTCGCCATCGCGCGAGGCTTTCGGCCCGGATAACAATATCACATCCTTATCGTAGTGAAGTTGCAGATACGTGCGATGATCGGGCACCGCTTCGCGGAATTCCGTGATCGGACGGACGAAACGACTCTCGACGATGTAGTGTTTCATGGGGAAAAGATCGGCTCAGGTTGGCGAACGCTTTCAACCAAGAAATTACAGCGCCGGTAGGTCTGCGGCAAGGGGCGATTTGCCGCCAGTTCGATGCCGCACAGGCTTTGTAGCCGCACGGTTTACCGTGTGGTCCGAAATCCGCGCCGTAAACGGCGCGGCTACGAAGGGCGCCAGCTTGTCACAGCAGCCATTGCCCGAGCACCGCCGCGACGGCCACCATCGCCCAGGGTGGCAGTTTCAAGAGTTGGAGCGCAATAAAAGCCGCCAACGCCAGCCCGCCGCTGCGTACCCCCGTGACCCCGGAGGTGCACACCGGATTGTAGAACGCGGCCAGCAGCACACCGACGACCGCGGCATTGGCTCCGCGCAACGTCGCCTGGGCACACGCCCGCCGGCGCAAAGTCTGCCAGAACGGCAGCACTCCGAGCACGAGCAGCAATCCCGGTGCGAAGATCGCCAGCAGGCACCACGCTCCGCCGAACGCGCCGCCCGGTCCGATTTTCGCCACCGCACCGAGGAAGGCCGACAGCGTAAACAACGGCCCCGGCAACGCCTGGGCCGCGCCGTAGCCCGCGAGAAAAGTGTCATGCGTCACCCACCCCGGCGCCACCACCGCGCGGTCGAGCAGCGGCAGCACCACGTGCCCGCCGCCAAAGACGAGCGAGCCCGTGCGATAAAACCGGTCGGCGAGCAGCCACCAGCCGTTGCCAGTCGCCTGAGCCAAAATGGGCAACGTCAACAGCAGGCCGCAGAACGCCGCCAGCCATGGCGCGCCGCGACGCCATTCACTTCCGGTAGCCACAAACGCGGGCGATTGGACGCCGGCCTCCTCACGCCGCAGCCATCGCCACCCCACCGCGCCGCCGAGGGCGATCACTGCGATCTGACTCCACGCCGCGGGCACGAGCAGCAGCGCCGCCGCCGCCGCGAGCGCCAGCGCCCGACGGGGCCAATCCGGGCACAGGCTTCGCGCCATGCCCCAGACCGCCTGAGCCACCACCGCCACCGCCGCGGCCTTGAGCCCCGCCAGCCAGCCCGCGCCGCCGAGTCGACCCCACGCCGACACGCCGTACGCAAACCCGATCATCAAAAGCGCCGACGGCAGCGTGAATCCCAACCACGCCGCCAGCCCGCCCAGCAACCCGCGTTGCAGATAACCAATGGTGAAACCCGTCTGACTGCTCGATGGCCCCGGGAGAAACTGGCAGAGGGCGACCACGTCGACCAAGTGCGCGTCGTCGAGCCAGCGCCGCCGTTCGACGTACTCCTTGCGATAGTAGCCGAGGTGTGCCACCGGCCCGCCAAACGACGTGCATCCCAGCCGCAGCGCGACGAGAAAGATTTCGCGAAGAGAAGGCGAGGCCGCCATGTCACGCAAACGCTGAACCACCGCCCGCCGGAAGGCAAACGGCACTGTCCTGAGTCTTTTCAACAATCCTGCAGCTTGCGTTGAACGCATTAACGCCCCCGCGCTCCGCCGCGTAACCGCGGCGGCTACGTTCGGAATGTAGCCGCGCCGCTTATGGCGCGGGAGACGGAGTGACCATGCTGCCGAAGTAGCAGCCGACGTCAGGAGGCTAGAGATCGGCACCTCTCGCAACCCAGCCTCGTAACCTCGGCTGCTACGTATCAATCGGGAGTAGCCGTCCCACTTGCGGCGCGGGAGACGCAAGCTCCGCCAGTGACCGGTGCAGGCGGCCGTTGCTGGCGATCATGCGGTAAACATGCTCTTCCGCGACCCGCTCCCGCCAAAATTTTCCGCCGGCGCGCTCGATGATAAAACCGCCCGCTGCGATGTCCCAGAGACTGATCCCGGTCTCGATGTAGGCGTCGAAGCGACCGCAGGCAACGTAAGCCAGCGCGATGCCCGCCGAACCCATGTTGCGCACCTTGCGCGTGCGGTTGGACAGGCAGCTGAACAATTGCAGCGCCGCCGCCGTCACCCGTTCACCCTTGCCATACCCCATCGCGGCGATGGCCTCGCCAAGTCGGGCGCGCCGGCTTACCTGGACGGGTTTCCCGTTCAGCCGGGTCCGATCACCGGCCACCGCGCTCCAGAGCTCGTCCAGGAAGGGATCGTAGATCACGCCGACCACCGTCGCATAGCCGCCGTCCACCCGGGCGGCCCGTGCCCGGCTGCGCACTTGCAGGGCGATGCACACGCAGGCGTGCGGAATGCCATGAGCGTAGTTGACCGTGCCGTCGATGGGATCGATTACCCAACGCTCGGCCGCCTGCGCCGCGCCGGAGGAGCCTTCCTCGCCGAGCACGGCAATGTCGGGAAACTTCCGGCCCAGCCGCCGCTCGATCAGGCGCTGGCAGCGCACATCGAGCTCTAGCTTGATGTCGTGGTTGGCCGTCGCATTGACCCGCTTGGCCGCGGTGAGATTGCGGCGCATCACGGCGCCCGCAGCGCGGGCGGCGGCGATGGCTTCGCGCAGGGCGGCCCGGTAACGTGTGGTCTTCATGGATAATCGGGTGCGGCGTTCGTCACTCCTCGCACTTCAGCACGTACACGACACCCTGCTCTGAGCCGATGGCGAGAAAGCGGTCGTCGGGTGACCATGCCAGTTTCGTCGCCGGCGTTGGCAGCTGCACCGTGGCGTGCAACGGCTGTGCGCGCCCGGGCGTCCAAAGCATGAGCGCGCCATCCTGGGACGCCGTGGCGAGCAGGGCGCCCTGCTGCTGAAACGCCACCGCGCACACCGCGGCATCGTGCGGAAACATCTGCGGCTCGCGCCCCTCCGGCCCGGCGCCGAGACAATCCCAGATGCACGCATCCTTGCCGCCGCTCGTGGCGAGCCAGCGGCTCGTGTGATCGAAAGCCAGATGCCGCACCTTCCCGTCGTAGCCGCTCATGTGGAATTCCTGGTCCTCTGCGGGAATCCAGAGGTGCACACTCGGGTCCTGGTTGCCGGAAACCAGCCACCGGCTGTCCGGCGACCACACGAGCGCATGGATGCCATTCACATAGTGAAACTCCTTCTGGGCGATAAAATCGTCCGCATCCCACAGGCACACGCCGCCAAAATAGGCGCTGGCCACGCAGCCGCCCGCCGGTTGCCACGCAAGCGCCAGGATCGTCTTCGGTGCGTCGGGAAACGTGTGACGCACGGAAAGATCGGGATTGAGAAAAACGAGTTTGCGCCCGGCCGACGCGGCCAGCGCTGGTTTATTTGGAGTTTGGGATTTGGTGTTTGGCGTTTCTCCCAGAGATCTCCACGCCAGATGTTCGACCCACGCGTGGCCGAGCTCGGCCGTGGCGACGTGCTGGCCGGCCGCGGCATCCCAGAGCTTCACTTTCCCATCCTGCCCACCGCTGGCCAGCAGGTAGGGCGGGTTATCCTTAACCCGCCGCAGATCGTCGCCCGGCATCCACGCGATCGCATTGGTACCGTCGCCATGCCCGGGGAGCACCTGCCGTGTCGCGCCGTCGGCTGCCGCGAACAGCGTGATCGGACCGGCGGCGGAGGCGGCCGCGAGCATCTGCCCGTCGGGCGACCAGCCGAGATCGATCACATAATCGTCGAGCGGCGCGGCCCAGTGCTTGGTGAGTTGCATGTCAGAATCGTTCTCGTGCTTCGTTCTCTTTATCTTTCTCGCTGCTATCGAACGCGAACGCCAAGAGAACGAGGAACGAGAAAGAGAACGAGAACGATTTCAGACCGTCAGGCAGGCGTGGAAGCCCTCGGTCAGTGCGGAGCGGTCGAGGTTTTTGCCGATGAAGACGAGCGTGTTCATCCGCGGGTCGTTGCCCCAGGGGCGGTCGAGCTTCGCGTCGAAGAGCATGTGCACGCCCTGGAACACGAGCCGGTTGGCGGCGCCTTTCACGACCAGCACGCCTTTCATGCGGTAGATGTCGCCACCTTTCGTCCGCAGGAGTTCGCCGATCCAGTTGTTGAGCTTCTTCGGGTCGAGTTCGCCGGCTACGTGGATGCCGACCGATGTCACTTTGTCCTCATGGGAATGCTGCGCGTGGAAGTCTTGCTGCCACGCCGGCTTTACCACTTCGCCACCCGCGTAAAGGTGCAGCAGCGGTTCCCCGCTCTGCTCGAACACGAGGTACAAGCCCGGCACGTTGATCAGCACCTGGAAGCGCCCATCGCCCTCGGTGAGTTGCAGGCGGTAGAGCATGCCACCCGGCGCGATCGTCTCGCCCGCGGCGGTCTTGCGCTCCCAGTCCGAAAACGTCAGCACGGCGGCCTCGCGCGCGGCCGCGAGGTCTTTTTCGTCGAGCGATTTTGCCGGCATGATCACCACGTCGAGCTCATTCTCGTTGCCGTGGTGATGATGGTGCTCCTCGTCGCCATGCTCGTGGTCTTCATGATCATGGTCGTGGTCGTCGCAGTGGCCGATGACGAGTTCGTGGGTGCCGGCGGGCAACGGGTAGGCGCCGGCCCACTCGAAGGGATACTCCGTCTCGAGAAACTTCGGATCGATCTCCGTCGCCCGGCTCAGGTTGAACCCGCCCACGCCCACCACCTGGTCGATCGGCAGGCCCGCGTTTTGCGTGCGGTGGATCTTCGCCACGGCGTTCATTCGGCGGATGCGCGCCTCCAGCGCCGTGAGCTCGGCCGGGGTGACGAGGTCGGTCTTGTTGAGCAGGATCACATCCGCGAACGCGATTTGCTTCTGCGCCTCCTCGCTGTCGCCGAGGTGCAGCAGGATGTGCTTGGCGTCAACGAGCGTGACGACGGCGTCGAGGCGGAAATTGGCGCGCATCTCGTCGTCGGAAAAAAACGTCTGCGCGACCGGCGCGGGGTTGGCGAGGCCGGTGGTTTCGATGAGGATGGCATCGAGCTTGTCCTTGCGCTTCAGGAGGCGGCCGAGGATGCGGATGAGGTCGCCGCGCACGCTGCAGCAGATGCAGCCGTTGTTCATCTCAAACAGCTCCTCGTCGCTCTGGATGACGAGCTGGTTGTCCACGCCCACGTCGCCATATTCGTTTTCGATCACGGCGATGCGCCGGCCGTGCTGCTCGGTGAGGATGCGGTTGAGGAGCGTCGTTTTGCCGGCGCCCAGAAAGCCGGTCAGGACGGTGACAGGAATGGCAGCGGATGACATAGGATGACGAAGGTAGTAATGTCGCCGACGCCGGCGACAAGGCAACTTGTACGAGCGCGGGATCACCCGCCTGGAGTTTGTCGGACTTAGGATAAAAGTCCGGAAAGAGCTCGAGGTTCCATTGCAATGCCATCCGCCCCGACCGACAAACTCCTTAAACCGCCGCGAAGCGGCGCATAACCGAAGGCGAAATCGGGTTTGGGCAGCGCATGGCGCTGCTTAAGGGGCCTGTCGAGGCAGACTCCCGCCGGCGCAATAGAGATTCCAGCTGAAGAGATGCTGTTCATCAGTAAGTCCGACAGGCTCCTAAGGGGCGGCGAATCGCTGGTTCCAATGGTCCGGCGGACCGGCCGGCACGGCCACCTGGACAAAGGGGTGCCGGGCGATTTGGTGGCAGGCATTGCACGCGGCGATCATGCCCTCATAGCGAGAGCGGAAGAGTTTCGGATCGCGCGCGGTCACCGCCTGGCCGACTGCGTCCAACGCGGGCGGCAACACGACAATCAACTGATGGCTGACTTCCACGCCCTTGTCGACGACGTGCGCGGCCGCGATGTCGTCAGCCGTCTCCGCGATTTCGTCGTGATAGAATTTCGCCAGATCCCAGTTGCCGGCCTCTCCGGCGTACCAAAGCTTGTCCGTATAGCGTTGGAGATAACCCATCATCTCGCCGAGCGGGAAACTCCTGGGTGGCGGCAACGCGGCGACGTCCCGCTGAAGTCCGCCGACCCGACGCCAGAGCAGGCCGTTGGCGACCAGGGACAGGCACAGGAGCAGGAGGATCGGCCAGGTTTTCATCGGCAGTGGAGAGCGTAATCCATCGCCGGCGATGCGAACCGCGGCGGCAAGGCGCAGCTAGCATAAATACGCGAGGACCGATTGCAACCGGCGCTACTTCAGCGCCTCCACAATCGTGCGCAGGTTGTGACGGAACATGCCGGCGTACGTGGCCGCGGGCGAGCCCACCGGACCGAGGCCGTCGGCGTAGAGCGTGCCGCCGAGCTGCGCACCGCTTTCGCGCAGCATCGCGGCCAGGAGTTTCGGGTTCTCGGTGTTGTCGACGAAGACCGCCCGGATGTGTTCGCGCTTGATCAGGTCGATGAGCGCACCGAGATCGCGGGCACTGGGCTCGGCTTCCGGGCTGACCCCTTGCAGCGGATGAACGATGAAACCGTAGTCGCGCGCCAGATAACCGAAGGCGTCGTGGCTCGTCACGAGCTGCCGCCGGGCGGGTGGAAGTTGCGCGACCTCGGCTTGGGCCCAGGCGTCGAGCGCATCGAGGCGGGCGAGATAGGCGGCGGCGCGGGCCTGAAACCCTGCCGTCGCAGCCGGCCGCAGCTCCGCTAGCCGGTCGCGCACGTACAGGGTGGCGGCCCGCACGTTGGCCAGACTATGCCACCAATGCGGGTCGATCTCGCCCCGGTTGCGCTCGCCGTGGTGCGAACCGGACGAAGGCACCACGTCCTTGATCGCCGCACTCACCGAGACGAGCGGCGCCTGGGTGCCGGAATTGGCCACCAGCTTGTCGAGAAATGGTTCCAACCCGAAGCCGGAGGCCACAATCAGGTCGGCCTGTGCGAGGGTCCGGACTTCCGCGGGAGGGGGATTGAACGTGTGGGGGTCATCGCCCGGCCGGAGCAGGCAGGTCACGGTGACCTCAGCGCCGCCAACCTCGGTCACGATTTCCGTGAGCACCGAGTGCAGCGTGACGACGCGCAATGGCGCCGCGCCGAGGGTGAAACCAAACGTTCCAACTAGGCAGGCAAATGGAAGAAAACCTCTCATAGCGGATTCAGCCTAGCAAAGCCGTCAAACATCCGGCGAAGCAAATCCTGTCACCCGCCACCTGACCGAAGCATCTGTCGATTGGTGTAGCGAGCACGTGAAGCGCCTGTATCGGCGGTCTATGACCGCCGAAACGCACCG
>DATJPQ010000181.1:0-19551 GCA_035506315.1 Opitutaceae bacterium
GGATCCTCGATCGTGATGAGCCGCAGATCGGTGGAGTTGATCTTGCGGAGAAAGGCGTTGAGCGAGGTGCTCTTGCCCGAACCGGTGGGACCGGTGACGAGGATGATGCCGTGCGGATAATCGAGCACCTTGATGACCTGCGCCTGCTCGGCGTCGCTCATGCCCAGCTTCTCCATGGAGTACGCCTCCTTCTTGGTGTTGAGCAGGCGGAGCGAGATCGATTCGGCGTAAATCGTGGGAATGGTGGAGACGCGGATGTCGAGGTTGGTGCCGTCGGTCTTGAAATTGATGCGGCCGTCCTGCGGCAGGCGTCGTTCGGAGATGTTGAGCCGTGCCATGATCTTGAGGCGCGAGATGATGGCATCCTGAAAACGGCGCAGATTTTCCGGCACGGGCACGGGCACGAGCAGGCCGTCCACCCGGTAACGGATGCGCAGCTGTCCCTCCTGCGGCTCGAAATGGATGTCGGTCGCCTGGTCGGCGATCGCCTGCGCGATGACGTCGCTCACGAAGCGCACGACGGCGGCGTCTTCATCTACGATCTCCTCCTCGGCCTGGACGGCCTCGGGGGCGATGTAGGAATCGTCGCTGTCCTCGAGCGAGCCGGAGCCAACGCCGAAGGTTTCGACGATGAGCTGGTGCACGCGTTCGGCCACGGCGAGATGCCACACGAGGGGACGCAGCGTAAAGGTGCGCACCCAGTCCAGGACCGTGTCGTCGGGTGGCCAGGCGGTGGCCAGGTGAAGGGGGAGCAGGGCGCCGGGCGTCGCGGGCTGGGCGCCGGCATCTTCCGCGGCCAATTCCTCCGGCGAACCGAATTTGATCGGGATGACCTGATAGTCGTGAGCCAGCCGGGCGGGCAGCAGACCGCGGGTGACAGGATCGGTGGCGAGGTTGCTGGCGACATCGAGTCCGGACGCAGCGGCCACGAGGGCGAGGGCGTCGGTGTCGCTGAGACCGAGCGCCTGGGCGACGACAGCGACGCGTTGATCGCGCGGCGCCTCCAGCACGGCTTGCCGCTGCTCATCGGTGAGCCTGGCGGCAAGTGCCGCGGGAATCGGGGAAGTGGCACTGAGCGTGGGCACGATGGGCGATTACTTCTTCGGCTTGTCGGTCGCGGGGGCGTTGGGCTCGAGCATGGTCTTCACTTCTTCTTTGTGGGGCATGCCGTCCAGTCGTTTCATAAACTTGTCGTTGTCGGCGGGCGTATTAGTGAGAACCAGTGGGCGCAGGAAGAAGATGAGGTCGGTGCGGTGTTTCCCTTTCGTACGCGTGCCCAGCAGATCGCCGATGATCGGGATCGGTCCGAGCCGGCTCGTGGAGGTGGAGTCCGTCGTTTTTTGCAGTCCGCCGAGCACAATGATTTCACCACTCTTGGCAGTGACATACGAATCGGTGGTGCGTTTTGAGGTGTGGGCCTGCGCATTGCCATCGATGATTACATCTTGAAGCGGCTCCTCGACATCCGTCTGGATGGAGAGCTGCACAGAGCCGTCGTCACCAATCAACGGCGTCACAGTAAGCGTAATTCCGATCTGCTGTTGTCCGACATTGCTCTGATAACCACCGCCCACCGTCGTGCTGGTGGTCCCGGTGTTGAGGTAACCGGTGATCTGGGGGCGCTGCTCACCGACGAAGATCGAGGACTTTTTGTTGTGGGAGGCGACGATGGCCGTCGAGGAGATGATTTGCGTCTTCCCCTTGCGCGGCGTGGTGGTGAGGCCGAGGATGCCCGTCAAGCTGTAGCCGAACGCCAGGCCGCCGGGCGTCATCGTGGCGTACGTGCTGCTGGTCGTGTTGCCGGAAGCGGTGCCGCCGGAGATGGCCAGGGTCGGGGCACTGAGATTGACGCCCGTGAGTTTGTTGGCAGCAACTTGAAAGCCGAGAGCATCAATCCCGGTGGTGTCGGTATCGTCGAGGGTGACATCGGCAATGACCACCTCGATGCGTACCTGCGGCAGGATGATGTCCATTTGATCCACGAGTTCATGGATCAGGCGCAAATCGTCGGGCGTGCCATTGACCACGATCGCATTGGTCCGATCGTCGGGGATGATTGTGATATAGGGGCTGAATTCGGCGGCGGCGTCGCCGCCTGCACCGGCTTGTGCACGCAGCCGGCTTTGCGCTGTCGCCATGGCTTGCTGGGCCGCAGCGGCGGGCGTATTGGGGGCGGCTGGCGTGGGCACGGGCAGGGCGGCGGTCTGCGCGTTGCGTTGCGCCTGTTGGCCGGCCTTCTGGGCCGCGGTGGTCTCGCCGTTGATGAGATTGTTCAGCAGGGTGGAAAGCGTTTTACAGTCCGCCGATTTGAGGCGGAACACTTCGGTGTGGGTATTGGAGTCGCCCTTGGTGTCGAGTTTGTCGATGAGGTCGTCGAACATCGGGTACAGCCGGGCGTCGGCGACGATGATGACCTGGTTGGTGCGGTCGTCGGCCGAGAGGGTGGTCGTCGAATTCATGCCGACCTGCGCGGCCATTTTCTGACCCTGCAGGATGGTCTGCAGTCGTTGGACGATGTCGCTGGCCTTGGAGAATTTCAGCGAATAAAACTTGGGCTTGGGCATGGCGACGTTGGGATGATCGATCTGTTTCAGCAAAAGCTCCACGCGCTGGAGATTGCTGATGGTATCGGTGATCATCACGGCGTTGGCGCGATCGAACAGCACCACGCCGCCCCCCATGCCCTGGGTGAGAATTTGCGGCAATTGCTGCATGAGCTCGTTGCTCTGGAGAAACTCCAGCTGGAAGAACTTCGCCGCTATCTTGCCGCTCGGCGGCAGATCCAGGGTGGACCCGGTAATCAGGGTGGGCGCCTCCATCTTGACCTGGGCGAGGGCGACGACTTTGAGAAACTTGTCACCCAGCGGAGCCACGCCGATCTGGTTGAGGCTAAGCAACGTCTCCAGCGCGAGAATGGCTTCCGATTTCGGGATGGGTTTTTTGATTTGCAGCGTAATCTTTTCGGCGGGTGGGAGGGATTGCGGACGAAGGATGGTACGCCCGGTCAGCATCTCCAGCAAATCGAGCACCGCGCCGATGTCGGCATCGGCCAACTGCAGGCTCGGGAGGATTTCGCCATCGGCGGCCTTGGTGGCTGCTGGCGCCACCATCGGTCTGACGCCCGGAGGCATTGCCTCAGGCATGACCGGCGGTGGAGCGGACTGGGCAAATACAGAGCCCGCGCCGCAGATCGCGGCGACGAGCCAGAGACGAAGAAGGCGCAGGCTCATGCTATTGAGGGAATTGACTTGGGTGGCCAGAAACGCAGGAAGCGTCAACAAAACCGAAAGCACGTCCCGTGTAAATGGTCTTATGCGAAGATGGCTTGAGACTCGGTGGCAGGGCGAAAGTTGCGTGGGCGAATCAATCCTGGTTCCGGGTTCCGAGTTTCGAGTTCCGGGTTGCAGACTTCGATGCCTGCATCTGCGTCCATCTGCGTAATCCGCGGGAAAGTCATTTCCTCTGTGGCCTCCGTTGCCTCCTGTAAAACCCGACGCGCCGTTTTCCGGATTTGTCGCTTGCGAGCCCCTGCCGCGCCACCCACGCTCGCGCTCCGCGATGCCCAATTCGTTTGGAAAACTCTTTACCGTGACCACCTGGGGCGAAAGTCATGGCCCGGCGGTCGGAGTCGTCATCGACGGCTGTCCGCCCCGCCTGCCGCTCGCCGTTGAGGAAATTCAGGCCGAGCTCGACCGCCGTCGTCCCGGCCAGAGCGATATCGTCACCCCGCGCCAGGAGGAGGACCGCGTCGAGGTTCTATCCGGTCTCTTCGAGGGGCGCACCACCGGCACGCCCATCGCGTTGCTCGTGCGCAATGCGGACCAGCGACCCGGCGCGTATGCCGAGATGCGCGAAAAATACCGGCCCTCGCACGCCGATTTCACCTACCAGGCGAAATTCGGCATCCGCGATCATCAAGGCGGCGGCCGCAGCTCGGCGCGCGAGACCGTCGGGCGCGTGGCTGCCGGCGCCATTGCGAAAAAAATCCTCGCGCTCGCCGTGCCCGCCCGGCCGGTGATCGTGCGCGCTTTCGTCACCCAAATTCACGACCTCGCCCTGCCGGCGGACTCATTGGCAAAGCTACCAACGCTGGCCCAGATCGAAGCCACCGCCGTGCGGTGCCCCCACCTTCCCACGGCGAAGAAAATGATCGCCCGGATCAAGGCTGTCCGCGCCGAGGGCGACTCCGTGGGCGGCATCATCGAATGCCGCGTGCAAGGTGTGCCGCCGGGGCTCGGCGAACCGGTGTTCGACCGGCTCGAGGCCGATCTGGCCAAGGCCATGCTCTCGCTGCCCGCCACCAAGGGTTTCGAAATCGGCAGCGGTTTCGCCGGGGCGCGGCTTCGCGGCGCGCAGCACAACGACGCCTTCGAAATGCGCGCCGGCCAGGTGCGCACGGCCACCAATCGCAGCGGCGGCGTGCAGGGTGGCATCAGCAACGGCGAGGAAATCGTCTTCCGCGTGGCGTTCAAACCGACCGCCACCATCCTGCAAAAACAGAAGACCGTCGATGTGCACGGCCACAACACCGAACTCGCCGCCCGCGGCCGGCATGACCCCTGCGTCGTGCCGCGCGCCGTGCCGATTGTCGAAGCCATGACCGCGTTGGTGTTGGTGGATCACTGGATGCGCCAGCACGCGCAAAACGAACTGGGCAAATTCTGAAGGCGCGCGGGAACGCGCTGGCGGCGAATGCGGTCGATCACTTGAGCTCGGCGCTTTTTGGCCGATAATTCCTGTAACACATGTCTTCGGAAAAGCCCCTGGTTTATCTCTTCCTCGGCATTGCTGGCTCGGGCCGGCGCGAGGTGGTGGCCAATTTGATCGCCGATGGGCTCGCGCCCGAGGATCGGGCGGCCACCCTGCTGGCCGAAGGCGAGGCGGCGTGCGCCAGCGATGCCCGGCTCGATTCGCCCGCGCGCTGGCACTGGACGCCCGACCACAAGATCGAAGCCGCGCTGCCCGCCGGAGCCACGCACGTATTTTTTGTCACCGACGGCCGGCGCAATCCGGTCGACCAGGTCGAGGCGTTCAAGGTCTGGCTGGACGCTTCGGGCGCCGAGCTGGGCTCCATCCTGTGCGTGGTGCATTGCCAGCTCGCCGAGAAGCATCACACGCTGCTGGCGTGGTACGATGCCTGCGTTCACTTCTCCGACATCGTGCTGCTGAACCGCCGCGATGGCGTGGCCAACAAATGGATGAGCGACCTGCAAGGCCGTTACAAGGCGCAGTTCCTGCCCTGTCTCCTCGAATTCGTGAAGAACGGCCACGTGAAAAACCCGGTGCTCATCCTCGAACCGCAGGCCCGCCGCATCTCGCAGGTGTTCGATCCCGCGGAGGATTTGGGCCTCGCCGAGGGCATCGAGATTCATGACGAAACCGAGGACGACTCGGACGAGACGGCAGCAGAAGGAGGGGAGGCGGAGGACGCACCGCAGGAAGATCCGTATTTCGCCCGCAAACCCGGCGGCCGGCGCGTGAAAGAAATCCCCGACCTGGCAAAATTCCTGGGCACGGCGGAGAGCACGGCCGCACAGCCGTAGCGGTTTTTGTAGGGCTGGACCTCGTGTCCAGGCCGCATGTTTTTCGATCCCGGCCCGGACGCAAGGTCCGGCCCTACAACCAGAAAATTGACCGCGAGCGCCAGTCCTGGTGGAGCGGCTTGACCTCAAGGCGCTTCTTCTCCGACCGAGCCCGGCAAGCGCGTTGAGGTCAACGCGCTCCACCTTCGAGCAGCCAGACGAGCCCAAGACATCCACTTGCTCACGCTCGTGGCTACAATCTGAATCCGCTCCGGAGCGATCCTACTTCACGCCCGCCGCCGCAACGGCGGCTACGAACGCCTTCGCTTTGGCGGTGATCGCGGCCCAATTTTTCTCCTTCAGCGACTTGGCGTCGACCAACGCGCTGCCCGCCGCCGTGGCGGTGGCGCCGGCCTTCAGGAAATCGCCCACGGTCTCCGGCGTCACGCCGCCGGTCGGGAACAACTCGATGTGCGGCAGCGGGGCTTTGACCGACTTGATGTACGCCGGGCCGAAAAATTCGGCCGGAAAGATTTTCACCGCGTCGGCGCCGGCCTCCCAGGCGTTGACGATCTCCGTCGGGGTGAGCGCGCCGGCGAATACCGGCACGCTGTAGCGGCGGCAGAGCTTGATGACGTCGGGCCGCAGCGCCGGGGTGACGATGAACTGGGCGCCGGCGAGGATGCCGGCACGGGCCGTCTCGGCATCAAGCACGGTGCCGAGGCCGAAGACGAAATCGGGCAGTTGGGCGCTGACCTGCTCGATCATCCGGATGGCGCCGGGGGTCGTCATGGTGAGCTCGATGGCGGTGAGACCGCCCGCGGCGAGGGCCTTGGCGCAATCGAGGAGTCCGTCGGAGCTGTCGGCGCGGATGATGGCGATGACCTTCTGCTGTTTGAGTTTGGCGAGAACGGCGTCTTTTTTCATGGGTAAGGGAGCAAGGGTCAGCTTGGCGGTGAGGGGTGGGGGCGCAAATCAGTTTTTCGCGAAGCGAAAAACTGTAATCTTTTTCTTGCGCGCCCCGGCGCGAACGGCTCTCTTTTCCCTCCTTTCGCTGCCCAGGTGGTGGAACTGGTAGACACGCAGGTCTCAGAAGCCTGTGCTTAACCGCATGGGGGTTCGAGTCCCCCCTTGGGCACCAAATTGACGCTTTCCAAACCCGGGGAAGCCATGGCTAAAACACTTTATGGCGGTGGAACTGGTCTCAATCCGGGAGTTTGTGTAAGAGCCGACCGAGGTATTTTTTGGCGTAGAGGACGCAGCGTTCGCGGACAACCTGCTCTGATAATTGACGCCTCAAGCGCAGATTGGGCATGCGCGTGAGTACGCTGCCATCATCGGGCCGAAGGATGACCCAGGCCAGAATCCGACAGAGCTGATCACGCGGAAAGCGGGCCTGTAGTTCGTCAAAAACAATCCGACCAATCTCGGCTTCCCGTAAGTCGGCACCGATATCGGCGATTGCGGCGACACTCAGGAGATTACGAACGGTCTGGCCTGGATCGTCGGCATAGCTGAGAGACCAATTCTTGAGTTGCAGGGCAAAACTCCGTGCCCGCTCGGGTATGGCATTGGGTTTAAAGGGCGGGCTTAACCGGGTGACGAGCTCGTTATCGCCGGGTAAACCGTCGTACGTGATTCCGTCGATCTGCGCTTCCGTGATGGACTCGTAAGCAATGGGGCTGGCCTGCACGGGATCGAGTCGTCCGGTGGCGGTGGCCGCCAGTCCGATGGCCAGCCAGGCGAGCAGAGCAAAGCCCGACCAAATGGAAGCAGAGCGATTGGTGCGTTGCCCGGATTCCCAGCGGAAGAGGTTTAGGCCAGCGCAGCCGGCCGCGCCGCCGATCACGAGGAGGGCGATCTGGCTGAAACCTGCGCCGTGCAGACCTTGGGGGTCAGTGAAGCAGCGTTGCAGGAGGTCGACCGCATAACGTCCGGGCATGAAACCGGAGAGGCGTTGCGCCCAGCCGGGTAATGCAGCCAACGGCACGCCGACGCCACCGATCAGGATCATCGGCAGGAAGAGGCACTGGCCAAGCGCCTGGACGGCGGGCACATCATTGGCCAGCGCGGCGATCAGCAAGCCGAGACCGAGAAATGAAAAACCGACAATAAGAAAGGCGATGAGCAGCGCCCCGGGATGCGCGGGCCAGGGCGTGTGATAAAGCAGTTTCGCCAGCAGGATTTGGAGGGCGGCAGCCGAGCCGACGATGATGAGCCGGGCGAGCAGGGTGCTTACGACCAGGTGGCCGGTGGGCACCGGCAGGAGCCGGTAACGGCGCCAAACGCCCCGCTCGCGTTCTGCGACCAGCGCGGTGGGGAGGCCAAAACACGCGCCACCGAGAATGCTGATGGTGAGCAACTGGCCCATTTGATGAAGGAGCGGCGGTATGTCGCCTCTAAATACACTCGCGAAAGCCACCAGGAAAAAGACGGGAACGAGGTAGCCGTAGACGATGGCCTGCCAGCTGCGGAAGTTCAGCCGGAGACTGAGCAGAAAATGGCGGATTGAACCAGCGAGTGGTTGACCCGCGCTCACGGCTTTTCCTCCCCGGAGCTTTCGGCCCAGGACTGTCCCGTCAGCTCGATGAAGACGTCTTCCAGCGAGGGGCGCTGGATTTGCAGGTCCATCATCTCGTTGTGGGATGGTTCCAGCAGTCGCACCAGGCCACTGATGGTTTGATTGATGTTCGTGGTCGCGAGGTGCCAGCCGTCAGCCTGCAGTGAATGGTTCGTCACGCAGGGTAACGTTGAGACCTGGGTGCGTTCCAGTGGCCGGGTGGTGCGGAACGAGATTCGCGGAGGGGTGCGGGCGCGGGCCAGGAGTGCCGCCGGGGTATCGCAGGCGATCAGTCGACCTCCGTGGAGGATGCCGATTTGATCGCAGAGGGAACCGGCTTCTTCCAGGTCATGCGTGCTCAGCAGCACGCTTTTCCCGGCGGTTTTGAATTCGACCATAATCCGGTGCAGTTCGCGACGGGTGGGTGGGTCGAGACCGGCGGTTGGCTCGTCGAGCACCAGCATCTCCGGGTTGTTGACGAGCGCGAGGGCGAGGAAGAGACGTTGTTTTTGCCCGCCGGAAAGAGAGTCGAAAGGGACGCCAGCCTTGGCGGAAAGATCGAGTTGGGTGAGCAGGCGGTCGACCTCGGCTGGTTGATGATAAAACGAAGCGAAGAGTTTCAGGGCTTCGCGCGGCGTGATCTTGTCCTGCAAGGCGGCGGATTGCAGTTGGGCTCCGACCCGTTCCCGGGCCAGGGGTGGATTCGCTATGGCGTCGATACCGTCGATCGTGACCGAGCCGGCGTCCGGTTGGCGAAGGCCGAGGAGACATTCGATCGTGGTGGTTTTGCCGGCGCCGTTTTGCCCGAGCAGGCCGAAAATTTCACCCGCGCGTAACTCGAAGCTGACATCGTTGATGGCTTCGACCGAACCGTAACGTTTCGCCAGATGCCGGATAGCGATGGTCGTTGGCCGGGTGGTGGGCATTGCTTGCACGGGGAGTTAACGTCCGAACATCTGCCCGCCGTGAGGTGAAAAGCAAATCACGTCTTCGCGAAGTTTAACCACGAATGGACTTGGCGCGGCGGAGCCGCAACCAAACGGCATCGAACGGATTTTAACCACTAATGAACGCTAATGCCCGCTAATTTTGGATCGGCAGATTTCGACAGCCCGGACCGATTTCTGATTGACCACAGATGGCACGCATGGAGCCGTCGGGATCGGGAACCCAAACATTCGGATTTTGGCCCACGAATGCACACGAATTACGTTCGGAATTTTCCGCGGATGGCGCGGATGATCGCGGATGGATTCCGGGGATGGCCCGTGCTCCCGATCCGCATTTATCCGCGAAATCCGCGGAAAATCATTCCTCTGTTTCCTCTACGGCCTCCTGTAAAATCCAGATCCAGTTTGGTGCGGCTCCGCCGCGTTGGGCTCATTTGTGGTTCAATTGAACGGGGGCTCTTGTTTACTGTAGGCAGCGAGCTCGCTCGCGCGGCACGTCAGAGCGCGAGCGAGCTCGCTGACCTACGAAAAACGGAGTTCTCAGAATAGCCCGCAATGTTCCGGCTAAAACAGTGTTACCGTTTGCTGGCGCGGAGATGGGTTGTAATCTGGTGCCATGACTTCAGCGACTCGATCCCGCAAGGGCCATGCCCCGGCCCTGACGGTCGCTGGTGCTCTGGTGGCGGTGCTCCTGCTCGCCGGTTGCGCCCCGACCAAGGAGGAGACCCCGGTCAAGCTCGCGGTGACACCGATCATTGACGACCTGGGGCGCTTCACGGCCGAGGCGGTCGGAACGCCCGTCACCGAGAACCCTTGGATCTCGCACGTGACGATCGCCGACCTGGATCAGGACGGTCTGCCGGACATCCTCGCGACCGATGACCGGCTGAACGCGATTGTCTGGCTGAGGCAGGTGAGGCCCGGGCACTTCGAGGAGTCGGTGCTGTGTGGCGATCTCCCCGGGGTCGTCCACGTGGAGGCCGTAGACTTCAACCACACCGGTCACCAGGACCTGCTGGTCGCGTGCATGGGCGAAGTCTTTCCGAACAACGACAGGATCGGCTCGGTCATCATCCTGGAGAACGACGGGCACCAGCACTTCACCAAGCACGTCCTCCTGGACCACGTCGCGCGCGTGACGGATGTCCAGGCGGCCAATCTCGCGGGGCACAAGGACGGGAAGCTTGATCTGGCGGTCGGGCAGTTCGGTTACAACCAGGGCGAGATTCGCTGGATGAAGAACCTCGGCGACTGGAAGTTTGAAAGCCACATCTTGCTGAGTCTCTCCGGGACGATCAACGTCTGCTGCGCCGATCTCTGCGGCCATGGGTACACGGATATAGCCGCGGTCGTCTCGCAGGAGTGGGAGGAAGTCGTGCTGTTCAAGAACGACGGCAACGGCAACTTCACGAACATTGTGCTTTTTAGCTCCACCAACGAGGATTATGGCAGCAGTGGCATCAGCCTGTGCGACCTGAACGGCGACGGCCGGCCGGACATCCTTTACACGAATGGGGACGGGTTCGGCTATGCCGATCCGGGAACGCGCCCATGGCACGGAGTCCAATGGCTGGAAAATCGGGGGGATGGGTATTTCAAGTATCACCGCCTCGGCGATCTCGCCGGCGCATACGCACCGGTGGGCGTGAGCCTCAACCACGATGGGGTAATGGATGTCGTCTGCGTCAGCGGCTTCAACGACTGGCGCGACAAGAAGGCGGCGTCGCTGGTGGTATTCAAGAATGACGGCCGGATGAACTTCACGATGCATGTGCTCGCGCACGAGCCGATCATGCAGGTGACCTGTGCGGCCGGTAATCTCGACAACTCCGGTCTGCCGAGCATCGTCACCGGCGGATTCGCGGCTTATCCGCCGTTCGAACGCATGGGCCGGATCACGGTATGGCGCCAAAAACCGAAGTCGTAGCGCGGAAGCAGAGCCGGAAGGGCGTCCGAATCGCGGCGGCCGTTCTCGCCGCAAGCGCGGTCGTCGCGGGCGCGTGGACGCTCTGGCGCCGGCAGATCGTGATTTCGAACCTGCCTCCCGTCGTCGCCACCGCCAACGGCGAACTGGCGGAGGAGATCGGCGCCGCCGAAAACGAAGCGCACTCGTTCGCCCATTCGGTCCGGGGTCTCATCAAGCTCTCGCGTCTCTATCACGCGAACGGCGATTACAACCAGGCTTTGCAGTGCTACGCCGGGCTGCGCCGACTGGAGCCAGGCAACGCCAAATGGCCGCATCTCGAGGCCAACCTGCTGGCGCTTTATGGACGAATGGAGGACGCGATACCCCGCGAAGCCCGGGCGGTGGCGTTGGCGCCCGATTATGTTCCCGCCCGGCTGCGGCTGGCGGGCGAGTACCAGAAGTCCGGCCGATGGAAGGAGGCGAGAGCGACGTTCAACGAGGTCCTGACCCGCTCGAAGGACAATCCTTACGCGCTCCTCGGGATCGCCCTGTGCGATATCCAGAACGACGACTGGCACGGAGCCAGCGACAGCTTGCGCCGGGCGATCGGCGCCAATCCCGAGTTCATCGGGGCGATGTCCCTCATGGTGACCGTTTATGATCACTTCGGAGACGACGAGCACGCGGAGGCTCTGCGGCAGATCATCGGCCGGCGGGAATTTATCGACCTGGAAGATCCGTGGCTGGATGAGCTGATGGACGATTGCTACGACGCCTACCGGATAAGCGTTGTCGCGGCCGTGCAGAACTTCGCGGGCCATTCCGACGTCGCGCTGGCGCTCCTGCGCCGCTCCATCGAACTCGAACCCAAGGCGTCCACGTACCATCGCCAGTATGGCAACTTCCTCTTTAAGGACGGGATTCTACCCGAGGCGCGAAGCCAGCTCGAGACCGCGGTTGAGCTCAACGCGACCGACAACGATGCCTGGCTGCTGCTCTATCAGGTCGAACAGGCGATGCAGGACATGCCGGCAGCCACGGCGACCCTGACGCAGGCCCTGGCGAACTGTCCCAAGTCGGCGAGCCTGCATCTGGAACGGGCGCACCTCATGCGGGCCCAGGGGCAGGTCGAGGCCGAGGCGCACGAACTTCATGAAGCCTACGTGGCCGACATGAGGGATGGCCGGCCGCTCGAAGAGCTGGCGCTGCTTTATCTGCGCCAGAATCGGGTCGGCGACGCCGTGACCGAGCTGAAGGAGGCGCTATTGCGTCAGCCCGAGAACCCGCATGCGATCGCGATGATGACCTACTGTTGGATCCAGGCGGGCGACGAGGCCGCGGCGACCCGCTGGTGGACCGAGCGCGTGCTCCGGCAGCCGCGGATTCCGGTGGATCTGAAGCAGTCGCTCCAGCAGGAATTCCAGAAAAAATTTGGGCATCCGCCGCCCTGAAACGCCCAGTCGTGCATCCGTGCAGCCCCTCTACGGCAGTGTGCCTGGTGCTGCCCGACGCGATCCAGCCCTCTATGATCTGCTCGCCTTGGTCGATGCCCTGCGGATCGGCCGTGCACGCGAACGCAATCTGGCGGAGAAGGAAATCACACAGCGCTTGAACGCCCATATCGCAACCTGAACGTTCAGGCGATCCCGGCATCCAGGATTACGTATGGGCTAGCGCAGCATGCTTAACGGTGCGTTCGTTGCTCGTACGGATTCCGATGCGTCCAACCCGTGGCTGGATGCTGACGCTTCGTCCGGTCTCGCGTTTGACGATTACGGATGAGCCGCGGTTTGCAGGGGCAAGCGCAGCTGCGGCCTGCTTCGGGTATTTGGCCGCAAAGCAAAGCAATGCCTTGGCCGGGCCGGTTGGCTGGCGGTGGCCTTGTTCCCAATTGCGGAGTGTACCGAGCGGAACGCCAATCATGACTGCAAACGCGGACTGGGTCATACCTAGACGACTACGTACCGCAGCCGGATGGTCAGGCGTCAGCTTGCCTGTGCGAGCGGGCTGCAGCTTGCCGGCGCGGATGGCATTCATCTGCCGCACGCTGTTGGTGAGTTTGTTGAAAATTGTTTCGTTCATAACATTTCGTTTTCGGTTTCGGGCTCAGACGTGTTCACTGGTCAACCAAGTTGCGTAATATTGCAGTTTGTTGGGGCGTTAAGTCGTCGCGTTCGTTCTTGGGGTAAGCGAGTAGGAGGAAGATTTGCCCATCTCCCTGATGCCAGTAGTAGATCACGCGTGCCCCGCCACGTTTGCCTTTTCCTTTGGCGCCGACGCGAAGCTTCCGTAGACCGCGACTGTGTTGAATCAGGTCGCCAGCATCCGGGTTAATCATCAGAATAGTTTGTAGGGCTGAAAGATCGTCGTCGTCCTGTCCAAGATCCTCCCAGCTCTCCATAAAGATCGGCGTTTCAATGAACAGCATTGTGTCGCCTAAGGTACGTCACTGACGGACAGGCCGCAAGCAGAATCGTGGCTACTTCGCGTTGCTCGGCACGACAGGTGTTGATGAAGCCATTCGTTCATGCCGACTCTCTGTGCGCTCATGCCTTGCTCTGTGCCCTCTGTACTACAAAAGTTGTGAATCCTCTCAGGCGGCGAGGAATTTTTGGCCACAAAAAGGCACGAAAAATCGCGAGTAAGTACGGTACCGAGCGTTGCGCCTATAGGCGCACGGACGGTAGTGGCCGAAGCCCAAACCGTTTTTTGCGTTCTTTGTGGCCATTCGGATTTGCCTTTGGTTGCGGCTCCGCCGCCCTAGGTCAAAAAGAAATCTGGCCGAGATTCAGTTCGTGATGTCGAAGGTGGTGCTTTCCTGGCGGATCGGCAGGTAGACCTTGTACCATTCCTTCTGCGCCGGGCTGTCGGTATAGGCTTTCAACGCGGCTTCGTCGACAAACTCCATCACGATGGCGTTGGCCTTGCCGCCCTGCACCTTGATGGACCTGGTCCAGACGTGCGTGATGCCTTTGTACTGCGCCGGCAGCGCCTGGGCGCCGTCGAGCGCGGCCTTGATTTGCTCCGGCGTGGTGCCGGCCTTCCAAGCCACGGTGACGACGTGGATCACAGACTTCGGCGCCGTTGACGTTTGCGCCGATACGGTGGCCGCGCCCACTGACAGCAGGCCGGCGATCATGAGGGTCGTTAACAGTTTCTTCATGGGTTGGTACTCCTTACTTCATCAATTCAGCGAGCGGCTCTTTGACGGCTTCGGCCCAGAGTTCGTAGCCTTTTTCACTGGGATGCAGCTGGTCGGGCATGATGTCCGGCGGGAGCTGGCCGTCGGCGTCGAGGAACCTGGCGCCGATATCGAGATAGAACACGTTTTTGCCGTCGCGGAGCTTCGCGATGATCGGATTGACGTCCAAGACGGTCTTCCGGATGGGGTCGCCGGGGTTGGCACGCGGGAAAATGCCGAGCAACAGGATTTTTGCGGCGGGAAAATCATGGCGCAGTTCCAGGACCACCGCGCCGACGCCCTCGGCGATTTCCGCGGACGTGCAGAGGGCGGCATTGTTGGTGCCGATCATCAGCATGATGGCCTTGGGCTGGAAGCCCTGGCCCTCGCCATCGCGGAGGCGGTAAAGCACACCCTGCGTCGTGTCGCCGCTGATGCCGAAGTTCGCGACCTTCATCGCGCCGTAATATTTGTCGAAGACGGCCTTTCCCGCCCGGGGCGGATTCGCCATGCCGATGGGGCCCGTGTTGCGCCAGAAATCGGTGATGGAATCTCCCATGAACAGCAGGTCGATGTCGCCCTTTTGGGCGACCGCGACGTTGGCCTCATGCTTGGCGCGAAACGGCGGGTAGAGGAAGGGGACGATGCAGGGATTCACGCGCGGAGGCGGAGGCCGGACGGCGATCAAGTCCGGATACTTCGCCACGATGGCCTGGGTGGCCGGATCGGCGTGTGCCAGGAGCCGCTGCAGGCTTTCCGTCGCCAGGGTCACCTCGGCGGGCGAAGGCCGGGCGATGGCCACGGCGGCGGGAACCGGAGCCGGGACGGGTGCCGCCATCGCGGCATCGGCGGCATATCCGGCTGGCACACCCAGCGCGAGCGAACCCAACAGTGAAAGAGCAGTCAGCCGACGGACAAAGACGGGTGTGTGCATGAGGTTTTGTCCCTGTTGACGAGCGGCGGTGCAATGGCAAATCGACCGCGACCGATCTTGCCCTCCGGCGCGTTCAGGCGGTCGGCAGGCCGCGGGCCTGGCGGTTGGCTACGACGCGTTCGATATAATCGGCGTAGTCGAGACCCTCGGGCACGAGCAAGGGCAGCGCGATTTTTTCCACGAGGCATCGTTGCAATACCGGCATGGTCAGGCGCTCGCCGGCCGCGAGCAGGGGTTGCACCTGGGCGTGCAGGACGAGTTCCTGGCCCCAGAAATAGAGTTGTCGCGCCTGCACGTTGGCCTGCATGCGGCGCACGTCGTCGAGCGTGGAAGGCTCGGCGATTTTCAGCCAGATGTCGGCGTAGAGAAAATCCACGGGTTGGGCAGGGCGCCAGGTGAGGGCATCGGCTTCGACGATTTCGAGTTTGGTGAGGACCGACGCGGGCAGGCCGTCGGTGGCGCCGGAGCGGGAGAAGAGATCGATCACTTCCGGGTCGCGTTCGATCACGGTCACGTGCGAGACTGCGGGATGCTGCACGAGGTTAAGGGCGATCCACCCCATACCCAGGCCCATTACGGCGGTGCGGCCCCGCGCGTGGCGACAACCTAACTCCTGACTTTCCACTTCGTGCGGCGAAAGCGACATCCAGGTTTCCCACGCGGCGTCCGGGGCGGGGCGCCGCAGGAGCGCGGGCATGCCCTGCACGGCCCACACGCCGGAGTGGTAACCGTGATCGAGGGCAAAGCCGCCGTGCATGATGCGCCACCGGCCGACGTCGCCATCGCGATATCGGGGGATATAAAGATCGGTGGTGAACAGAGGCACGCCGAGCGCGCCGGCCAGCGAGGGCGATGGGGACATGGGGAGAAAGGCGCAGGGCAGGGGCCGGCGGCCGGATCGGCGGTCATCCGCCGTCGCCATGGCTTTGGCGGGACAAGTAGACCGCGCTGCTACAGGATGCCGGATGATATTGTGGTGGGGTTTACTTCAGGGCAGTGGCGATGCGGTCGAGGGCGGCCACGACGTTCTCGCGGCTGTTGAACGAGCTGATGCGCACGTGGCCTTCGCCGCAGCGACCGAAGCCGGCGCCCGGCGTGCAGACGACACCGGCCTTCGTCAGCAGCCGGTCAAAAAACTCCCACGAGTCGCCGCCGACATTGACCCAGATGTAGGGCGAGTTGTCGCCGCCGACACAGGGCAGGCCGAGCCGGGCCAGCGCGGCGCGGATGAGCTTCGCGTTGCCCAGATAGAAGTCGGTCATCGCGCGCACCTGCGGCCGGCCGGCATCGGTGTAGATCGCGGCGGCGGCCTTCTGCACGGGATAGGACACGCCGTTGAACTTTGTCGTGTGGCGGCGATTCCAGAGCGCATGCAGGGCAGTAGCGCGGCCGGCGGCGTCAAAGGCCACAAGCGTCTTCGGGATGACCATGAAGGCGCAGCGCGTGCCGGTGAAGCCGGCCGTCTTCGAGAAACTGCGGAACTCGATCGCCACATCGCGGGCACCTTCGATCTCGTAGATCGAGTGCGGAATCTGCGGGCCGCGGATGTAGGCCTCGTAGGCGGCGTCGTAGAGGATGACGGCCTGATTGCGCCGGGCGTACTCCACCCAGGCAGCGAGCTGGGCCCTGGTGGCGACCGCGCCCGTCGGATTGTTGGGGAAACAAAGGTAGATCAGGTCGGCCGGCGTGTCCGGCACGGCGGGCACGTAGCCATTGGCGGCGGTGGAATCGAGGTAGGTGATGCCTGCGTAACGGCCGTCGACGTTGGCGCCGGTGCGCCCCGCCATGACGTTGGTGTCGACATAAACGGGATAGACCGGATCGGGAATGGCGAGGCGGATGTCGGGGGCGAAGATTTCCTGGATGTTGCCGCAATCGCACTTCGAGCCGTCGGAGACGAAAATTTCGTCGGGCTCGATCCGGCAGCCGCGGGACTGGAAGTCATATTGCGCGATGGCCTCGCGCAGGAAGGCGTAGCCTTGCTCGGGACCGTAGCCCTTGAACGTCTCGCGCCGGCTCAGCTCGTCGGCGCCGGCATGCAGCGCCGCCACGCAGACGGGCGGGAGCGGCTCGGTGACGTCGCCGATGCCCAGGCGGATGATCGTCTGCTGTGGATTGGCCTGTTGATAGGCGGCGACGCGCCGGGAGACGTCGCTGAACAGATAGGAGGCCTTCAGCTTGGTGAAATTATCGTTAATGCGGATCATGGGCGGCGCGGTGGCGGAGGATAAGACGAAGGAAAACTTGAAGTGAGCTGGGATACCCTGAATGATTCAAGCTCGGAGCGCCAGATCCACCAGACGTGTTACCCATGAAAAAGCTTGAGACTGTCGGGGAGATGCAACTTGCGGCCGAGGAGCTGCGGGCCCAGGGGAAAACCATCGCCCTGGTGCCGACCAGCGGAGCGCTGCACGACGGCCATGTCGCGTTGATCCGCGCGGCCAAGGCGAAGGCGGGTGCGGTGATCGTGTCGCTCTTCGTCAATCCGCTGCAATTCGGACCGAGCGAAAACTACGCCGGCTATCCCCGCACCCCCGAGGCCGATCTGGCGAAGTGCGCCGAACTGGAGGTCGACCTGGTGTTCGCGCCGAACGTCGAGGCGATGTACCCGCGCGGTTTTTCGACCTATGTGGTCGAGGAGGCGGTTTCCAAGCCGTTGTGCGGAATCTCGCGGCCCACGCATTTCCGGGGCGTCACCACCGTGCTGGCCAAGCTGTTCAACATTGTGCGGCCACATTTCGTGGTGTTCGGCCAGAAAGAGGCGCAGCAGTCGGCCGTGGCGCGCAAGCTGATCGCCGATCTTCATTTTGGCGTCGAGGTTGTCGTCGTACCCACGGTGCGGGAAGCCGGGGGGCTGGCTTGCGATGTTCGCAACCGCAACCTGACGGCCAACCAGCGCACCGAAGCGCTCTCCCTCCCGGCCTCGCTCAAACGGGCGCAGGAAATGGCGGCGTCGGGCGTGCGCAGTGCCGACCGGATCATGGCGGAAGTCACGCACATCCTCAGCCAGCACCGTCGCGTGCGGGTGATATACGTTTCCATCGTGGACCCGACGACGATGGAGGCGATGCGCGAAGTGGTGCCCGGTCGTTCGCTGCTGGTAATAGCTGCGTGGGTTGACGAAGTGCGGCTGACCGACAACGCACCGCTGTAGCCGCGGCCGAAGGCGGTCGATCCGATTGGCCACAAAAAACGCGAAGAGGGTCAGGGGCTGCGGCGAAGAAGGTCCGCGCGCCCATAGGCGCGACGCAATATACCGGCGTGCACGCGGGATTCTTCGTGCTTTTCGTGGCCATGAATTTATCGCGACCGGCGAGCCTTGCCGAAGAGAGCAGTATTGAGCGACGCGGATTTGTTTGTGCTCGAAGGGGGGATTCGGTGTGTAATCCAGGTTTATGTCCGTCGCTTTTTCCAAGATCGCCATCGTCGGGCCCGGAGCCATCGGCCTGTACTACGGCACCCTGCTGGCCCTGGCCGGCGCGGAGGTGCGGTTTCTGCTGCGCAGCGATCTCGCGACGGTGCGGGCGCGCGGCATCACCGTGCGCGTCGGCGACCGGACGCTGCGGATCCCGCCCGAACGGGTGGGCGCGTTTGGCCGCCCGGCGGAGATCGGGCCGGTCGATCTCGTTGTCGTGACGTTGAAGACGACGGCCAACGACCAGCTGGCCACGTTGCTACCACCGCTGCTCGGACCGCAGACCGCCATCCTGACCCTGCAAAACGGCCTGGGTGCCGACGAACTCCTGGCGGCGCATTTCGGCGCGGAACGCGTGCTGGGCGGCCTGTCGTTCATCGCGAGCAACCGCGTGGCTCCGGGTGAGGTGGTGTGTTTTCATCCGGGGTCGATCACGCTGGGGGAATTTGGCCGGCCGGCTGGCGAACGCGCCCGGGCGCTGGCGGCGCAATTCGAGCAGGCGGGAGTGAAGTGTTCCGTGGTGGACAATTTACGGGAGGCCCGCTGGCGGAAACTCATCTGGAACGTGCCGTTCAACGGGCTGGCCATCGCCACCGGCGGCCTCACCACCGACCGGCTGCTCGCCGATCCGCAGCTGGCGGCCGAGGTGCGGGCGCTCATGGACGAGCTGGCGGCCGCCGCCCGCGCGCAAAATATGGATATTCCGGAGGCGTTCCTGCAGGAAATGATCGACGTCACCCCGGGCTTGGGCGCCTACAAACCGTCGAGCCTGCTCGACTGGCTCGCGGGCCGCGAGGTGGAGGTCGAGGCGATTTGGGGCGAGCCCCTGCGCCGCGCCCGCGCGGCCGGCGCCGACACCCCGCGGCTCGCGCTGCTTTATGCCCAGATCCGGCAGCAGGTGGCCGGCGCGGCGCGGCGGTAAGATCCCGAAATATGCAATTGGACTTAGAGCGGCCACTGAGGTAAGCAGGAGGGCACAGAGCGATGCATTGGCGGCCGGGTTCCGGGTTTCGGGTTCCGGGTTGAAGAAACCAATCAAGGCGTTCGAATCTCAGAGTCTTACATACAAGGTAACAAAGGAAA
>DATJPQ010000182.1:0-3084 GCA_035506315.1 Opitutaceae bacterium
CCACCCACAGATCCACTCTCGTCCGCTAATCCGCCATCTGCGTTCTACATTCCGCACTCCGCATTCCGCAATTCTCCCATGCACCGGTTCCGCCAAGTCCTCTTCCGTCTGCAACCGCTCTTCCGGAAAAAGAAGATCGAGGCGGAGATGTCGGAGGAGATGCGCGTACACCTGGAGATGGCGACGGAGGCGAACCTTGCCGCCGGCATGTCGCCCGATGAAGCGCGCGCTGCGGCCCGGCGCGAGTTCGGCGGAGTCGAGCAGATAAAGGAATCCTACCGCGACCAGCGTGGCCTGCCGTGGCTGGAGGACGGTTTGCGCGATTTGCGCTTCGCGGCACGCCTGCTGCGCAAAAGCCCGGGTTTCACGATCACTGCAGTCGCGATCCTCGCGCTCGGCATCGGCGCCAACACTGCGATCTTCAGCGTGGTGAATGCGTTCATGCTCCGGCCGCTACCCTACGATAAAGCGAACGAATTGGTTGTGCTTTACGAGAATTCGCAGGAGAAGCGGATCGACCGGTTTGCCGTGGCCGGGCCCAAATATCTGGAGTGGCGGAAACAGAACACCGTCTTCCAGGAGTTGGGCGCCTTGTCGGTTGGCACGCAGAATCTCACCGGGGGCATGGAGCCGGTGCCGGTCGTGACGTGTCAGGTGACGCCGAGCTGCCTGCGCGTCTGGCGCTTCCGCCCTGAGCTCGGCCGGCTGTTCGCCGAGGACGAGGATCAGGCCGGCAAGAATCAGCTGGTGATCCTGACCCACCGGTTGTGGCAGGCGCGATTCGGCGGAAGGACGGACGTGATTGGCCAGACCATCCGGCTCGACGGCAAACTGCACACGGTGATCGGGGTCCTGACCGACGGCGGCCTGGCCAACTGGGATGGCAGCGAAGCCGTGTTCATCCCGCTCGCAGAGGAAAAGGTGCGGGACGGTCCGGGCGTGCACTACTACCAGGCGTTCGGGCGCATGAAGCCTGGCATAACGCTGGAACAATGCCGGGCCGAGATGACGATGCTGACCGGGCGGATCAACCAACACGAACCGCGGTTTGGAGACTGGGGCGTCGTGATTGTCTCGCTGCGGGAGGACGAACTGGGTGAATGGCCCGGCTGGCAGACGATCCTTCTGTTGCAGGGCGCAGTGCTCGCCGTACTGCTGATCGCGTGCGCCAACACCGCCAATCTACTGCTGGCGCGCGCGGCGTCGCGGAAGAAAGAAATCGCCATCCGTCTCGCGATGGGCGGCAGCCGCGGGCGCGTCATCCGCCAGTTGCTGATCGAAAGCATGCTGCTCGCCCTGCTCGGCGGCGCGGCCGGCGTGGCGCTGGCTGCCGTCGGCCTCGGAGCGGCGAACCGCTGGCTCGTGACGCAGGACATCACCCTGTGGACCACCGTCCGGCTGGATCCCGGTGTGCTCGCTTTTTCTGTCGGATTGTCGGTCCTGACGGGCGTCGTCTTCGGCCTCGTGCCGGCGTGGCAGACAACCAAGGCGGACGTGCAGAGCGCGCTGAAAGGGACGAGCCGAAACGCCACCGGTGGCGTCGCTCACCGGCGGACGCTCGACGCGCTGGTGGTGGTCGAAATCGGGCTCGCCCTGATCCTGTTGATCGGCGCGGGCCTCTTCCTGCGCAACCTGGTTCAGCTTCGCGGCGTTCATCCGGGGTACGATCCCACCAACGTGCTCGCATTAAACGTGGCGCTGACGGAAGCGCGGTATCCCGGCGACGATCAGCGTAACCAGTTTGTCGCTTCCGCCCTCGAGCGCCTGCAAACGCTGCCCGGGGTCCGGGGGGCGGCGGCGTCAGACATGCTGCCGTTGCGCGGAGGCTCGAGTTGGGATTTGTGGGTCGAGGGCCGGAAACCGCATGCGCCCAATACCTGGGGCGGAGCACAATTACGGCGGATCAGCCCGGACTATTTTCGGACCATGGGCGGGACCCTCCTGAGCGGACGGACGTTCACCGCCGCAGACCGGCGGGGCAGCGAGTCGGTCGCGATTATCAGCGAGAGCCTGGCGCGGCGCTTTTTCCCCGGCGAAGACCCCATCGGTGCGCATGTGGGCACCGGCGACGGCATCGCCAGTCCTCACACGATCGTCGGAGTGGTCCGTGACGAGCGTATTTTCGGGGTTACCAGTCGGCCGGAACCGGTGATCTATGTGCCCTGCTTCCAAGGCTGGTTCAAAGGCTCGCGTACGAGCTACAACCTGGACTTTGCCGTCCGGACCGGGGGAGACCCGCTCCTGCTGGCGAAGTCGATTCAGGCGGAAATTCGCGCGCTCGATCCTGAAATGGCTTTTGCCAATGTGCAGTCGTTGGAACGAAGTGTCAGCGGCTCGCTGCTATCGCAACGCCTCAACAGCTTCATGCTGGGCTCGTTTTCGCTGACGGCGCTGCTGCTGGCGGCGCTCGGCATCTACGGCGTGATGGCCAATGCCGTCAGCCAGCGCACGAACGAGCTTGGCATCCGGGTGGCGATCGGCGCCAGCGCGCGCGACATTCTTCGCCTCGTCGTCGGTCGTGGGCTGTGGCTCACCGCCCTCGGCGTGACGCTAGGCCTGGCCGGGGCCTTGGCATTCACGCGGTTTTTGAAATCGTTTCTCTTCGACATCAGCCCGACCGATCCGTGGGTCTTTGCCGGGGTGACGTTGTTTCTCGCCGCAATCGCGCTGGTCGCCTGCTGGCTACCGGCGCGACGCGCGACGAAGGTCGATCCGGTGGCGGCGCTCAGAGCGGAGTAGCAAGGGTTGAGGTGGAAGGTTTGGGTTGAAGTTACCGAACCTGCGGGCCGAGCGGGCCGATGAATCGTACTCGTTCTTCGTTCCCATTCTCGTTCTCTCGACAAAAGGGGTGCAAGTCGGCGAAAATGGCCGGCACGGCGATCCGTTGCTGCCCTTCACGATTATCACAGGTAAACCTCCTGGTCGGAAACTACTTCCACGTCACGCCAACTATTGTCTTCAGCGGCTTTGACGGCGGGTCGTTTTTCCCCCAAGTTCGCCCTCTCATGAAGTCGGTCAAGGTACCTGCACTCGAGCTTTTCCTGCACGAGATGATTCCGCTCGCGAAAGCGATGGGCGTCTCCG
>DATJPQ010000183.1:0-9207 GCA_035506315.1 Opitutaceae bacterium
GGGTGCCGCGAGAGGAGCGCGTTGCCGTAACGGAGGTTGAGCAGGCCCTCGCGCCGCGTGGTGATGCCGAAGACGGCGTAGGGATAATGGGCGTGGTGCTGGAGAAATTCGAGATGATCGAAATTGCCCGCCCAGCGGGAATGCTCGTCGATCTCCTGCAACGCCACGAAATCGGGCCGCAACTCATGCAGGAGATGGGCGATTTTCAGCAGGTTCGCCTGGATTTTCCGGCGGGAGGTCAGCCCCTGGAACGGCGTCAGGCCGCGGCCGTGTGCGATATTGAATGTGACGAGGCGCAACCGCGTCGTGGGCATACCCGCAAAATGTCGCTTAAACCGGGTGTGGCAAACGGTAATCCTACGTAGCCTTCTCCCACCATTTGCGCGGTGCGCAAATGGCGGAGAGGGAGGGATTGATTCGCTTCGCTCAGGGCTCCGCCCCAAACAGCCGCGAGCGGCTGTTTGCCCATATCCCCCCTCTCGGTGCTACGCACCTGTTTCCCTTCGTGAAACCCACCATTTGCGCGGTGCGCAAATGGCGGAGAGGGAGGGATTCGAACCCCCGGGACCCTCGCGGGCCCAACGGTTTTCAAGACCGCCGCAATCGACCACTCTGCCACCTCTCCGAAGATGCGAGTTCGCCCACTTTCCGCGAAAGCCGGCCCATGTCCAGCCTGCGGTTCGGGCTGCAAAGACCGATATCCAACCCGCAGAGTCGAACCACCGCGGATTACGCCGATGATCGCGGATGGTGAAGCATCCAATCCGCGCTTATCCGCGTCATCCGCGGACAAATGCTTTCTCCGTTATTTGCTTGCACCTCCGCCGTGCCAGGAAATTAGCGTTCCAGCCACCGTTTCCCGGCTCAGTCGCTGCGGCGCGACACACCGCCGAGAATCAACAGGAGTTGCAGCAAACTGCCGAGCGATGCGACAAAGGCCGCCACATAGGTGAGCGCCGCCGCGTCGAGCGTCTCATGCACGCCGGACATTTCGTCGGCATCGAGGATGCCGAGCTCCACCAGCTCAACTTTGGCCCGGCGGCTGGCGTCGAACTCCACGGGCAGGGTCACCAGGTGAAACAGCACAATCGCGAGCATGCCCGCGATCGCCAGTTTCAGGAGCACCACGCCGAAATAGACATGCAGATAGCCGAGCAGAAGCAGTCCGATCATCGCGCCCCAGGTGGCGAAGGGCGCCGCGAACTGCACGGCGGGAACCATCTGCTGGCGAACCGTCATCATGGCGTAGCCCACCTTGTGCTGGATGGCATGGCCTGACTCGTGCGCCGCGATGCCCAGCGATGCCAGGCTGGTCCCCCGATAGATGTCCGACGATAGCGCGAGGCGCTTCTGACTCGGATCGTAATGGTCGGTCAGTTGCCCCTCCACTTCGACGATCTCGACGTCGGTGATCCCCGCGTGTTTCATCACCGCCTCGGCCGCCTCGGCGCCGGTGATGTGGCCGCGCGAGGGAACCTGCAGGTTCCGGTTATAGGCGCTCATCACGCGATACTGCGCGTAGAGGCCGAAGAGCATGGGAATACCAATGAGAATAAACCAGATGAGCATGGTGGAAAGAGAGTTTGATTGTGACCGGCGGTACCAACAGCAAGTTGCGTCCCAATTCAAAAGAATTGGTACGGCGCGGATGGCGGACAGGCTCAAATCACACTAGCCCCGCGCGATGCAAGCGCAACCTTGCCGGAATGGAAACAACCCCGTGGATTCCACCTGCGCCAGTGCGTCACGCCCCCATGCAGGCCCCGGGCAGGAGTGTCCCATCGGGCCGCGCGTGCGCGGCCCCGTCACTTTTTGACGCGATCTGCCAGACGCTTCAGCTCCGTGTCGAGCTGGCTGTCGGGTTCGACCTTCAACGTTTGCCGGGCCAGCTCGACGGCCCGCACGGCCTCGGCATTCTGGCCGAGCTGCATGAGATGCTCGGCGAAAATCACGACGACGTTGTCGAAAAAGGCCATGCCGGCACCGCGGCCGTAACTCGCCATCACCTGATGGTAGGCCTGCACCTGCTCGGGCACCGGTGCCGAGGCAAAGCTGCGCGCGAGAATCTGCGCCGCCTGCTGGATGCTCAGGTCCACCCGTTCGCCCTGAAATTTGCGCGCGATTTCGCGCTCGGCATAATCCGCCGCGCTCGTTTCGCCGCGCGCCCGCAAACTGGCCACCAGCCGGCGGGTGAAACTTACTTCCAGGTCGGGATAACGCTGCAACGCCAGGATCGCCTCGCGCAATGCCGCCTCCCGCACCTTGGGTTCCACGCCCTGCCGCTCCAGGGCGGCGCAAAGAATCTCCCAAGCCTGCAGGTTGCGTCGCTCGTAACCCGTGGCCTTGCGGGCCGCCTGGACGGCCGCGGCGGCATCGCCTTGCGCCAGCAACGCGGCGGCGAACACGGCATGAACCCGCGACTGGCGGTAGCTGGGCAGCGCGCGAAACCTTTCCGAGAGAAACTGCAATTCGTGGTCGGAGAGCTCGCTCCAGGTCTGCGGGTCGCGGGCAAAGCCCGTGACGAAGCGCTGCTCGGCATAGCGCCCGGCATCGAGCTGCCATTTTTGCGCGCCGTCGAGAAAGCCGAACCAGGCGTGGCGCCCATCGCTGCCCTCGCCGCGGAACAACAGCGTGGGCACGCCGCGCGCCTTGCCGGCCTGGCAGGCGAAGAAGGCTTGATCGACGCAGATACCGCCCTGCCGGATAATCTCAGGCAGGGTGTAGGTTGATTCGGGCCACATCGGCACGTCGTTCTGCAGACGGTCAAGACGGTAGCGGATCATCGAGTACGTCTTGGCAAAAAACGGCAGGGGATAATCGACGACCTTCTGCGCCCACTGGAGATCGTCGAAGGAGACCGCGATATCGACCACGAACTTGAGTTCATCGGCGCCGAGGCGTCTCAGGTGCTGGTAGGTGCGCCCGGCCTGGTCTTCCTTGATGAAGAACGCGAACGTCGCCTCCGGCCGCGGAAAATGCCGGGGCAACGCCTCCGGACTCACCTGCCCGTGCGGCCAGTCGGGCGGCGGCGGCACGTCGTACACCACGGCGATCGCGATGGCCAGTGACGCGTAATCGCCGAAATTCTTCGGATCGGTGCGATAGAGCGTGCCCAGCACCTGCAAGACCTGCGGCATGAAATCGACCGGTGTCAGCGTGGCAAAAAACTCGTCGGAGAACGCCGCATTGGCGATGAGCCTGGCCTGGATGTCGCGCGGCAAACAATCGCCCAAGAGCTGGTCGTGCGGAGTGAGATTCCGGGGCATGTTGCCATGCGCCACGCGGGCCTGCTGGACCGCCATCATCCAGCGTGGGAAGAACCGGGTCTCGGATTCGCCGAGGAGCGCCGCCCACCGATAGACGTTCTGCCACGCTTCGGCGGCGATCGTGCGGTCGGCACGATAAGCGCGGAAGGCGGTATCGCGCAGGCCGGGCGCGAGCGCCGCCCAGCCGGACTCCGCCGCAGCCGCGCAAAGGGCATCGAGACGTTGGGTCGTGGGCGGCTGGAAAGCCTCGGCGTCCGGGATCGTCTCCGGCTGAGCGAGCAGTCCAGCCGTGCAGCAGAGTGCCAGCAATGTAGGAGCGAGCTTGCTCGCGATCCACGCCGCGCCCGAACCCACGAAGCGGCGAATCGTTCGTTCGGTATCAATCCACGCACTGCCAATGACGATCTCACCGGGGCTTGGTCTGCGGTGGGGCGGCTTGTCCCCAAGCCGCCGTGGCTGCGCTGGCATCGGCGCGTTGCGCTTGCCCGCCGTGGCGGGGATAACGCGCCCTACCCCGAGGACCGACCGGTTTTCGGATCGGCGGTCATAGACCGCCGCTACAGCAGCCGGGCTTCCGGTGCAGCTCGATAAACCCATGTTCGAATAAGACCCCCGCCTCATGCGGGATGACAACGTTTTTGCGGATGGGGATGGCCACTGCTGAGCCATGCACCAACGTGGGACAAGGTGGAGCGCGTTGACCCCAACGCGCTGGTTTGCCTCGGTCGCCCGAGAAGCGTCTTGGGCTTGCCCGCCGTGGCGGGGTCAAGCCGCTCCACCAGATCGGTTCTCGTATTTCGCGAGTCTACACAAATGGCAACGCCCCGGGGTTTGGTCTCGCTCCGGGGCGTGTCGTGCACGGCGGGTGGCCGTGTTTGTTATGATGCTACTCCAGTATCGGCAGCAGGCGTCTTTTGCTTAAATATCAATTTGTCGTCCTCGCGGGAAACCGCCACCGGTTCGCCCTCCTTGATGTCGCCGCGCAGCAAAGCCTCGGCAAACGGATCCTCGAGGTAATGCTCGACCGCCCGGCGCAACGGCCGCGCGCCGTATTTCTCGTCGTGGCCCTTTTCCACGAGCAGCGTCTTGGCCTCGTCCGTGAATTCGAGCGTGATTTTCCGTTCGGCGAGCCGCTTGGCGAACTTCCCGATCTCGAGCTCGACGATCTTGAAGAGGTCCTTCTTGTCGAGCGGCCGGAAGAACACGATCTCGGAGATGCGGTTGAGAAACTCGGGCTTGAAGACCTTCTTGGCCTCCTCGAGCACCTTCTCGCGCATCTTTTCGTGGTCGCTGAAATTGCTGCCGGCGGCGGCAAAGCCCATCGTCGTCTGGCGCTGCAGAATCTGCGCGCCGACGTTCGACGTCATGATGATGATCGTGTTGCGAAAATCGACCGTGCGGCCGAGCGAGTCGGTCAGACGCCCGTCCTCGAGAATCTGGAGGAGGATCTGGATGACGTCCTCGTGCGCCTTCTCGACTTCGTCGAAGAGGATCACGGCGTACGGCCGGCGGCGCACCTGCTCGGTGAGCTGCCCGCCCTCCTCGTAGCCGACGTAGCCCGGAGGCGATCCGACCAGCCGCGAGACGGCGAACTTCTCCATATATTCGCTCATGTCGATCTGGATGAGCGCCTCCTGATTGCCGAACATCTGCGCGGCGAGCTGCTTCGCGGTCTCGGTCTTGCCGACGCCCGTCGGGCCGACAAACATGAACGAGCCGATCGGGCGGCGCGGATCCTTGAGGTCGGCGCGCGAACGGCGCAACGCCCGGGCGATGGCCGTGGCCGCCACTTCCTGGCCGATGACGACCTTTTGCAGCTCGGCATCGAGATTGAGGAGCCGTTCGCTCTCCTTCTTTTCCATGCGCGAGAGCGGAATGCCGGTCCAGTCGGCGACGATCTGCATGATGAGATCCTCGTCGATGTTCGTGCGCTTCTCTTCGCGCACCTTCTTCCACTCCTCGGTGGTCTGCTCGAGCTGGAGGCGCAGTTGTTTCTCCTGGTCGCGGTATTTCGCGGCCTCTTCGAAGTGCTGCTCGCTGATGGCCTTTTCCTTCTTCGCGCAGACCGCGTCGATCTCCTTGCCCAACGCCTCGAGGTTGGGCGGGCGGTTGAGCGTGGTGATGCGGGCGCGGGCGCCGGACTCGTCCATCACGTCGATCGCCTTGTCGGGCAGGAAACGGCCGGTGATGTAGCGGTCGGAAAGTTTGACGGCGGCCTCGAGCGCCTTGTCGGTGTACGTGGCCTTGTGGTGGTCCTCGTATTTGCCGCGGATGCCCTTGAGGATCGTGATCGTGTCCTCGACGGACGGAGGCTCGACCTTCACGGCCTGGAAACGGCGGTCGAGCGCGGAGTCCTTCTCGATGTACTTGCGATACTCGTTGAGCGTCGTGGCGCCGATGCACTGCATCTCGCCGCGGGACAGCGCCGGCTTGAAGATGTTCGAGGCGTCCATCGCGCCCTCGGCGGCGCCGGCGCCGACGATGGTGTGCATCTCGTCGATGAAGAGAATGACGTTCTTGGCGCGCTTGATTTCATCCATCACGGCCTTGATGCGCTCCTCGAACTGGCCGCGGTACTTGGTGCCGGCAACCATCAGGGCGAGGTCGAGCGTAATGACCTTCCGATCGAGCAGAAGCTCGGGCACGATGCCGTTGGCCACCTCCTGGGCGAGCCCCTCGACGATGGCGGTCTTGCCCACGCCGGCTTCGCCGATGAGCACGGGATTGTTCTTGGTGCGGCGGCAGAGAATCTGGATGACGCGCCGGATCTCGGCCTTGCGGCCGACGACGGGGTCCAGCTCGCCCTTGCGCGCCAGCTCGGTGAGGTCGCGGCCAAACGCCTTGAGCGCGGGCGTCTTGACCTCCTTTTTGTCCTCGGGCCCGCCGCCGCCCCGCGGCGACGGTGAGGCGGCCTCTTCGCCGGGGCCTTCGGCTTCACCCCCGGAGAATTGCGGATCGAGTTCCTTCAAAATTTCCTGCCGGGTGCGCTCGATGTCGATTTCCAGCGACTTGAGCACCCGCGCCGCCACGCCTTCGCCTTCGCGGAGCAGGCCGAGCAGGATATGCTCGGTGCCGACGTAGGAGTGGTTGAGCACCTTGGCTTCCTTGCCCGCGAGCGCCAGGACCTTCTTCACCCGCGGCGTGTAGGGGATGCTGCCCTGGGTCTTGGTGTCGGTGCCGATCCCCACCTGCTTTTCGACGGCCCCGCGGACCGTCTCCAGGTCGAGCCCCATCTTTTGCAGCACGCTGACGGCGACACCCTGCCCGAGCTTGATCAGGCCCAGCAAAATGTGCTCGGTCCCGACATAGTTATGGTGAAACCGGTCGGCTTCCTTCCGGGCCAGCGCGAGCACTTGTTGCGCCCGCGGGGTGAAATTATTCATCGGCTCTTGTGGCATGTGAAAAAGTGGGTGGGCGGTTAGTTTTTTCCGTCGGCCGTGTAATGGGGACGGGAGAAAGTGGCAAATTCGGTGCGGAGGCAGGCCGCGCGCAGCAGATCGCGCTGGGCGGGTTCGAACTCGCCCTTTTGCTTGTACTGCAGGTGCCCGGGCTGCGCCTCGATGAACAGCCGGTCGATCGTCGCCCGATGCTCCTCGGGGAACAGGCCCAGATCGATCCCCAGACGGATCAGCGAGAGCAGATTCATCGCCTCGCTGGAGTTGAGCAGATGGCTGTTCTGCAGGATGCCGTAGGCGCGGCCGATCTTGTCGGACAGCTTGGCCGCATCGGCCTCGAGGAGTTTTTCCCGGGCGTTGACCTCGTGCTCGACGATGGACTGCAGCACCGCCTGGAGGCGCTTGATGATGTCGTCCTCGGACTCGCCGAGCGTGGTCTGGTTGGAAATCTGGAAAATCGAGCCGTTGGCGTCGGAGCCTTCGCCGAACAGTCCGCGCACGACCATGCCGAGCTGGTTCACGGCGCGCACGACCTTCTCCATCTGGCTGGAGATCACGAGCGCGGGCAGATGCATCATGGCCGAGGCGCGCATCGCGGTGCCGAGGTTGGTGGGGCACGCGGTCAGGTAGCCCAGGGTCGACGAAAAGGCGTAGTCGAGCTGCCCCTCCAAAACGGTGTCCAGCTCGTCGATCGTGCTCCAGGTCTTCTTCAACTGGAAGCCGGCGCGCAGCACCTGGATGCGCAGGTGGTCCTCCTCGTTGATCATCACGGAAATCGCCTGGTCGCGGCTGATGACGACGCCGGCGCCCTCCTTGGCGCCGCTGAGTTCGCGGCTTATGAGGTGGCGCTCGACGAGGATCTGACGCTCGAGCTCGCTGAGGTCCGCGATGCCGACGTACAGCCCGCGTTTCATCTGCGGCGCGCTGGAGACGGCATGGCGGCAAGTCTCGACGACCGCGGCCCGCTCATCCTTGTCGGCCCAGCCGGGGAAGGAGCGGCCGGCGAGATTGCGGGCGAGCCGCACGCGGGTCATGAGGACAATCGCGCACTTCTGACCGGTGCAATCGGTCAGCTCGGAAGGAGTATCGATGAGCGTCGAGATATTCATGGGCTCAACGCGGCGGTTGCGGGCCGGCAGCCTCCTTGACGTGGGAGATTTCGTCGCGGAAACGCGCGGCATCCTCGTAGCGCTCGCTCTTGATGGCCTCGGTGAGGTTGAGCTCGAGCTTGCTTAGTCGGTCGTGGAGGGACTGGCGGTCCAGGGCGCGGTGGGGAACCTTGCCGGTGTGGGTGGTGCCCTTGTGCATGTTATCGAGCATGGGCTCGATCATGTCCTTGAACGCCTCATAGCACATCGGGCAGCCGAAACGGCCATGTTTCTTGAAATCGGCCTGGGTAAAACCGCACTGTTCGCAGCGGATGCCGGCACCCGGCTCGGGCTCGGGATTGAGCGAAGCCTTCATCAAAAGATCGGCCAGCGAGAAACCGCTGGGGTCGGTGACCCCCTTGGCCTTCGCACAGTCTTCGCACAAGTCGACCTTGTGCACCTTGTTGTTCACGATCTGCGTGAGGTGCACGGTGGCCGGCTTTGAGCAGAGGTCGCACTTGAGATTGGAGGCCATGAAGGTGGTGGCAGTGGCTTGTAGGATTAACGACGCATTTCGACGGACAATGTAACGCTACCCGGAGAATTTGCCATGCTTGTGCACACATCGTGCCAGCCGACGCCCCGCTGGCAAGCGCGGGCAATGGGCAGAAATACCCGCGCCGCAGTGGCGCGCCGTGGCACAGACGCCGGGCCGGACTGGCGCGTTGGCCGGCGGGGGCGGCCGGCGGGGCCCATCCTCAAAGGCGTGCGTGCTGTAGGGGCGCAGTCTTGCTGCGCCCGGCTCACGAGGCAAACCGGGCGCAGCAAGACTGCGCCCCTACATTCCGTCGGCATGGATACGGCCTAGAGGCGCGTGCCCTCGGTGAGCACGCGGCGACGGAAGGCAGCAAGCACCTTGCCAAAGACCGGGCCAGGTTGGCCGGTGCCGATTTCGCGGCCATCGAGTTTCACAACGGGAATCACCTCGGCCCCGGTGCCGGTGAGGAAGCACTCGTCGGCGTTCCACAAGTCGTAGCGGGTGAGGTCGTGCTCCTCGAGCGGCACGCCGATTTCCTTGGCGATGTCGAAGATGGTGTCGCGTGTGATGCCCTTGAGGGCACCCTGCTGGGCCGCCGGGGTGTAGAGCCTGCCCTTGTGGATGGTGAAGACGTTGTCGCCCGTGCATTCGGCTACAAAGCCCTGGTCGTTGAGCATGATGGCCTCGAGGGCGCCAAACTGGCGGGCCTCGATCTTGGCGAGGATGTTGTTCAGGTAGTTGAGCGATTTGACCGCCGGGCTGAGCGCTGCGGGATTCGTGCGCCGCGTGGGCACGGTGACGATTTCGAGACCCTTCGTGTAATACTCCGGCGGATAGAGTGCGATCTTGTCGGCGATGACGAAGACCGAGGGCTTCGGGCACAGCCAGGGCGAAAGGCCGAGGTCGCCCACCCCGCGGGT
>DATJPQ010000184.1:0-7415 GCA_035506315.1 Opitutaceae bacterium
CGCGGTCGATCTGCCCGCCTTCGCGGCGAAATTCTGGGCCGGACAACTTCAGCCCGCGTGCTCCCGCGCGACCGACGTCGCAGCGCTGGTGGCGCTGCTGCAGCGCGATCCCGCGGCGGCGGTCGAGACGCAGGCCCGTAAGGTCGGTATCGGCGGCACCGCCTATTTCTTCGTGCGCGGCGAGGGCCGTGTGGTGACCTGCGAGAAAAACGCCGTCGTGCTCGCCGTGGGCGACGGCCCCGCCGCCACCGTCGCGCTCCAGACTGGGAGGATCTTTGGCAACGCCGTGCGCGACGCCACCGGCTTGCTCGATGTCAACGGCGTCCCGTCGCTCGACGCGTTCAACGCGCTTTCGGCCGAGCTGAATCGCCTCGTCGAGGAGCGCGTGCTGCCCGCTCTGCGCGACCGGGCGCAACCGGGCACCCGCATCGCGTTCGCCGGCTGCGCCGAGGCGGCCGAACCGGTCGCCGGCCGGCCGCTCTTGACGCTCGTGCCCGTTTTCGCGGAGGTGCGCTGATGCTTGAGACCTCTGACATCGTCCTGAAGGCGCGGGGCATCGTGAAGAGCTTCCCCGGCGTGCGTGCACTCGACGGCGTCGACCTGACGGTGCGGCGCGGCCGGCTGCTGGCGCTGCTTGGCGAGAACGGGGCGGGCAAATCCACGCTCATGAGCATTCTCGCCGGAGTGTACCCGCCCGACGCCGGCACAATCCGGCTCGACGGCCGCGAAGTGCGCTGGGCCAGCCCTCGGGCCGCGCAGGCCGCCGGCATCGCGATCATTTTCCAGGAGCTGAGCCTGATCCCGTACCTGACCGTGGCGGAGAACATCTTCCTCGGCCGCGAGCCGCGCACGCGGGCCGGTTTCATCGACTATCGTCGCCTGAACGCCGGGGCCGCCGAGTTGCTCCATCGGCTCGACCTGCCCGTCACGCCGACGACGCCCGTGGTCGGGTTGCGCGTCGGTCAGCAGCAGGTCGTCGAGATCGCCCGCGCCGTCTCGATGGACGCCCGGGTGCTCATCATGGACGAGCCCACGTCGTCGCTCTCCGCGCACGAAGTCGAGGTGCTCTTCGGCGTGATCGCGGAGTTGAAGAGCCGCGGCGTCGCCATCGTCTACATCACCCATAAACTGGAAGAACTGGCGCGCATCGGCGATGACGTCACCGTGATGCGCGACGGCCAGGTCGTCGGCGCCGGCCGGCTGGCGGATTTCGACCAGGCGGCCGTGGTGCGCCTGATGGCCGGACGGGAACAAAAGGAGCTTTACCAGAAATCGTCGGCCAGCGTCGGCGCCGAGGTGCTGCGGGCGGAAGGGCTCACCCTCGGCCGCGGTCGGGCATGCGTCGTCGACGGCGTTGACCTGCATGTGTGCCGCGGCGAGGTGCTCGGCATCTTCGGGCTCGTCGGAGCCGGCCGCACGGAACTGCTGGAGGTCCTGTTCGGGCTTCACGCCGGTCGGGCGGAGGGCGGAGTGTTCCTGGACGGCAAACGCGTAGCTTTTGATTCGCCCGCCGTGGCGATCGCTCGCGGGCTGGCGCTCGCACCCGAGGACCGCAAGCGCGAGGGATTGGTGCTCGATATGGGTGTCGCGGCCAACGCCAGCCTGGCGAGCCTGGACCAGACGCTGCGCGTCGGCCTGGTGGACGAGGCGCGCGAGGCCGCGCACGTGGCGCCGTTCCTCGACCGGTTCCGGGTGAAGACGCCGTCGCTGCAGCAGGCCGTGCGCAATCTCAGTGGAGGCAATCAGCAGAAGGTGATTCTCGCCAAGTGGCTCGCCACCGCGCCGCGCGTGTTGTTGCTCGACGAACCGACGCGCGGCATCGACATCAACGCCAAGCGCGAAATCTATGCCTTCATCGGCGAGTTGGCGCAGGCCGGGCTCGGTCTCATCGTCGTGTCGTCCGAACTGCCCGAAATCCTCGCACTCTCCGACCGGATCCTCGTGATGTGCGAAGGCCGCAAGACCGCCGAGTTCACCCGCGCCGAGGCCACCGCCGAGGCCGTGCTGCGCGCCGCGCTGCCCGATACCGCCCGCTCCTGACATGAAACTGCCACCCGCCAAAGAATTCCTGGCCCGATTCCAGTCGTTGCTCGCCCTGGCGCTGATGGTGGTCGTGTTGAGTGTGCTCTCAGACAATTTCCTCACGCCCGAGAACGGATGGAACATCCTCCGGCAGATTTCGGTGAACCTCTGTCTGTCGATCGGCATGACGCTGATCATCCTGAGCGGCGGAATCGATCTTTCGGTCGGCGCGATTCTGGCGCTGGCCGGTGCGGTCGCGGCCGGACTGCTGAAAAACGGCGTTGCGCTCGCCGCGCTCGACGTCCGGCTCGAGGTGACTCCGGCCGGCGCCATCGTCGCCGGCGTGGCCGTGGGTGCCGCGCTCGGCTGGGTCAACGGCTTCGCGATCACCCGGTTTTCGCTGCCGCCGTTTGTGGCCACGCTCGGCATGCTGAGCATCGCGCGCGGCCTGACGATGCTGTGGACCGGCGGTTTTCCCCTCACCGGGCTCGGGCCGCGTTTCGGTTTTCTCGGGACGGGTTTCCTGTTCGGCGTGCCGATGCCGGTGTGGATCATGGCGGCGCTGACGGCGGTTTTTGTCGTGGTGGTCCAGCGCACCCGGTTCGGCCGGCACATCTACGCCGTGGGCGGCAACGAGCGCGCGGCCCTGCTCACCGGCCTGCGCGTGAATCGCATCAAGGTCGCCGTGTATACGCTCGGAGGTGCGCTTGCCGGCGTGGCCGGCCTCATCGTCACCGCGCGGCTCGACTCCGCCCAGCCCAACGCCGGCCTCGGCTACGAGCTCGATTCCATCGCCGCGGTCGTCATCGGCGGCACTTCGCTTTCCGGCGGCCGCGGCTCGGTCGGAGGCACCGTGCTCGGCTGCCTCATCATTGGCGTACTGAACAACGGCCTGTTCTTGCTCAACGTCTCGCCGTTCTGGCAGCAGGTGATCAAGGGCCTCGTCATCCTGCTCGCCGTCGCCATCGACAAGCTGAACGTCCGCCGTCGGGATTCCCCCTGAACCATTTTGCCTATGTTCAACCGCTTCCTCCCCGTCATCGCTCGCGCTCTCCCCGCCATCCTCGCGGGCTTTTGCCTCGTCCGTGCGACCACGACTTTCGCCGCGGAGAAACCCCGCGTGCTCGTCCTCACCGACATCGAGAACGAGCCCGACGACGCGATGTCGCTGGTCCGTTTTCTCGTCTACAGCAACCAGTGGGACGTCGAGGGCCTCGTCGCCACCACCTCGATCCACCAGAAATCCCGGGTCGCCCCGCAACGCATCCGGCAGATCGTCTCGGCCTACGCCAAGGTGCGCGACAACCTGGAACTGCACGAACCGGGCTTCCCCACGGGGGATTACCTGCTTGCCCGCGTCAGCGAGGGGCTGCCCGTCTACGGAATGAACGGGGTGGGAGAGGGCAAGGATTCACCGGCCTCCGAACTGCTGATCCGCGCCGTGGATCGCGACGACCCGCGGCCGCTGTGGGTGCCCGTGTGGGGCGGCCCGAGCGTTCTGGCTCAGGCGCTCTGGAAAGTCCGGGCGACACGCTCCGCCCCGGACCTCGCCCGGTTCGTGTCCCGCCTGCGGGTTTACACGATTTCGGACCAGGACGACAGCGGCCCCTGGATCCGGCAGAATTTCCCCGGCGTGTTCTATATTGCCAGCCCTGGTTTCAGCGACGGCGGCGCCTACCATCATGCCACGTGGAGCGGCATCAGCGGCGACTATTTCCACGCCCGGTGCCCCGGCGCCGATTTCCAGCTCGTGACGAACGAATGGCTCGACCGCAACATCCGCCGGAAGGGCCCGCTCGGCGCCGAATACCCGCGCTGGGAATATCTCATGGAAGGCGACACGCCGTCGTTCCTGAACCTGATCGCCAACGGCCTCAGCGATCCCGAGCACCCCAACTGGGGCGGTTGGGGCGGTCGCTACGAGCTCTACACGCCACGGCCGCAGAAGTGGCACCTTTACCCGGAGACGCGACCGCTTTGGACCGACGCCGACGACGAGGTGCTCGGCGTCGACGGCCGCTGGCACGACACCAACCACGCCACCATCTGGCGCTGGCGCTCCGCCTACCAGAACGACTTCGCCGCGCGCATGGACTGGACGGTGAAGCCCTACGCCGCGGCCAACCACCCGCCCGTGCCGCGGCTCGGCCACTCCGCCCGCCTCACGGCCAGGCCGGGCCAGCGCGTGGACCTCAGCGCCGAAGGCACGAGCGATCCCGATGGAGATGCGGTGTCCTACGAGTGGTTCTATTACAACGAGGCCGGCACCTTCCCGTTGTCCAGCGCCCGCTCGGGCCAGCCACTCGAGATCAAAAACTATGACCAGCCCAAGGCCTGGTTCACCGTCCCAACCGGCCGCGTGATGCCGCCCGGCCTCGGGGAGATGCACATCATCCTCGCCGTCACCGATCACGGCACACCGCGGCTGACCAGGTACCAACGCGTGATCGTCACCGTCGTACCCTGAACCTGGGACATGGATCGCGCATTTCCCCACCGGTCTTTGCGGACAAAGATCAGAGCTCGATTTCGCCGCCGGGCCGCGCCTATATGGCCTTGCGTATCCGCCGGACAAAATGAGCGTCTGATTCCCGCGGACTGATCCAATCCGCCTTCGTCTCATCTTTCTTCGCGTCACAACCCGATCCTCCCCCTCATGAGTCAAGCCCCCCGTCCACCCTCCAACGTCTCTGACACCAACCTGGGCGCCGCCGCCGTCGAAACCGGGGCCATCACCCGCCAGCAATGGAAATGGTCTACGCTCGCCGGAATGGCCTCCTACCTCGACGCCGGCTCGATTGTCGCGCTGAGCGCCGGCCTGGTTCTGTTCCAGAATCGCTTCGGCCTGGGCAAGGGCGCGCTCGGCGTGCTGACCGCGATCGGCCCCAATGCCCTCGGCTGCGCGCTTGGCGCGTTGATCGGCGGCTGGTTGGGTGACAAACTGGGACGCAAGCGTATCTACCAGTACGACCTGATCGTTTACGCCTTCGGCATCCTGTTGATCGCGCTCGCGTTGAACCGGGAAATGCTGTTCCTCGGGACGTTCATCGTGGGCGTCGCGGTGGGCGCCGACGTTCCCACCTCGCTGGCGTTGGTGGGCGAATTTGCGCCGTCGAAGGCGCGGGGCAAGCTGCTGGGCTATACTCAGGTGGCCTGGTGCATGGGCCCGGTGATCGTGCTGTGGCTGGCGATGGCGCTGGCGCCGCTGGGACTGCGGGGCATCCGGATCGTCTTCCTACATCTGTTCGTGGTCGCCCTCGTCACGTGGGCGCTGCGCCAGGGACTGGCCGAGTCGGCCCGCTGGCGCGAAGCCTCGAAGGTTACCGCCGAGGGGCGCCGCAAGATCCTGGCCCTGTTCTCCGGCTCCAACTTCCGGGGCCTCATCTGGACCACGACCATCTATCTGTTCTGGAATCTGGCCGCAGGCACCTACGGCATCTTCTTCCCTTACTTCATCAGTACGCTCCATGCCGGCGGCCAGGCGGCCAGCGTCGGACTTTCCAGCGCGAATTTCCTGCTCACCATGATCGTCACTGTCACGGTGTTCATGCGGTTCTCCGACCATAGTTTGGCGGCGCGCAAAGCCATCTGGGGCGTCGGTGCCATCATGGAGCTGGCGGCCTTCGTCCTGTTTCTCGTCTTCCCGTTCAGCATTCCGGTGATCATCGGCAACATTCTGCTGTGGGGGACCAGCGCCGCCCTCTCCGGCGAGGCGTTCTACAAGGTTTTCAGCCAGGAACTCTTCCCCACCATGCTGCGCGGCACCGCCCAGGGCTTTTCCTTCGGCGTTGCCCGCACGCTGCTCGGCATCTGGAGCTTCTACGTGCCGGTGCTCGCCGGCGCTGGCATCAGGCCGGTGGCCGCGCTGCTCGCGCTCTTCCTTGCGATCAGCGGTTTCGTCGGCTATTTCTTCATGCCCGACACCTCCGGCAAGTCGCTCGAACAAATCGAGTCGGAACGCGCCGACACCTGAGTCCGCCCGCGCGCCCTGCCTCCGCCGTCGGCCGGGCGCGCGTGACCGTCACCTGAGCGGCGAACCACCGCATGATCGATCTTCGCATTTCCCGCCTCCGGTGCGAATACCTCGTCGAGCCGCTCGGGATCGACGAACGCAGTCCGCGCCTGAGCTGGGCGCTGGAATCCGACCGCCGCGGCGCCCGCCAGATCGCCTACCGCGTGCGGGTGGCCTCCTCGCCTGCGCTGCTCCAGCGCGGCACCGGCGATCTCTGGGACAGCGGCCGGGTGGAGAGCGCCAATACCACGCACGTGGTTTACGCCGGCCGCCCTCTGCGCTCGCGCGAAGTCTGTCACTGGTCGGTCGAAGTCTGGCCCGCGTTCGATCCCCCTCCGACCGCATCGGTCACATCCGTGGTATCCGTCCCATCTCTCTGGTCGATGGGCCTGCTCAAACCCGACGACTGGCATTCCCACTGGATTGCCGCCGATTCGGAGATCGTCCGCCGCGATCCGTTGGCCATCGCCTCCACGCTGACCGAACCCGGCACGCCGGGGTTGTTTCGCCGCGCGTTCGACGTGCACGGTCGCGTGAAACGCGCCACCGTCTACGCCAGCGCCCGCGGCCTCTTCGAACTCCGCCTCAACGGCCGCCGGGTGGGGGAGGATCTCTTCGCCCCGGAGTGGACCGACTACGACAAGCGCATCCAGTACCGCGCCTACGATGTCACGGCGATGTTGGCGAAGGGTCGCAACGCCCTCGGCGCCGTCCTCGGCGACGGCTGGTGGAGCGGCTACGTCGGCTGGCAGGAAACCCGCGGCCGTTACGGCAGCCTGGAAAACAGCCTGTTGGTCCAACTCGAGGTGGAACTCGCGAACGGTCGGACGCTGACCGTGGGCACCGACGATGCGTGGCGTTGCGCCACCGGACCTATCCTCAGTTCCGATTTCATGATGGGCGAGGTGTACGACGCGCGACGCGAGCGCGACGGCTGGGACGAGCCGGACTTCGTCGACCGGGCGTGGCTTACGGCCCGCGAAGTTGCTCCTCCTGCCGTGCCGCTCGTGGCCCAACGCTCCGAGCCTGTGCGCATCACCGAGGAACTCGCCCCGGTTTCGAAGCGGAAAATCGGCCCCGGTGTTTTCATCTACGATCTAGGGCAAAATATTTCGGGCTGGGTTCGGCTGCGCGTGAACGCTCCGGCTGGCACGCGGTTCACCCTCCGCCATGGCGAGCGCCTCAATCCCGACGGCACGCTCTACACCGAAAACCTTCGCCGGGCCAAGGCCACCGACACCTACATCTGCCGGGGCGGTGGCGAGGAAGTTTGGACGCCGAGTTTCACTTTCCATGGCTTCCAATTCGTCGAGCTCACCGTCGAACCCACCGCGAAGACCTCTACCAAGAAGTGTCATCTATTAGATGACACGGTACGGCA
>DATJPQ010000185.1:0-2732 GCA_035506315.1 Opitutaceae bacterium
GCTCGATGGCCGACATCGCCGCGGGCAAGTCTCCCGCACCCAAGCCTTTCATGACTGACGGCGCATCCCGGGCTGTGGCCAAAGATGCCTGCGGCGGCTCCGGTTTTCTGGACAGTCGGATAAGCTAAGGGCTGACCGGTCCAAAGAGGCGTGAGACGTGGGTGTAAAACGGAAGCAGCACAGCGCGGAGTTCAAGGCGCGCGTGGCGATGGCGGCGTTGTCGGGGGAGAAGAGCCTGGCGGAACTGTCGTCGGAGTTTGGGGTCCATCCGACGATGATCAGCACCTGGAAGCAGGAGCTGATGAAGCGCGCGAGTGAGCTGTTCGTGCGTGGGAACAAGGCGCCGACGGTCGACGATGCGCAGGAGGTCATCGACGATCTGCACCGCAAGATCGGCCAGTTGCAGGTCGAACGCGATTTTCTTGCCGGGCAGCCCGCCATCTCCCGACTGCTGAGAGGCGGGCGATGATCGCGCCGAACGCGGGGCTGTCCGTAAGCCGGCAATGCACGCTGCTCGGGATCGCGCGCGGCAGCTTCTATTACCAGCCGCGGCCGACGTCCGCGGCGGAGCTTGATCTGCTGAACCGGCTGGATCGAATGTTCACCGAGCATCCGGTGTATGGCAGCCGGCGACTGCAAGTGGCGCTGTTGCGCGAGGGGATTTCTGTCGGGCGTCGGCGCGTCCGACGGCTGATGCGCAAGCTGGGGCTCTCGGCGGTGAGGCCGAAGAGGAACACGAGCAAGCCGCATCCCGGGCACACGATCTATCCCTACCTGCTGCGCGACAAGACGATCGAGCAGCCGAACCAGGTGTGGGCGAGCGACATTACGTATATCCCGATGCGCCGAGGGTTTCTGTATCTGGTCGCGATCATCGACTGGTCGACCAGGCGGGTTCTGTCGTGGCGCCTGTCGAACACCCTGACGGCGGGGTTCTGCGTCGAGGCACTCGGCGAGGCTCTTGCCCGGTTCGGCAGGCCCGGCATCTTCAATACCGACCAGGGTTCGCAATTCACCAGCGAAGCGTTCACGCGTGTGCTGCGGGATCATGGGATCGAGATCAGCATGGATGGCCGCGGACGCTGCCATGACAATATCTTCGTCGAGCGGCTTTGGTGGACGGTGAAGCACGAGTGGGTCTATCTGCGCCCGGCGGCCAACGGGCTCGAGCAGAGGCGCAGTCTCGTCGAATTCTTCGACTGGTACAATCGGCGGCGTCCGCATCAGGCGCTCGGCTGGCAAACACCGGACGAGGCCTATTTCGGCACGGCCGCACCAGCTGCGGCAGAGGCGGCGTAACGCCGTGGCGGACCGGCGCTGTGAATTTGTGGACAATCGGCTTCGCCGATACCCGCCTGACCGCGCAAGCGCGGTCCCCTATGGACAAGCCGGGGAAAACGCCCTGCGTTTCCCCCATCTTGCCCACAGGTCGGCGGCTGTCCACAAGCTTCACAGCGCCACCACAGAGGCAAGGATTGAATCTGATTCCGGGAAAGCTGAAACCTTCAACCGGCTACCAGCCTTAGCTTATTCTCCCCGGAACCTGTCCAAACGACCGGGACCACCGCAAAAGCGTGCTGCAATTCATCTAGGGTCTGTTCGCATTTGAGCTCTTATCGGAGCGAAGCCTTGATCCAGTCGAGCGAGGCGGCGATTGCGATGCCGGCGGCGTAGGAAATGGCTGTCTTGTCATATCTGGTGGCGATGGCCCGCCGCTCCTTTAGACGCGCCCAGCATCGTTCGATAAGATTGCGATGGCGATAGATGTAGGAAGGACAGAACTGCGGCTCTTTGGCACCCTTGCGTGACGGCACGACAGGAATCGCGCCCATGGCGCGGGCCTCGGAACGAAACTCCCTTGCATCGCACGCCATGTCCGCCAACGCCCAGTCTGGCGCTTCGGGCAGACGCTTCAACAGGGTGAGCGATGGCGCAAGTTCGTGCGCCTGACCCGGCAGCAGCAGAAAATCGACGAGCCGTCCGGCGGCATCGCAAACACCAACGATCTTTGTGCCGAGGCCGCCTCTCGAACGGCCGAGCGCCTCTGCCTGGGTCGCCGCGTTGCGAATGAATCGCGGACTCATCTGGCAGATTTGTTCACACTCGCACCCGAGGCCTTTTGATGGGCCCGTGCAATCGTGCCATCGATGCAGGCGAACGCCAGTTGCGGCTCTCCTTGCGCCACGACATGGGACATGATGGCGTCCCAGACGCCACGGACGGCCCAGCGGCGAAAGCGCAGATAGGCGTGATGCCAGTCGCCAAGCTCCGCGGGGATCGAACGCCATTTGGCGCCGTTGTCCAGTCGCCAGATGATTGCTTCGATCGTCCGACGTTCCTCGGTGCGCGGACGCGCGCCACGAATGTTCGCCGCCGCGATGGCGGCTTCGAATTTCCCCCATTGGGCATCCGTCAGGACTTGCATCGTCTGTTACCTCCGATCCCCCACGAAATCAGGCGGATCGTGACCTCAGCAAGTCACGAAATGCGAACAGGCCCTAGTCCCGCCCGCTGCTCGCTCACAGAGGGTAGCCCGCCACACCAGGCCCTTGAATTGGCTGGACTCGGAAGATTACCCGAGCAGGGCAACGAGATTGCACGCCCACCGTTCGGCTGCCGTTAGATTATGCAGGCAGAGGCAGTTTACGCCTTTGACCAGCGCCGCCCGCTCCAGCAGCTGGATGTCGGCCTCGTGCTCGCGCGCGACGTGGGGGTCTTCCAGGAAAATGACG
>DATJPQ010000186.1:0-13144 GCA_035506315.1 Opitutaceae bacterium
GATTCGTTCACCCTCTTGCCCGCGGCTCAGCGTCGAAAGACCTGAGCCGCTTTTTATTTTCCGGGCGCACGCCTGCGGTGGTTCTTGAGGTCACTCCCAAAACTCGGGGGGGGGGTAGCGCAGGCATCCATGCCTGCTTCATCGTCCGATGCAGGCTGGAAGCCTGCGCTACTTATGGCACGGTTAAGAGGAGCTCCTTTGAGCATGAACTCGGGCAGGAAATTCTGTCATCCTGAGCGCAGCGAAGGATCCCTCAGGGCGTTGCCGGCCGGCCGCACCAAGCTGGATCCTGCACTTCGTTCAGGATGATAGACCGGGGTTGTTCATCGACAGCGAAAAAGCTCTTGCTTCACACCCATGCGACACCCAGCGTTCCCCTCCTGCGTTTTTTCGGGGTGTAGCTTAGCCTGGTAGAGCGCTACGTTCGGGACGTAGAGGTCGTCAGTTCGAATCTGACCACCCCGACCATTTTGGCCCAAAAAAACGGCACCGTAAACGGTGCCGTTTTTTTGCGCCTTTCACACGACAAAGGGATTATAGCGCCGCTCGTTTTCCGCCGTGGTCAGCGGACCATGACCGGGCGCAATCACGGTGTCGGGCGGCACGGCATCGAGCACGCGGCGCACACCCGCCTGCAACCGCCGGCAGCAAAAAAATGCGCCCCCGACCGATCCGGCGAAGAGCAGGTCGCCCGAAACCAGCAGCCGGCTGCCGCCCGCCCGGGCGCCCGGTGCCTCCACCAGGTAACAATTGTGCGCCGCGACATGGCCGGGCGTGCTGAAGGCCGTCACCGTGAAGTGCGGTCCGGTCCAGCAGACGCCCTCCGCCATCGCCCGCCCACAGGGAGCCTGGGCTCCCTCGGGGACAAACGCTGCTGTCACGCCGAATCGCGCCACCACTTCGCACAGCCCGCCGGCATGTTCCGCCTCCACATGGGTGAGAAACACCGCGTCGACCTGCCCGATGACGCGCGGCCAGACCGCCTCGAGCGCCGCCAACCCCGCGCCCGTGTCGAAAAGCACGCCGCGGCCGCTGCCGCATTCGGAGACGAGGTAGGCATTGGCCACGCCGATACCGTGCGCCATGCGCAACGGATGGAGGCAAAACGGCAGGCCGGCGATCTCCGGCAGCGGATACCGGCCGGTGGCGAGGGCGCAAAGTCCCACCTCGTTGAGTCCGAGCACCCGCGCCAGCCGCCGCAATTCGCCGGGGTCGAGCTCGCTGCGCCAGTCCAGCGCATCGCGCAGCCGGGCCGGATCGACCTCGGCGCGCGCCGCTGCCTCGGCCTCGGTGAGGCCGGCGTGATCCAGCGCCTTGTCGAGCACATCGCCAAGTTCGTCTTCGAGCGGGACTGTGGGAAGCGTGGTCAGAATGCACCCAACGTACCTTTCTTCCGCATGGGAGCAAAAAAGATTTTGTTTTTTGCCGGTGTCCCCCGCAGCGTGGCGCCCGCATGGATTCGACCCAACCAGAGGTACTCGACATTTTCACCCGGACCAAGGCCCTGCTGCAGGGGCACTTTATCCTGCGCTCCGGCCTGCACAGCGCACATTTCTTTCAATGCGCGCAGGTTTGCCAGCACATGGATGCCGTCGAGCGCCTCGCGCAACTGCTCGTGGCCCGGCTGGCGGACTGGCAGTTCCAGACGGTGCTGGCCCCCGCGATGGGGGGGCTCGTGATCGGCCAGGAGGTCGCCCGGCAGACCAGGACGCGCTACATCTTCGCCGAAAAAGAAAACAACGCGCTCGTGCTGCGCCGCGGGTTCAAACTCGCGCCCGGTGAGCGGGTGCTTGTGGTGGAGGATGTTGTCACCCGCGGGGGCCGCGTGCTGGAGTGCCTCGAACTCATCGGCCGGGCCGGTGGCACGCCGGCGGGGATCGCCATGCTGGTGGACCGCAGCGCCGGCGCGACGAAGTTCGGTGTGCCGACAACAGCGCTGCTCGAGCTGAGCTTTCCGACGTACCCGCCGGACCAGCTGCCCGACTGGCTGGCGAAAATTCCCGCGTCCAAGCCGGGTAGTTGAGGGAATATTATCAAATACAGCCAAGCCTGGCTGAATTTGAAAACATTCCCTAGTCGATCGAGTACGCCTGCTCCGGCTCCTCCTCGGCGTGCGCGGTGAGCTGGACGAGGCTGCGCAGCGAGGTGAAATGCTGGCTCAGGTCGAAATCGCCGCCGAGCCCGCCCACGAGACGGTCGAACAGATCCTTCTTCGACGCTTTCAGGGCCTGGATGCGCTCTTCAATCGTGCCGGCCGTGACCATGCGATAAACGAATACCGTGTTGGTCTGGCCGATACGGTGCACCCGGTCGACCGCCTGCGCCTCCACGGCGGGATTCCACCAGGGATCGAGCAGGAAAACGTAGTCGGCGGCGTGCAGCGTGATGCCGGTGCCGGCCGCCTTGAGCGAGACGAGCATGACGGCCGCGCCCGGCGCGCCCTGAAATCCTTGCACGGGCTTCTGGCGGTCGAGGGTCATGCCCGTGAGCTCGAAACGCGGCAGCTCGGGGAACTGCTGGACCAGGGCCGCACGCACGCGGTCGAGCAGCATCACGAACTGCGAGAAGATCACCACCTTGTGGCCGCCGCCGATGATCTCGGTGATTTTCTCCACGAGGACGTTGAGCTTGCCCGAATCCGCCAGCGGGGCTTTGAGCCACGGCAGCATGTCGGGATCGCAGCAGGTCTGGCGCAGGCGGGTGAGCAGGGCGAGGAAACCGAACGATTTTTCGCGCATGGCCGCCCCGACATCGTCGCCCAGGCGATCGAGGCCCTCGGAGCAGATGCGTGCATACTCGGCCCGCTGCAGGTCGGTAAGCGGACAGATCAGGTCCATCTCGACCTTGGGCGGCAGTTCTTGCGCCACCTCGTTTTTGGTGCGGCGCAGGATGAAGGGCGCAAGCTGGGCGCGCAGCCGTTCGATGGTGGCGGCATGGTCGGCATGCAGCGCGGATTCGAACGACGAGCGCGAGCCGAGCAGCCCCGGCAGCAGAAAGCGAAAGATCGACCACAGGTCGAGCTGGCGGTTTTCGAGCGGCGTGCCGGAAAGCACCAGCCGGTGCTGTGCCCTGACCGCGAAGCAGGTCTGGGTGATCTTGGCGTCGGGATTCTTGATGAACTGCCCCTCGTCGAGCACGGCATAGCCGAACTCCACGTCCGCCAGCAGCGCGCGGTGCTTGCGCAGTTGCGTGTAGCTGGCGAGCCAGAGGACCGGTTCCCGGTGCGAGGTGAAATCGTGTCCCGTTTTGAGCACGTCGATCTTGATCTGCGGAAAAAACTTGGCGATCTCCTCCCGCCAGACGGGCACAACGCTGGCCGGACATACGACCAGGCCCGGCCGGTCGGTGATCGGCCGCAGGGCGAGCAACGCCAGTACCTGGAGCGTCTTGCCGAGTCCCATTTCGTCGGCCAGCAGGCCGTGACAGCCGACCTCGCATAGGTGGTGCAGCCACTCCACGCCCCGACGTTGGTAGGGACGCAGCAATTCCGGCAACACCGGGGGCGCGACGGGCGGCGCCAGCACCTGCTGCCGCCATGCCTCGATCTCGGGCGAAAGCGTGAGCTTTAAACGCGCGTCGTTGAAAAGGGAGAAAACGAGATAGGGCGAGAGAGGGCTGTCGCCGTGCGTCTCGGCCACGTTTTGCTGCCAGGCCCGGAACGTTTCGAACCGCTCGGTGGGAAGCGCCACAATGCCGATGTTGGGCAGAATGGTGGCAGCGCCGCCCCGCTTGGTCAGCGTGTGGACTTCGCTCTCGGTCAACAGCCGCTCGCCCGCCCGGAAAATCCACCGCAGGTTCAGGCCCGCATCGCCACCGCTGCCGCCCGGGCCTGACCGGCGCTCGGCCACCGCTTCGATTTCGATGATGCGCGTGCCCTTGAGGAGGTTGGCGGCCTTCTCGTCGAGTTCGATGGCGAACAGCCGTCGCCAGGCGGGCAGGACGACCTTCAAAAAATTGGGGATTTCGACCAGCGATTCGACCGTATACACGCCGCTGTCCTGGTCATATTGGAAGTGCGCCTTGCGCGCATAGGCCGCCAGGCCGATAAGCTTGGCCCGTTCGGCGGAGGATACGTGACCGTTGCCCCCCGGGTGGGCCGCCTTGCCCAGAGCCGGATGCCGCGTTTTCCCATCGTCCTCCTGCCAGCAGGCATGAAAAGTCAGGCCGGACGTCTTGGTCTTGAAAACGAGCACGAGCGTACGCACCGGGCCGTTGGTGGGTGTCGTGGCAGACTGGTGGGATTCAGTTGCAGTACCATTGGAGCCGTTCCCATGGCCATTGCCGTGGGGAGCGACAACCGGTGTTGCCGCGGCCGTGGGTGCGAGGGTCTGTCCATCACCAGCGGCCTCGGCCGGGCCACCGTGACCGTTCTGGCCGTTGTTTGCGGGAATCGCTGAGCCAGCCTGACCGTTGCCCGCCGCTGCCTCGTTCTCGCCGTTTTCTCCGGGCGTGGGCGGAATCTCATCGGCTACCAACTCCTCGATCTCATGTAGACCCGCTACCGCCAGAGAACGTGCAACATCCAGATCGGTCGAAGAAGAACGCACGACCAGCTCATCACCAATCCATTCGATAACGGCATATTGGTCGTGTTTGTCGATCCTTCGGTGTACAATGGCATCGCTGGCAGTAAGTTCCAGTTCCCTCACCTCGCTGTCGCGATAGATCCGCCTGCCCTCTTCCATCTGCCCGGGCGTGAAATAACCGGACCAGTCGTGCTCCAATTTTTCGAACCAAGATTCGAGGGATTGCGGTGTATAAACCCGCTTGGGTCCGTGCGACTGCATGTGCAGAAAAAAGGTGAACGTAGAACTCCCACGGCCCAGCGCAATCACGAAGTGCAAAGCAATTGTGCCACGACGTAAGTATTTAGTCAAAAATTAGTTAGATACGCCAATCCGGATCTTTTCGCAAAAAACGTCTTCACAAGATACGTCGTCGGCGCCCCCGGCAGCCAATCTGGAAAGTATTGGCAAACTGGTAACCGTCAGCGACCCGGCCAGACGCGGCCGCGGAGCGCTCCTATTGCTCCAGCGAACCGTCAGCGGTCGATACGCGCCAACTCTTCCCGGATCACCGCCATCGTGCGCTCAACGGCACCCTGGTTGGTGCGATGCCATTCTTGCGCTGCCGCCGCCATCGCAGCGCGGGCGGTGGTGTCGGTCAACAAAGCCGGCACGGTGGCGAGGAGATCCTCGGCATCGCGCACCGCCCCGGCGGCGCCGCGGACGGCGAGATCGCGCGCAATCTCGCGGAAATTGCTCAAGGCCGGGCCAAATAAGATCGGTTTGCCCAGGGCCGCAGCCTCCACCGGCGTCTGCCCCTCGTGGTGAGGAGGCAGGCTCTTGCCCACGAATACGAGGTCGGCCAGTTGCGTGAATGCCCGCAGCTCGCCCGTCGTGTCACCCACAACCACATCGACTTTCTCGGGGCAAGCGCCCGCCGAACGGAAATGATGTCGCCAGCCGGACGCTTGCAGCAAAGTCCGGATTTCTTCCCGGCGTTCGGCGTGACGCGGCACGAGCAGCAAAGAAATCCTCAAACCCGCCTTGCGACATACGTCAAAAGCAGCGAGCAAGGCCGCTTCCTCGCCCGGCCACGTGGATGAGCCGAGGAGCACGAGCCCCCCGCCCAGTCCGAGCTCGTGGCGAAGTCGCGCGCGATCGGCGTCCGAAAGTAGCGGGATCGTAACGTCGAGTTTGATGTTGCCGGTCGTGGAGATGCGGTCCGGTGCGAAACCCAGCGCGCGAAAACGCTCCTCGTCCTGTCGCGAGCAGGGCAGAAGCCGCGTGATACCGCCGAAAAGCATCGGCGTGGCCCAAGGCGCCGAGCGCAACCGGCGATAACCCCGGTCGGACAGACGGGCGTTGATGCACACCACCGGCACGCCGCGCGCCTGCGCCTGGCGGATGTGTTCCGGCCATCGCTCGCCTTCCATGAGGATCACCAGATCGGGCGCCACACGCCGCCAGGCGCGGCGCGAAAAGCCCCACCAGTCGAGCGGGAAATAACCGACCGCCAGGACAAGCCCGGCGCAGCGCTCCTTGGCCAGATTGTAGCCCGTGCTCGTGGTCGTGGTGAGGTAAACCTCGACCTCCGGCTCGCGCCGCAAGGCCTCGAGAATCGGGGCGACCGCCAGGACTTCGCCCACGCTGGCGGCCTGGAGCCAGATGCGCCGCACGCCGGGCCGCTTCGGCGGCAAGGGCGGCGTAGCCCCAAAACGGTGGCCGAAATTTTCGCTGTAGCCGCCGCGCCGGCGCATGCGGCGCAGATAATGCGGCGCAGCCAGCACCAGCGCGGGCAGGAAAATCAGCCGATAGAGCCAAAGCATGGGATTACACTTCCTATTGGCCGCCAAAGGCGGGTGCGGCGCAAGCCAAGGTTAAAGCGGCGCGGGCCGTGATTCCGGGCCAGATTTGCACCATCATTTTCGTACCACCCGCAGTTCGCATTTCGTCGCGCGTCTCGTCGCCGGGTCGTATTCGACCAGCGCGGCGGAAAGTCGTACGTCGCCTTCCGCCACGCCAAATTTGCGGGGCATGCCATCGAGGAAGCGCCCGAGCACCGGCTGCACTTCCCGCCCGAGCACACTCGCATAGGGTCCGGTCATGCCGACATCGCACATGAACGCCGTGCCGCCCGGCAGCACGCTGGCGTCGGCCGTCGGCACATGCGTATGCGTGCCAAGCACCGCCGCCGCGCGCCCGTCGAGATACCAGCCGAGCCCTTGTTTCTCGGAAGTCGCCTCGGCGTGCACCTCGACCAACGCGGCGTCGGCCGCGCCGGCGCCGACCGTCTTCCGGAGCATCGCGTCGGCGCACAGAAACGGACACTCGCTTTTCATGGCGAGATAACTGCGGCCCAACACGGTGAAGACGGCGAGCCGGAAGCCGTTTTTCTCCAGCACCAGATGATCGCGGCCCGGGCACGCCGCGGGCAGGTTGGCCGGCCGGCACACGCGGTCGAGCGCAGCGATCTCGCCCTCCCACCCGCGCTGGTCCCACACGTGATCGCCCAGGGTGATGGCATCGACGCCGGCGTCGAGCACGGCCCGGGCCAGCGCCCCGGTGATGCCCGAACCGGCCGCGGCGTTCTCGCCGTTCGCGATGACAAAATCGAGCCCCAGCTCGGTGCGCAGCGCCGGCACGCACGCCGTCACGATTTCCCGGCCCGGCCGGCCCACGATGTCCCCGATGAAAAGGAATTTGACCACGAGGACACACGTTTACGCACGAATAACGGCATCTCCATCTCGAAATTCGGTCTCTGCCTTATGGCAATCCCTCAAAGTCCTTTCAGACTACAAGAGTCTTTGGCCACAAAAATCACAAAGATCTCGATTGTTAGGATTAGGGATTCAATCGCGCCTATGGGCGCGCAAAGGGCTACGGCCAAAGGCAGGAACGATTTTTGTGCCTTTTTGTGGCAATCTGCCGGTTGCCTCTTTGGTTGCGACCCCGGCCATGCTGAGTTTCTTTAAGCGGCAAAACCGCTCTTGCCTCTGCGGGAGGCGATGAGCTTCTCTTTCCGCCTTCGCCCGATCCCGCACCGCCATGAAAAAATCCTCCTCGTCCGCCGTCCCGCCCCCTCCCGCCACCGGCCGTGAAATGAAAGGCGCCGACTGCGTCGTCGAATGCCTGCTGCGCGAGGGCGTCGAGGTGATTTTCGCCTATCCCGGCGGCAGTTCGCTGGAGCTGCATCAGGCCCTGGCGCGCAGCGGCAAGGTCCGCACGATCCTGCCCCGCCACGAACAGGGAGGCTCCTTCGCGGCCGGCGGCTACGCCCGCGCCACCGGCAAGGTGGGTGTATGCATGGCCACCAGCGGCCCCGGGGCCACCAATCTCGTTTCCGCCGTCGCCGACGCCTTCATGGACTCGATTCCGCTGGTGGCGATCACCGGCCAGGTCTTCTCGAAGTACATCGGCAAGATGGCATTTCAGGAGACCGACTTCTTCGGCCTGACCCTGCCGGTGGTGAAGCATTCATTCCTCGTAATGAACGTCCAGGATCTGCCCCGCGTCTTCAAGGAGGCGTTTCACATCGCGCGCACCGGCCGGCCCGGACCGGTGGTGATCGACATTCCGAAGGACGTGCAACAGGCGCGGTTTCAGCCGGTGTATCCGGACAAGGTCGAGTTTCTCAATCCCACCCTGGCGCACACGTCCTGCGCCACGGAGGCGCAGCTCCAGGAAGTGCTCGGCCTCATCGCCGGAGCGAAGCGCCCCATGCTTTACGTGGGCGGCGGCATCATCTCGGCCGAGGCGCACCAGGCGCTGAAGATTTTCGCGGAAAAGACCAATATTCACGTGGCCACCACGCTCATGGGCGTGGGCGCATTCCCGGAAAAGCATCCGCTCTCGCTCCAATGGTTCGGCATGCACGGCGCCGCCTACGGCAATTGGGCCGTCGACCAGTGCGATCTGCTGCTCGCGTTCGGCGTACGCTTCGACGACCGCATCACCGGAGACACCCACAAGTTCGCCGGCCACGCGACGATCGTGCACATCGACATCGACACGTCGGAGCACAACAAGAACAAGCGTGTCCAGCTGCCGATCGAGAGCGACATCCGCCTGGCGCTCGAAGGCCTCAACCGCCTTATCGCGAAGACCAAGTTCGCCGCCCCCGACACCCGCGAATGGCACGCGCAGATTGCTCAGTGGAAGAAGGAATATCCCTTCTCCTACGACCGTACTTCGCGCCATATCCAGCCGCAGGAGGCCGTGCAGACGTTGTATGAGCTGACCAAGGGGGACGCCATCATCGCGACCGGCGTGGGCCAGCACCAGATGTGGGCCGCGCAGTTTTACCGCTTTCAGGAACCGCGCCGCTACATCAGCTCGCTCGGTCTCGGCGCCATGGGCTTCGGTTACCCGGCCGCCCTCGGCGCGAAGGTGGCCTGTCCGAAAAAACAGGTGATCGACATCGATGGCGACGGCTCATTTCTGATGAACGTCCAGGAACTCGCCACCGCCAACATCGAAAAGATCGCGGCCAAGGCGATGATCCTGAACAACCAGCATCTGGGCATGGTCGTGCAGTGGGAGGACCGTTTCTACGGCAGCCTGCGCGGCAACACGATTTTGGGCGACGTCAACAACATCGGCAGCCCCGACAATCCCAGCGCGCTTTATCCCGACTTCGTGAAGATCGCGGAAGGCTTCGGCGTGAAGGGCCGTCGCGTGATCAAGAAAAGCGAACTGCGCGCGGCCATCCAGGAAATGCTCGATCACGACGGCCCCTACGTGCTCGATGTGGTAGTGCCCTACACCGAACATGTGCTGCCCATGATCCCCGCCGGCAAGACGGTGAAGGACATGCTGCTGAAATAACCGACGACGAGTATCGCCCGGCGCCGATCTCAGCGTCTTGAGGTAGGGCGGCTTATCCTTAAGCCGCCGTTTCTGCGTTCGTCAATCCGGCGCGTTAAGGATAACGCGCCCTACCGGCGAACCTCGGCCGCACTAACCGCAGATGCCGCGACCGGCTCAGCTCAGTTCGAAGCGGCCCGCCGCGATGTAGTCCTGCTGGAGCCTGTCGATCTGCTTCTTGAAATCCGGCCAGTTCTTCCAGAGCTCCTTGTCGCAACCGGCCAGTTTGCCGCATTGCAGGCAGGACTCCAGTTTGCGCCCGACGCAGCACTTGAGCACGGTGCATCGGCCGTGGGCGAGGTTCTCCGGTTTCCCGGGCGCCTTGCAGCCATGGCAGAAGACCCGGTCGGGATCGAATTCGATGCCGAAGGTTTCCTTCCACTTCCATTTCTCGAAGACTACTTTCTTCGCTGCAGGATCGTCGGTCCTGGTGGCCTTGAATAGCGGACAGCTGTCATCGCAGATCAACCCGCAATAGGCGCGGTCCTTCAAGTCGGGAAGTTTCGGAGTGGCCGGTGGGGCGGAGGTCACCCCTGCAGCAGAAATCCGGTTGACGAGACCGCAACAGGTGCAAATCGCACCGATCTGGCCGCAATACTTTAAAAAATCACGGCGAGGCAGTGATGATTTCATGTTCATGTATAACACTGCGTTTCCCTCCCTCCCTTCAGAAAATCCCGGCGGCACCGATTCGTTCACTGCTGCCGGGTCAAATACACCCGTCACCCGGAAAATCCCGAGCGCCGTAGTGCGCCGCAAAGCGAATTTCATGCACCCTGGGCCGATGCGACCCAGGGTGCCGTGAAAATCACGCCTACTTTTTCTTCTTGGTCGCTGCTTGCAGATCGGCGACCTGGGCTTGGGCGTCCTTCAACTGCGCCTGCAGTTGGGTCGCGCCGGCCTTGGCCTGATCCAGCTGCGTTTGCAGTTGGGCCGCGCCGGCCTTGGCCTGATCCAGCTGCGTCTGCGCTTTCGCTGCGTCCACCTTGGCCTGCGCCAGCTGCGCCTGCGCTTTGGCTGCGTCAGTCTTGTCCTGAGCCAGCTGTGCCTGCGCTTTCGCTGCGTCTACCTTGGCCTGAGCGAACTGCGCCTGTATTTGGGTGGCGTCAGCTTTGGCTTGATCCAGCTGCGCCTGCATCTTGGCCGCGCCAGCCTTGGCTTGATCCAATTGCGCCTGCATCTTAGCTGCGTCGGTCTTGGCCGTGGCCAACTGTGCCGTCAGTTTGGCGGCGTTGGCCTTGGTTTGGTCCAGCTGGGCTTGGGTGGATGCGAACAGCTCGCTCCGATTGTGAAACTTGGAGCTGACGAAAACTGCACCAACTACGATAACAACTGCGAGAAGTCCTGCGACTACCCACGCGATGGGACTACCTTTGGGGGACGGAGGTGTAACTGTATCTGTCATTTTAGGGGGGGTTGATGAAGTCGAAGCCGACTCCGTCTCAATGCTTGCATTTCCCGCGCAAAGCTCAAGCGGAGATTCTCCAGGCTTCGCTCGCTGCGCAGCAGAGAGGGAAGCCTGCCCCGGCGAAGCCCTGCGAAGCCGGGCCCGTTCCCTGCCACGCCCGGGCAAGCCCAGCCCCTTCACGACTTGAGCCCCGCGAAGCCGGGCCCGTTCCCACTACGCCCGGGCAGGCTGACACCCCTTTACAGCTTCAGTATGGCATTGTCGGCGATGGCACACGCATAAGACCGCCGACGATCACCACCGGCTTCGATTCGATCTTAATGGTGGCGGCGGCCAGGCCCTCGCGCGTGGCGGTGACGGTGATGGCACCGGGCGTGCGCGTCGCCCGGATGGCCACGCGGTTGATGCCGCACTCGGTGTCGAGATAGAGATTGTTCGTCGAATCGGGCTTCGCGCAGTTGAGACCGCCGCGCCATACTGCGGGGCCAGTCACCGCGAAATCCACCCGCGCCTCGTCGGTCGGGCAACGGTTGCCCTGGGCGTCCACCACTTCGAAATCGATGAAGGCCACATCCGCGCCATCGGCGTGCAGGCCGGTCGGACTGGTGTGGACGGTAAGCTTGAGCGCCTTGGCCTCGCCGGCGGTTTTGAGCTCTTTCTGCGCGACAATCCTGCCGTCCAGTGTCGCCACGGCCTTCAGCGTGCCGGGCGCAAACGCCACGTCGGGAAAGGCGTAGATGCAGCCGGTGTCGCCCTTGTCGGAATGGTCGAACGCGTCGATGAAATCGAGCGGCTGCGTCGCGACGCCGAGCGATTGGCCATTGAGGAACAGCTCGACCTGGTCGCAATGGTTCGCGGCGACGTACACCACCTTTTTTGTGCCGGCCGGATAATTCCAGTGGCCAATGAGGTGCAGGTCAGCCTGCGCGCTTTGCATGACACGCGAGACGTAGAACATTTCCTTCGGCAGGCGCACGGCATCCACCTTGCCGCTCACGCGCAGCACTTCGCTCGCCTCCTGACGTCCATCGGCGTCAGAGTCGGACCAGTAGATGGAGGCATAGCCGGACCATTTCGAGTGCGCCGGGTCGGGGTTGTCGATGCGGTTGGCCAGATAGGCGCGGTAGCGCGCGGCGCCGGCGAGGCAGAAGGTCTCGGAATTCCAATGCCAGGTGTCGCCGTTGCGGCCGGGCCGGCCCTGGGGCTTGAATCCAAAGTGCGGCGGCGAGAAATCGTCCCAGATGCCGCGCGGCGCCTCGTCGCGGAAATCCTCGGTCTCGATGAGCGGGGCGCGGTCGCGGCGCGGGATGCTGTAGCCGCGAAAGACTTGTTCACCGGTGAGCTGATCGGTGCGCCGGTCCTGTCCGATCATCACGCCGTAGAACTCAGCGACCGGCGTGAGAGCCGTGGCGGCGGCGTTGTCGTCGCCGTGCCGCACGCCCATGACGCGGCCGCCCTGCGGGTCCCATTCCTTGCGCAGGGCGACCATCTGCTCCATGTGCGGCACCCGGATCGCCTGGTTGCCGGCTTCCCAGAAAAAGATGCTCGGGCTGTTGCGGTAGTAGATGATCGTGTCGCGCATGACCTCGGCGCGCTGGTCCCACTGGCGCTGGGCGACGCGCGGCTCGAGCCGGTGGTCGTCGGCGGGATCGCTCTCCTTGTCGCCGGCGGGGCAGATTTGCACGAGGCCGGAGCGGTCGCAGGCGCGCACGTCGGAGGCGCCGGGGGCGACATGCATCCAACGGATGTAATTCGCATTGGTGACGCGCATGAGCCGGGCGTTCCAATCGTGCATCCAGTCGGGATAAGCCTGCCCGAGGCCGGCCCAGTCGTTGACGGAACGCTGCGCGTAGCCGGTGAGCCACACGAAGCGGTCGTTGAGCCACACCCCGCCGGTACCCGCGCCGCCCTTATATTCGAGCTTCCGGAATCCGGTGCGGGTCTGGCACACGTCGACCACCTCGCCGCCCACGGTAAGAATGGAATATATGTCGTAGAGGTACGGATCGTTCACATCCCAGAAACGCGCGGCAGCGAGCCGGCCGGAGGCGGTGAATGTCTCGGTCTGCCGGTCGACGAGGTCTGACTTCTCGCTCTCGAACCGGGCGCGTACCACGCCGTCGGCATCGACCACGACGGTGGAGAGCGTGATGGCGGCGAAGTCGCCGGATTCGTTGCGCACCTGCGCCTCGACGGTCACGTCGGCGGTGCGGCCCTTGATGTCGAAATTTTTCGCGTAGACGTACACGCCGGTGGTCTGGAGATTCTCGTAGAGCGGGAGCGTCTGATAGATCTTGCCGGTGAGGCGGAGCCAGACGTTGTGATTGAGGCCGCCGAAGTTCGGGTTGAAGGCCCGGCCCATCCA
>DATJPQ010000187.1:0-13907 GCA_035506315.1 Opitutaceae bacterium
CTGTGTTAATCTGTGTCCATCTGTGGTTCTGATTTGAATTTTCTGAATGCACTTTGAATTCGCCACCGCCACGCGGATCGTTTTCGGCCCCGGCACAATCGCCGAGGCCGGCAAACTGGTGGGCGAGTGGGGTCATCGTGCGGTCGTCGTCACCGGACGGAATCCGGCGCGCGCGCAACGACTGCTGGTGCATCTCACCGTCGCGGGCATCGCGACCGAGATCGTGGCGGTGGATCACGAACCGTCGGTCGATGACGTGATACGCGGCGTTGCCATGGCGCGCGCCTTCGGCGCAGACGCGGTGATTGGTTTCGGCGGCGGGAGTGCGATCGACGCGGCCAAAGCCATCGCCGGCCTGCTCACGAACGACGGCGCACCGCTCGATTATCTCGAAGTCGTAGGGCAGGGGCGGCCGCTGAGCCGGCCTGCTGCGCCCTGGATGGCCATCCCGACGACGGCAGGCACCGGGGCGGAAGTTACGCGCAACGCCGTGCTCGCCGTGCCCGACCGCGGCGTGAAAGTCAGTCTGCGCAGTCCGCATCTGTTGGCGCGTGTGGCGTTGGTCGATCCGGAGCTGACGCTCGATTTGCCGCCGGCGCTGACCGCCAGCACCGGTTTCGACGCGCTCACCCAGTTGCTCGAAGCATACGTCTGCAATCGGGCCAATCCGCTGACCGATGCCATTTGTGCGGCGGGCATTCCGCGCGCGGCGCAGGCGCTGCCGGTGGCGTACCACGATGGACACGACCTGGCGGCGCGCGGCGATCTCGCGCTCGCGAGCCTGTGGAGTGGTCTGGCGCTGGCCAACGCCGGGTTGGGTGCAGTGCATGGCCTGGCCGGGCCCATCGGCGGACTGTTTCCGGCGCCGCACGGCGCGACTTGTGCCGCGCTCCTCGCCCCGGTGATGGCGGCCAACATCCAGGCCCTGCGGAGCCGCGCACCGCAAAGCCCCGCTCTCGGGCGCTATGCGGAGATCGCCCGCTGGTTGACCGGGCGGGGCGATGCTGCTCCCGAGCTTGGCGTGGAGTGGGTGCGTTCGCTCGTGGCCGCCCTCGGCATTCCGCGGCTCTCCGCGTACGGCATTACGGCGGCGCATTTCGAAGAAATCGTCACCCGGGCACAGCAGGCGAGCAGCGTGAAGGCGAATCCTGTGGTCTTGACCGCCGGGGAACTGAGCGCGGCCTTGACCGGGGCAATCTAACCCAACCCGGCGAAGATCTCGCCGGGAAATCCGAAACTCGAAACTCAAAATCCGAAACAACTCGGGAAAATCGGAAATCTCGAAACGTCCTTTCTTCGGTCAGTTTTGATTATTCCGCATTCGGGTTTTTATTTTGTTTCGAGTTTCGAGCTTCGGATTTCGGATTTCCGCGTCTCGGCACATTGCGAGCGGGATTGGGGCGGGAAACGGCTCAACTCCACTGCCTCGCAATGCGGGACGCGGCCAGGGTTTGACTCCCCGTGCCCGACCCGGGCACAAACAGTGCATGTTGTCCCACCGCATCTCTCGCCAAGCGCTTGGGCGCGCAGCAATTTTTTTCACAATGACGTATACGCTCGTGGCTTCTCCGTTGGTCGTTCCCGCAACCGAAAGGAAGATCGACGATCTCCTCCAGCGCATGACGCTTGAGGAGAAGATCGGCCAGCTCAACCAGTACAGCAGTGGGTTCGACTTCACCGGACCGGCGCCGGCGGGCGGCAAAGACCTCGATCTCTACGAACAGGTCGAGCACGGCCAGGTGGGCTCGCTGCTCAACGTCGTCGGCGCCGCCGCCACGCGCAAGGCGCAGCAGGTCGCAGTGGAAAACAGCCGGCTGCACATCCCGCTGCTGTTCGGCCTCGATGTGATTCACGGCTACCGGACGATGTTCCCCGTGCCGCTCGGCGAGTCGGCGAGCTGGGATCTGGCCGCCATCGAGGCCTCGGCGCGAATCGCCGCCACCGAGGCGGCCGCGGCGGGCATCAACTGGACTTTCGCGCCGATGGTCGACATCTGCCGCGACGCCCGCTGGGGCCGCATCATGGAGGGCGCCGGCGAAGATCCGTATCTCGGCGGGTTGATCGCAGCGGCGCGTGTCCGCGGCTTTCAGGGCCAGGATCTGGCGGCGGTCGACACCATCGCCGCCTGCGCCAAGCACTATGCGGCGTACGGCTTCGCCGAGGCTGGCCGCGACTACAACACCGTCGACATTTCCGAGCAGACGCTGCGCAACGTGGTGCTGCCGCCGTTCCGGGCCGCTGCGGCCGCCGGCGCGGCCACGTTCATGAATTCGTTCAATGAAATCGGCGGCGTGCCCTCGACCGGGAGCGTGCACCTGCAACGCGACATCCTCAAAGGCGAGTGGGGCTTCGCCGGTTTCGTCGTTTCCGATTGGGGCTCCATCGGCGAGATGATCAATCATGGCACGGCGAAAGATCTCGCCGACGCCGCGCAGATCGCCCTCACCGCCGGCAGCGACATGGACATGGAATCGCGAGCTTACATCGGGCAGCTGGCTCAGCTCGTGCAAGCCGGCCGGGTGGACGTGAAGCTGATCGATGACGCCGTACGGCGGATTCTGCGCGTGAAGTTTGCACTGGGACTTTTCGACGACCCCTATCGTTATTGCGATCCGCAGCGCGAACAGCAGACCCTGCTCGTGCCGGAGCACCTTGCCGTCGCCCGCGACGTGGCCCGCAAGTCGATTGTCCTCCTGAAAAACGAGGGCCAGCTGCTGCCGCTCGCGCCGGGTCTCCGCCGCATCGCTGTGATCGGTCCGCTGGCCGCCGACCAGGATGCGCCGCTCGGCAACTGGCGTGCGCAGGCCTTGCCCAATTCGGCGGTGTCGCTCCTCCAGGGCATCCAGGCGGCGGTCGGCGCGGGGACCGATGTCGTCTATGCGCAGGGCGCCGCGCTCACGATCGGCGAAGCCGGTTTTCGGAAGCATGTCGTTTTCAACACCACCGACCGCTCGGGATTCCCCGCGGCCGTCGCGGCGGCGCGCCAGGCGGAAGTCGTGATCCTCGCGCTGGGCGAGGGGGCCTCCCAATCAGGCGAAGGTCGCAGTCAGGTGGACATCGGACTCAAGGGCCTGCAGGACGAGTTGCTGCGGGCAGTTCTCGCCGCCAACCCGCATGTGGTGGTGGTGCTGATGAATGGCCGCCCGCTGACGATTCCGTGGCTGGCCGAAAACGTTCCGGCCGTCGTTGAGGCATGGCAGCTGGGTTCGCAGGCCGGCCATGCCATTGCCGATGTGTTGTTCGGCCGTTACAATCCCTCGGGCAAGCTGCCAGCCTGTTTCCCGCGTTCCGTCGGTCAGCTGCCGCTTTACTACAGCTACAAGAACACGGGCCGGCCCGCGAACAGCGAAGGCGAAGTCTTCTGGTCGCACTACACCGACTCACCCAACACGCCGCTTTATCCGTTCGGATTCGGTCTCAGCTACACGACCTTCGGCTACTCGGACATCCGCCTGAGCCAGCCGGTCATCGCGGCGGGCGAAACGCTCCGCGTGACGGTGACAGTGACCAACACCGGCGCGCGCGCGGGCAAGGAGATCGTGCAACTCTACGTGCGCGACCTCGTCGGCAGCGTGACGCGCCCCGTGAAGGAGCTGAAAGGCTTCCGCGCGGTGGAACTGGCGCCGGGAAAGGCGAAAGAGGTGACGTTCGAACTCACGACGGCGGACCTGGCGTTCTACACCGCGCGCGGCCAGTGGGAGGCCGAGCCGGGCGAATTCCACGTGTTCGTCGGCACCAACTCCGAAGACACGAAGGAAGCAACCTTCACGCTCCGCTGAATCTTGTAGGGCGGGATCGCCGAATCCCGCCGATTGTGACTGTAGGAGCGGCTTTACGCATTTAGCCTCTTTTGCAGATACGGTGCGGAGGGGCTGCGTTTCACTTTCAGCAGGCCGGCGAGCGGACCCTGGTAGATCAACTCGCCGCCGGCTGGGCCACCATCGGGACCGAGCTCCACGATCCAGTCGGCCTCGGCAAGCAGGTCGAGATGATGTTCGATCACGACAACCGTGTGACCCTGATCGACCAGCGCGTGCAGCACGCGGATGAGCTTCTCGCAATCGCTCAGGTGCAGACCGATCGTCGGCTCTTCCAGCAGGTACAAGTTATGCGGCTGGAGGCCGCGGCTGCGCTCCTTGTAGCTCTGCAAACCGCGCGACAGCTCGGTCACCAGCTTCAACCGTTGCGCTTCGCCGCCCGAGAGGGTGGGCGAGCTCTGCCCGAGCGTCAGGTAGCCGAGTCCGCAATCGACCATGAGCTGGCAGACGGCCTTGAGCTGCGAGTGAAAATCGAAAAACACCGCGGCCTCCTCGAACGTGAGCTGGAGCACATCGCCGATGGTTTTTCCTTTCCAGGTGATGTCGCTCAACTCCGCGCCGTAGCGCGAGCCGCGGCAGTTGTCACACGGCAGATAGGTGTCGGGCATGAATGCCATCTCCAGCCGGATGCGTCCCGCGCCCTCGCAGGTGGGGCAGCGCCCGCCGGTGGTGTTGAACGAGAAGCGCGAAGCGGTGTAACCGCGGATCTTCGCCTCGGGCAGCGAGGCGAAGAACTGGCGGATGAGATCGAAGATACCGAGGTAGGTCGCCGGCGTGGAACGCGGCGTCTTGCCGATGGGCGCCTGATCGACCTCGATCACGGAGCGGAAGCCGTTTGCAGAGCGGAGCTCCGCAAACGGTGGTTCACTGAGCGCCCGCCTGTTTATCGTAGGCAGCGAGCTTGCCCGTTCGACAAGCTCAGGGCCTTGAGCCTGTCGAAAGGCTCGCGCGGTTTGTCTGGGCGCGAGCAAGCTCGCTGACTCACGAAATACGGGATCTGCGGAATCCCACCCGGTGGCTTTCACGAATTCACGGCCGGAAACGCGGGCCTTCTTTTGTTTGATCGCGTGGGCAACGGCGGGGCCGAGCAGATCGCGGAAAAGCGTCGATTTGCCGGCGCCGCTGGGGCCGGCGACCATGATGAGCCGCCCGAGCGGCAGACGCAGATCGAAGCCGCGCAGGTTGCGGAACCGGGCGCCTTTCAGCTCGAGAAGATCGGGGTGGAGCGCGTTGACCCCGCCACGGCGGGCAAGCCCAACGCGCTGAGAGCATCTTGAGGTCAAGCCGCTCCACCTCGGAACCGAACGGTATTCGCCGCGCAGCGGGTGACTGATGCCCTTCGTCAGAAACAGGCCGGTCAGCGACTGGTCGCACTTTCGGATCTCTGCGGGCGTGCCGCTGGCCAGCAATTCGCCGCCATGCACGCCGGCGCCGGGGCCGAGGTCGATGATGTGGTCGGCGCGCTCCATCATCTCATCGTCGTGTTCGACGACGAGGAGCGTGTTGCCCTTGTCGCGCAGCGTTTCGAGCATCGCGATGAGCCGTTCGTTGTCGCGGGCGTGCAGACCGATGCTGGGCTCATCGAGCACATAGAGCACGCCGGCGAGGTTGGTGCCGAGTTGGGCCGCCAGCCGGATGCGTTGCGCCTCGCCCCCGGAGAGCGTGTCGGTGGGACGCTCCAGCGCGAGATAACCGAGCCCCACGTGTCCGAGGAATTTCAACCGTTCCTCGATCTGCGGCACGATGTCCTGCGTGATGATCCGGCCGCGCGCATCCAGGTCGAGCTGGCGCAACCGGGCGAGCAATTCGCCGGGCGTGGACCGGAGCAGCTCGGGCAGCGAGAGCGGCGGCTGCTTGCCGCGGAGATGCAGCTTCACCGCGCGCACGATGCGGTTGAGCCGCGCGCCATGGCAGTCAGGGCAGGGCGTGCCGGCGTCGGAGACGTCTTCCTCCGATTCGATACCGAAGGCCCGCAAGCGTGCCGCAGGATCGTCGTCCTCCTCGTCATCCGGTTCGAGCATCCAGGGAAACACGCGCCCGTGTCCCCGGCAGGTCGGACACCAGCCGCGCGGCGAATTGTGGGAGAAATGCTTCGGATCGAGTTCGGGAAACGATTCGCCACTCGCGATGTCGGTGCGCGTGGTCGAAAACCACGAAAGGATTTCGCCGCCCGGCAACAGCAGGAAGCACGCTCCTTTGCCAACTTGCAGCGCCTCTGCGAGGCAACTTTCCGCTTTCCGCTCTCCGCTTTCCGCTTTCTTGAGGTCGGCGACGACGACCTCAATGTCGTGTTCCTTGTAACGGTCGAGTTTCACGAACGCCTCGACGGCGAGGAGGTGGCCGTCGGCGCGCATGAGCGGGTAGCCCTGCGCGGCGATCCACGTGGCGATGGGCTGGTGGTGTCCCTTGCGTCCACGCACGAGCGGGGCGCACAGGTAGAGATGCTTCGCCTTTCTCGCCTGGGGCGTGGCCAGCACGCGGGCGAGCAGCCGTTTGAGCTGGCCGACCGAGAGTGGCGTCACCGGGCGGTCGGTGTCGGGATGGTGTTGCACGCCGAGCCTGGCGTAGAGGAGGCGCAGGTATTGGGCGACCTCGGTGATGGTGGCGACCGTCGATTTGCGGGAGCCGCGCGTCACGCGTTGCTCGATGGCCACGGTCGGCGGAATGCCGCTCACGCGGTCGATGGCGGGCCGGGCCAGCTGCTCCACGAACTGCCGCGCGTAGGGCGACATCGATTCCATGAAGCGCCGCTGGCCCTCGGCGAACACGATGTCGAAGGCGAGGGTCGATTTGCCCGAACCTGAGACACCGGTAACGACATTGAGCTGCCGGTGCGGGATGGTGAGCGAAAGGTTCTTGAGGTTGTTCTCGCGGGCACCGAGCACCGTAAGCGCAGGCTCACGAGTTCCGGGTTCCGGGTTTCGGGTTCCGGGTTTACGAACGAAACCGTCGGAAGCTTCCGCGACGGCCAACTCAAAACCCGAAACTCCGAACTCAGAACTCTCGCGCGGCCGCTCGAGGGCGGCGCGGAGGAAGGGGGAGGTGGCAGTGGCGGCGCGGGCGATCTCCTCGGGCGGGCCCTCGGCGACGACGCGGCCGCCGGCGGCGCCGGCGTCGGGACCGATCTCCAGGATCCAGTCAGCCGATTTAAGCACGTCGAGGTTGTGCTCGATGATGATCACGCTGTGACCGCGGTCGACCAGTTGCTGGAGCACACCCAGGAGCCGCTTCACGTCGTGGCGATGCAGGCCGGTCGTCGGTTCGTCCAGCAGCAACAGCGCGCCGAGAGGAGAAGGTTCCGGGTTCCAGGTTTCGGGTTCCGGGTTGGAGGCGGAAAGTTGAGAACCGGGAGATGAGGGCTGAGAGTTAACTAACTCGGAACTCGGAACACGGAACTCGCAACTCCCGCCTGCAACGGCGCCGAGGTAACGAACGAGCTTGAGGCGCTGGGCTTCGCCGCCACTGAGGGTGTTGAGCGGCTGGCCAAGGGTGAGGTAGCCGAGGCCTACGGCTTCGAGTGCGGCGAGGCGGAGCTGGATGGCGGGATGCTCGGCGAAAAGCGGCAGAGCGTCGTCGATGCTGGTGTTCAGTAGATCGGCAACGGAGCGGCCGTGCCATTGGATGGCGAGGACCTCGGGCTTGAAGCGGCGGCTGTCGCAGACGGGACAGGGGACAAAGACGTCGGAGAGGAACTGCATCTCCACACGTTCATAACCGAGCCCCTGACAGTGATCGCAGCGGCCATCGCCACTGTTGAAGGAAAAACTCGACGCGCTGAAGCCGGCGGCCTGCGCGGCCGGGGTGGCGGCATACAGCTCCCGGATGAGCTCCCAGGCCTCGGAGTAGAGCGCGGGGTTGGAACGCGGCGTACGCGAGAGCGGCGCTTGGTCGACGAGCACGATCTCGGAAAAATCGAGATCACCCTCGATCTTTTCGATGGAGGCGGGCTCTTCGGTGAGCTGCTGCCGCTGGGTCAGGAGACCCTGGTAAACGACATTGTCGAGCAGGGTGGATTTGCCGGAACCGGAAACGCCCGACAGGCAAACCAGGCGTTGAAGGGGTAGCGAAAAATTCAAGCCGGCGAGGTTGTGCTTGGTGACGTTGGTGAAACGGAGCCAGGGAGTGGCGGAAATTTCCGATTTTTGATTTTGGATTTTTGATTCTCGACCCGATACGGAAACCGGGCGGCGGTAGGTGGGAGGATCAACGCGCTGGCGACCGGAGAAATAGGCACCGGTGATGCTCTGCGGCGCACGCAGCAGATCGTCGAAAGTGCCCTGAAAAACGATGTGGCCACCGCGGGCGCCGGGCTCAGGTCCGACTTCGACAACGTGATCGGCCGCGCGGATCATCGCCTCGTCGTGCTCGACGACAATGACAGTATTGCCGGCGTCGGTGAGGGTGCGGACAATGCCAATGAGCCGGTCGATGTCGCGGGAATGCAGGCCGACGCTCGGCTCATCGAGGACGAAGAGCGTGTCAACGAGCGACGTACCGAGGCAGGAGGTGAGGTTCACACGCTCCACCTCGCCGCCGGAAAGCGTGCGCGACGGGCGGTCGAGGGTGAGGTAGCCGAGGCCGACCTGCTCCAGGTAACGAAGACGGGTAAGCATCGATTCGTAGGCGAGGGTGGCGCTGTGCGCTTCTAGTTTCGGGTTCCGGGTTCCGGGTTCCGAGTTCCGGGTTTCGGGTTCCGGGTTACGCGTCAGCAGGGTGAGAAGTCCTGTGACCGGGAGCGCGTAGAGCTCGGGGAGGGTGCGGCCCTGCCAGCGCCAGCAGAGCGCCTCGGGCTGGAGGCGCGTGCCGCGGCAGTCGGGGCAGGGATTGTAGGCGCGGTAGCGGGAGAGAAACACCCGGACATGCATCTTGTAGGTGTTCTTCTCGAGCCAGCGGAAGAAACCCTTCACGCCGTACCAATAGCGCGGCCACGTCTTGCCGTTCTCTTCGCCGTAGCCCGGTTCGCCGTCGATGACGAAGGCCTTTTGCTCCGGCGTAAGCGAGGCGAACGGGACGTTGGTCGGAATCTTTTTCCGCCGGGCGAAGACCTTCAGGTCGTCCTTGGAACCCGAATAAACCTCGCCCTCCCAGCACTTGAGCGCGCCGTCGTCAATGGAGAGCGACTGGTCGGGGATGGCAAGGCGGTAGTCGATCTCGATCACGCGGCCAAAACCGCGGCATTTCGGGCACGCACCGAGGGGCGAGTTGAAGGAAAACAGCGGAGGAGTGGCGGGGCGAAACGTGCGGTCGGTTTTGGGCGAGTGCAGACCGCGTGAGTAGTGGCCTTTTTCCGTAAATCCGCCGCCGGCGGTTTCGCTGAAAATAAAAACCTGTCCCTGACCGAAATGCAGGGCGGTTTCAACGGCTTCGAGGAAGCGCGTCTGGTTGTCAGGCGAGAGGGAGAGGCGGTCCTGGGCGACGAAGAGCGTGGACGGTGAGAGCGGAGAGCGGGAAGCGGAAAGCGGAGAGTCGTCGGACAGCAGAGTGTCGACGCGGTGGGCGGCGAGTGGCGCGGCGGCGGAAGCCACGGAGTTGGGGTCCACTCGCTCACGCTCGCGGCCACCCGGAGTGGGGACGAGGACGCGGACGTAGGACTGGTTGCGGAGGTTCTGGAGAATCTCGAGCCAGGTGAGTTTGGCGGGTTTCGTGACTTTGAAAGCGACGACGACAGTCTGGCCGGATTGGGCAGCGGCGGTCTTGGCCCAAATCGTCTGGGGGGTGTCATCCTCGACCTTTTCGCCGGTCACGGGGTCAAAGCATTCGGCCACGTGGCTAAACCACACTTTGGCGAAATCGGTGAGCTCTGTCATCGTGCCCACCGTGGAACGAGAGGTCTTGACGGTGTTGGTCTGCGCGATGGCGATCGACGGCCGGATGTTCTCGATCGAGTCGACCGCGGGCTTGTGGAGCAATTCGAGAAACTGGCGGGTGTAGGCGCTAAAGGTCTCGACGTAGCGGCGCTGGCCCTCGGCGTGGAGGGTGTCGAACACCAGCGAACTCTTGCCCGTGCCGCTCAGCCCGGTGACGGCGATGTACCGGCCGAGCGGCAGATCGAGGTCGAACCCCTGCAGGTTATTCTGGTGCACACCACGCAGGCGGATGCACTCGAGGCGGGACGGCGAAGGATGCGAAGCGGCGGAAACCACACGCTCCACGAAGAGCAGCGGGCGGGAAAACTCAACTGCGCGCGGAAGCTTGCGCGGCGATCATCAGCCGGGCACCGGCGGTGACCACGGTCTGGGCGATGGCGGCCTCGGGCCGGCAATCGGTCACGATCGTCAGGCGCGGGTCGAAGCTGGTGGTGAGGGCGAGGGCTTTCCGGCCGAATTTGCTGTGATCGAGGGCGAAAATGGTGCGCTCGGCCGCGGAGATCATTTTGCGCTGGGCGGCGACCACGAGGGCGTTGTGATTCCAGACGCCGGCCTCGGTGATGCCGGCGCCGCCGAGGATGGCGAGGTCGGCGTGCATCTGGCTGAGGACCAGTTCGCATTGCGGGCCGACCATCACGCCGAGGCGGCTTTGGATGCTGCCCCCCGTGACGATGGTTTCGAGCGAGCCGATCTCACCGAAGAGACCGGCGATGGGAAGTGAGTTGGTGATGACCTGCAGGCGCTTGTTCACCAGGAGGCGCGCCACGGCGTAGGTGGAGGTGCCACCGTCGAGGAAGATCGTCATGCCGGGCTGCACCTGCTCGGCCACGGCGAGCGCGATGGCGTACTTTTCCCCGGCCATGCGTTCGTCGCGGGCGATGAAATCGAATTCCTTTTCCACCTCGTCCGTTCCGACGAGGGAGGCTCCGCCGTGGTGGCGGCGCAGCACGCCCCGGGCCTCAAGTTCGTCGAGCGCGCGCCGCACGGTTGAGAGCGAAATCGAAAACTTGGCCGCGAGCGTGTGCAGATCGGAATACTTGTGCTCGCGGATGTGTTGCTCGATGAGGTCCAGGCGCTGCTTGTTGGTCATGGGGTGGAGGCGGAGACGAGCTTGGCGAACAATTCGAGATAGGCAACCACTTGGCGGGAGCGATCGAACGTGGTGCGGGCGTAGGTTTGGGCACGGGAGGCGCGGGACCGGCGGGTGGCGGCATCCTCGCTCGCGAAGGCAGCGAGGCGGGCGCGGAAAGCGGCGGGATCGTCGCGCGGGATCACGAAACCAGTGTCGCCGGGTACGAAACACTCGGCGATGCCCTGGGCTTGGTAGGCGACGGCGGGCAGGCCGTGGGCCTGGGCCTCGATGAGAAAGTTGGAGAGCGACTCGCTCCCGGAGGCATGCACGGCGATATCGGCGGCGGAGTAGAGTGGGGTGGGATCGCGCTGCCAGCCGAGAAACTTGATGTGATCGGCGGCGGGGTTAATCCGGGTGGCAAGGCGTTCGCAGGCGACGCGCTCCGGACCGTCGCCGGCCAGCCAGAGCTGCCAGTCAAGATCGGCGGGCAGGCCCGCGGCGATCTCGATCAAGGCGCGTTGATTTTTCTCCGGGCGAAACATTGCCACGCAAAGCAGCACGGTGGTGGAGTCGCCGGCACCATATTGGGCGCGCAGGGCGGTATTGCGGGTCAGCGATGCGGTGGGTGGGAATACAAGCGAGTTGTAGATCACGGAGATCCGTCCGGCGGGAAGTCCGTGTTGCGCGATCAGTGTTTCCCTGGCCTCGCGGCAGTTGGCGACGATATGGCGGACTCGCTGCAACGAACGGCGGAAGAGCCACGGCAGAGATTTGCCGGTGCGCATGGTGGCGACGACGACCGTGCGCGAGAGACACGCCTGGAGCCGGCCGCTATAGCAGTTGGCCATGCGGCCCATGCAGATCAGCACATCGGGCGCGAGGGTGCGGGCTGTCCGGACGAGCCCGGGAGCGAACCAGTCGAATCCCGTGTCGAACGGCTGCAAGACGCGGCGTTCCACTCCGGCCTCCGGGTTGGCCAGGGCTCCGCCCGGCCGGAAGGTCAGCAGCGTCGTCCGGTGGCCCGCCGCGGCAAAAGCCTGCGCCAGCAGGAGCGACTGGCGCTCGGTGCCGCCGCTGCGGAGATAATCCTGGAGGACGACGATATTCATGGCTCGCCTTGAAGGCGGTGGCGGGAAAATTATGGGCGATGAAACCAGCGGGTCCGGCGGTCGTGGCGTTTGATTTGGGCGATACTCTGCTCGAATACGAAGGCATCCCGTTCAGTTGGGAAGCGCATTATTCGGAGGCGCTCCAGGCGTTGGCCGCAAGCCTGCTTCGGCGCGGGTTGACGGCGGCGGAGACCGCCAGCGGAAGCGCGGTGCTCCGGCGGTACAACACGCGGCTGAATCCGCGCCTGGAAGAAATCCCGTTTGCCACGATTCTCGCGGCATTGTGGAAGGAATGGCAACTGACCGGCGAGCCTGACGCGCTGGTGGGCGCGCGGGCTTTTTTCGGAATTTTCCGCCAGCGGACGCGACCATTTCCCGATGCGCTGCCATGTCTCCGGCGCATCCGGGAGCGTGGCGGTCGCATCGGCATTTTCACGGATGTGCCCTACGGCATGCAGCGCGAACTGGTCGAAGAGGATGTGGTGGCCGCCGGATTGGGCGCCAGCTACGATGTGCTGCTGACCTCGCTCGAGGTCGGCTGGCGCAAGCCGGCGGCGCAAACGATGACCGCTCTCGCCGCCCGCCTCGGGTGCGACTGTGCCGGCTTCGCCTATATCGGAAATGAGCGCAAGGACATCGAAGCGGCGCGTGCTGCCGGCTGCCGGGCGGTGCTCTTGGATCGAAAAGGGGCTCGCCCCGATTGGGGACAATCGACCACACTGCAAACGCTCGATGAATGGATATTCTAAAAATTCGCTGTTCAACCTGCTCTTGCGTTGGGCTGTGCTGGCACTCGGGGTGGCGCTTGCGGCGCGACTGATCTCCGGCATCTCATACGACAACGGCGTCACGCTGCTGATCGTTGCGATATTGCTGGGCTTCTGCAACGCCGTGCTCCGTCCGGTGCTGTTGCTGTTCACGCTGCCATTTATCATCCTGTCGCTCGGGTTTGGCGTCCTCATCGTCAACGCCCTGTTGTTTTATTTCGTCGGAAAGATTGTCGATGGCTTCACCGTGGCGAGCTTCTGGTCGGCGTTGGGCGGCTCGATCATCGTGAGCGTGACCAGCATGGTGATGAATAGCGTGCTGGGCTCCCCCCGTCGCCGGGCCGTGGCTCCGCCTCCGCCGCCCAAACGCGACGATGTGATCGATATCTGAGGCGGGAGAGCGCGGTGATGGTTCAGTTCGAAAAACCGTAGCGGCGGTCTATGACCGCCGTCCCAGGGAAAAACCGGCGGTCATAGACCGCCGCTACAGCAAACTATGCCACTACCGGGGGATGCGGTCAGGTTGACCGCGCTTCGGACGAGCCGACGATCCAGGGGGGCGCGTGCGTTGGGTGGTTTTGCATGTTTCAATTTGACGGTTCCTCCGGGTGGAACGACGGTTGCGCCGCACTACACTCTCTCATGGCCGAAAACACCGAATACGACCTGATTGTCATTGGCGGCGGACCGGCGGGCTACGCGGGCGCAATTCGCGCCGGCCAGCTCGGCAAAAAAGTCGCCTGCGTCGAAATGGAGCGGGCGGGCGGCACCTGTCTCAATTGGGGCTGCATCCCGACCAAGGCGCTGTTGAAGAGCGCCGAGCTCTATCAGAAAATGAAGAAGGCCGAGGTGTATGGCCTCGGCGCGAAGGACGTGACCTTTGACTTCGCCAGGGTGATAGAGCGTTCGCGCACCGTGTCCGGCCAGATGGCCAAGGGCATCGAATTCCTGTTCAAGAAGAACAAGGTCGATTACCTGGTGGGCAAGGCGCAGGTGAGCGCCCCGGGGATGGTTTCGCTGACCGAGGGTGCACTCAAAGGGAAATTCTACCGCACGAAGAACATTCTCATTGCCACCGGCTGCAAGATGCGTCGCATCCCCGGGCTGGAATACGATGGCGTGCGGGTGATGACCTCGCGGGAGGCGCTCGCCGGCAAAACCCTGCCGAAGTCGATCATCGTCGTCGGCGCGGGCGCAATCGGTGTCGAATTTTCCTATTTCTACAACGCGCTCGGCACGAAAGTGACGCTGGTTGAGATGCTGCCGCAGGTGCT